>DATFWQ010000354.1:0-4015 GCA_035259145.1 Candidatus Dormiibacterota bacterium | reverse complement strand
AGAGGACATGAGGGCCATGCTTACCAGAGCATCCGCAGCTGGCGAGGGATCGTCGTAGATGCCCGAACACCTGCTTGAGGTTCGCGGCCTCAAGACGCAGTTCCCGACCAAGGAGGGGCTGGTCAAGGCCGTTGACGGTGTGGACTTCCACATCGACCCCGGCGAGACGCTGGGCATAGTCGGAGAGTCGGGCTCGGGCAAGTCGATGACCGTGCTGAGCATCATGCGGCTGCTGCCGCGACCGGGACGGATCGTCGCCGGTGAGGTCATGTACAAGGGCCGGGACCTGGTCAAGGCCTCCGAAGCAGAGATTCAGGAGGTGCGTGGCGAAGAGATCGCGATGATCTTCCAGGACCCGATGACCTCCTTGAATCCGGTCTATCGAACCGGGTGGCAGGTGGGCGAGCCGCTGCGCCTACACAAGGGCCTGGGGCTCGCCGAGTCATTGAGAGAGGCCGTGTCGATGTTCACCAAGGTGGGCATCCCCGAGCCGAACAAGCGGGTTCAGAACTACCCCCACGAGTTCTCGGGTGGCATGCGGCAGCGGGCCATGATCGCAATGGGCCTCACCACCGCGCCCTCCGTTCTGATCGCCGACGAGCCGACGACCGCGCTGGACGTGACCATTCAGGCACAGATCCTGGAGCTGCTCAAACAGGTCAACCGAGAGTTCGGCACCGCGACGGTTCTGATCACTCACAACCTGGGTGTCGTCGCCGGCATGTGTGAGCGGGTGATGGTCATGTACGCCGGCCGGGTGGTCGAAGAGGGCCCGACCGACGACGTGTTCGCAAGCCCCAAGCACCCTTACACCTGGTCGCTGCTGCAGTCGATTCCGCGGCTCGACGCCGAGGCGCACGAGGCCCTCCGCCCGATCGAAGGGATGCCGCCTGACATGACCAACCTGCCCGAAGGGTGCGCTTTCCACCCACGGTGCCCGTTCCGGATCGAGCGCTGCATCCAGGAGACACCGGTGCTGGCCTGGGTCGGCGACACCCAGCGCGCAGCCTGCTGGGTGACTCAGGGCGGGACCGATCTCGGCGCAGCGACTCCCATACAGCAGGGAGGTGTTGCAGGTGGCTGAGACGGCGACCACGAGGCCCACGCTCTCGCGGGCCTGGACGTCCGCGGACCCGCTGCTCGAAGTGCACGGACTCCGAACCTACTTCCCGATAACCGCGGGCGTGCTTCAGCGGACCGTGGCCCACGTGAGGGCGGTCGACGGCGTGGATCTCACGATCCGTCAGGGCGAGACTCTTGGCCTGGTCGGCGAGTCGGGCTGCGGCAAGTCGACGCTGGGTCGCTCGATCTTGCGGCTGGTGGAGCCCACCGCCGGCCGGGTTGTGTTCAAGGGCCGCGAGCTTACCAGGCTGTCGGGCGCCGAGATGCGCCGGATGCGCCGCGAGATGGCGATGATCTTCCAGGACCCGTTCGCCTCGCTGGATCCGCGCCAGACCGTGGGGGAGATAGTGGGCGAGCCGCTCGACATCCACGGCCTGGCGTCAAGCCGCCGGCAGCGGCAGGATCGGATTCACGAGCTCCTGAACGTCGTGGGGCTGAACCCCAACTTCGGCAACCGCTACCCGCACGAGTTCTCCGGCGGCCAGAGGCAGCGCATCGGGATCGCCAGGTCGCTGGCGGTCGACCCGTCGTTCATCGTCTGCGATGAGCCGATCAGCGCGCTCGACGTGTCGATCCAGGCCCAGATCATCAACCTGCTCGAGCGCCTGCAGGACCAGTTCAACCTGACCTACCTGTTCATCGCCCACGACCTCTCCGTGGTGAAGCACATCTCCGATCGGATCGCAGTGATGTACCTGGGCAAGGTGGTCGAGGTGTCGGGCGCCAACGAGCTCTACCGGCGGCCGAAGCACCCCTACACCGCGTCGCTGCTGTCGGCAATCCCGATTCCCGACCCCAGGGTCGAGAAGGTGCGCCGCAGGATCATCCTGACCGGCGACGTTCCATCGCCGGTCAACCCACCGTCGGGCTGCCGGTTCCGCACTCGCTGCTACAAAGCCCAGCCTCGATGCGCCGAGTCGGAGCCGCCGCTGGACACTGTCAAGCTGAATGGCCACGAAGCCGCGTGCTTCTTCCCGGTCGAATGATGATCCACTCCCATCTCGTACAGGAGAACGTTAGGGTGGGGGCATGAGCCTGGAACAAGCCTTGCAGCTGGCCCGCGCCTCGCGGCCTCAAGCCGAAGCCGATTTCTTCGAAGAGCTGCGCATCCCGAGCGTCAGCACCCTGCCGGAGCACCGGGAGGACATTCTGTACAACTGCTCGTGGCTGGCTGACCGGTTCAGGTCCCTCGGCATGGAGACGTCGATCGAGGACGTCGTGCCTGCAGGGCATCCCGTCCTGAAGGCAGACTGGCGTGGCGCCTCAAACAGCGCACCGACACTGACGATCTACGGCCACTACGACGTCCAGCCCCCCGACCCGATCGAGGAGTGGCAGTCGCCGCCCTTTGTGCCGACCGTCCGCGACGGCATGGTGTACGCTCGCGGCTCTTCCGACAACAAGGGCAACCACATCGCGGCGCTGAAGGCGGCGGAGTACGCACTGACCACTGGCGGCCCGCCCATCAACCTGCGCTTCCTGCTCGAAGGCGAGGAGGAGATCAGCGGTCAGTCGTTGCCCAGATACATTCGGAACAGGGCGTCTGAGCTTGCGACCGACTACGTGCTGGTCTGGGACGGCGGCTTCTCGGCTGACGGCAGGCCAGAGCTGGTGACCGGGCTTCGCGGCATCCTCTACGTGGAGCTGCTGGCTTCCGGTCCTGCGGTCGACCTGCATTCGGGCATGTACGGTGGCAACGCGCCCAATCCTCTCAACACGCTCGCCCGGATTCTTGCTGAGCTGAAGGGCCGCGATGGCCGGGTGACGATCCCCGGCTTCTACGACCAGGTGCGTCCGCCATCGGCCGAGGAGATGGCCGATTGGGACCTGAGCGCTGCGTACGGGGAGAAGGTTCGTGAGCTGATGGGTGCCGCTGCGCTCGAGGGAGAGGCGGGCTACAGCGCGGCAGAGCGAGGCTGGGCGCGACCGACGCTCGACGTGAACGGCTTCATCGGTGGCTTCACGGGCGAAGGCGAGAAAACGGTGATCGCCGCCCGCGGCAGCGCCAAGGTATCGATGCGTCTCGTGCCCGACCAGGACCCGATGCGGATCCTCGACACGTTGCGTGAGTACGTGGACGAGCTGACGACTCCGGGAGTGAAGGTGGAGGTCAAGCTCCTGGGTTCCGCGCCTCCTGTCCTGGCGGACGCGGCGCATCCGGGGGCGGCGGCGCTGTCTGCTGCGTTCGAGTCGACGTTCGGCCTGCCTGCCGCCCGGCTGCGGACGGGAGGCTCGATCCCGGTCGCCATCGACTTCAAGGAGGCGCTGGGCGCGCCGATGATGATCAGCGGCCTCGCACAGCCGGGTGCGGGAGCACACTCGCCCAACGAGCACTTCAGCCTGGACCACTTCCACCGCGGGACGGAGGCGCTGATCCGGTTGATGTGGTCACTCGGCGGCAGCGCGGGCGATTAGGGTGGTGATATGAGCGACGAGGTGCTCCTCACGAAGGTGCGGTCCTCCACCAGCGGAGTGCAGGGCCATTCGTTGAACCAGGCCCGGAATCACCTTTTCGTGATCGATGAGCCGGCTCACGGCGGTGGCCCAGGTGAAGAGATCACACCGGCCGAGTCCTTCCTGGCCGGCATCTCGGCCTGCGGCGTGCTCCTGGTCGAGCGGCGAGCGCAAGAAGCCGGTGTGGACCTGCGGAAGGCTGACGCCTGGATCGAGGGTGCACGGCTCCGCAGCGACACGTCGTGGTTCACGCGCATCGATCTTCGTTTTCGGCTCTCAGGGCCGCGGCAAGAGGAGGCGGAGGCGCTCGTCGCCCACTACCAGGAGCATTGACCGCTGTACCGCGCGGTCGCGGTCGCGACCACTGTCGAAGTGAAGGTCGAGGTCGAGTCTCTCTCCAGAAAATCCCGTTGATCAGGCCGCCGGACACTGCCCGGGT
>DATFWQ010000353.1:0-17654 GCA_035259145.1 Candidatus Dormiibacterota bacterium | reverse complement strand
GACTTCTCGCGCATGATCGCGTTCTCGTCCGAGAGCCAGACCCGCATGAGCGCCAGCAGCAGCTCCTTCCGCTCGGCCTTCCACCGGGCGAGGCCGCCGAAGACCCCCTCCAGCTTCTGGAGAGCGGAGCGATCGGGATCGTCCGCGACCGGCGCGAGCTCCGCGGTCGCGACCTCGACTATGCGCTCCACGACAGCCTCCAGCAGCGCGGCCTTCGAATCGAAGTAGTGGTAGAAGGCGCCCCTGGAAGTGTCGAGCGCGGCCAGGACGTCCTGGATGCTCATCTGCTCGTAGCCCTTGGTCTGGATGAGCCGCGCCGCGGCGTCCACGAATGCGTCGCGTCGGAGTGCGTGGGCGACAGGGTCCAGCGTTCGCGGCATCACTCCTCCATTAACCAACCGACTGTCGGTCTATTTTAAGGGTCACAGGCAAAGGCCGTCAACTCTCAGGGTCGGTTTGTGGGTGAGCCGGTCGGACTTGGGCGGCGACTCAGGCGGACACGGCCGCGGCGTCCTCGAGAGCGCCGTCGACGTACGTGACTGTGTTCGCCCCGAGCGCCGGCTCACGGGCTCCCGGCAGCACGATGCCCACCAGATTCAAAGGGTCGGCGGCCGAGATGGTGATGGTCTCGCCGGCGCGTTGCTCTTTCCGAACCGCCCGGAGCGCGTCCACAGCCTCGGGGAGGGCGTACTGCTCGCCGCTGAATCCGCTGACAAACCTCCCTCCCCGAATGGTTCCTCGGGCTTCCATGCGTCTGAGCGCCCACAGGACGTCGCGCCAGGGCACGCTGAACGTCTCGCGAGCCACCAGGCCCCGGAACAGCACGCCCCACCGGGCCAGGAGCTGCTCCGCCACGGCTTCGGCCAGCTCTTCCGCGTCGTCGGTGGCCGGCGCCGCCGGGACGAGGGACCAGCGCCCGGCGGCCCTGGCCGCCGTCCGCGTCCCGGCCCTCCTGAGGCGGGGACGGTGCGGCGCCCAGGCCAGGGTTCGCTGGTCGAGCAGGGTCCGGATCGCATCGAATCCGTCGGAGGTGACAAGACCTCGAGCGACGGCGTCCCACAGGCCCTCGGCAACGTCTACCGGAAGTCGCCCCGTGACCTTGATGAGATCGGAGGCGAACAGCGCCCCATGTCTTCCCAGCGCCTCCACCACATCCGCGGTCCGGCCCGGTCCGGGCTGCGCCGGACCTCGATTTCCGCGCGCCGCCTGGAGCAGCCAGGGCAGGTCCTCCCGGATCGCCAGCGTGATCGGGGTGGCCCGGGACGGCGTCATCCCACCGCGGTCGGGACAGCCGTCCGCGGCGCTGTCCCGGATCGAGATACGCCCCCACGTGACCGCGCCCGACAGGCACAGGTCGTCGAGCGACTCGGCCCGGTACCCATCGACTCGAGCGGCCAGGACGCCCCGTTCCCAGGCCCCGGCCGCCAGCTCGAAGCCCTGCAGCTGCTCGACCACCGCGAGCAGGCCGACACGGCCCTCTCGCCGTGTTCCCGGCGCGACGTGCTGCCAGCGAAAGAGGAACCTCATGAAGTCTCGTGCGGTGACCGGCTCGATCTCTCTGCGGAGCCGCGCCCTCGTGTATTGATGGATTCGGGCCAGAAGCCGCCGGGCGCAGAACTCCTCGGGGCCATCGCTCGACGTGAAGTGGCCGCGGAAGGCGAAGCCATCGCCCTCGAGCCGTGCCATCGCGATGGTCACGTCGCTGGCGGACAGCCCCGTCGCCTCAGTCAGGTCAGCGACCGTCGAGGGTCCCCGGTACTCGAGCTGTCCCCGCACCATCTCGGCGGCCGCCGCGTCCCGGTCGAGAGGAGCGGGCGCTGCGGGCGAACGGTGGTCCGGCTCGATCCACGCCCCAGGGAACAGCAGCTCCAGGGCGGGGCGTCGCTCGACCGTCGACCACAGCTCTAGATCCGGTACACGTCGCACCGTGACCGCCCGCCGGTCCTCCACCAGCTCGTCGAACCAGGGCCGCCACGCGTCATTCGGCCGCAGGCCGGTGACGGTCATCAGCACGTCATGTAGCTCGTCTGGGTCGCGGGGCTCTGGCAGCACCTCCTCGCGGACCCGCTGGATGGCGGCAGGATCGAGCCGGCCCAGATCGCGAGGCTCCACCGGTAGGCCTCTGCGGACCTGCACCGCCCGGCTCCGGCGCTCCTCCAGGGGCGCGTCGTCCAGGTAGGTGAAAGGTCGCCCGTTCAGGATCTCGTGAGCCAGCACAGACGGCTCCACCGTGTCCCGGCTGACCACTTCGACCCGGCCGGCTTCGATCGCCGCCAGCAGCTCCCGCAGGCCGTCCACGTCCATTGCCTCGTGCAAGCAGTCGTCCAGGGTCTGACGGACCAGTGGATGGTCCGGGATCTCCAGAGGCCCGGGCGCCACGTTCTCCTGGCACGCGGCCAGAGTCGGGAACACGGCGGCCATAAGGTCGTCGGACTCCATCCGCTGGATCGCCGGCGGGTTCCTGCGTCCGCCCCGCATGCGGAGCACGGCCAGCGCCCGGTTGAGATTCCACCGCCACCGCGCAGCGAACATCGGCGAGGTCAGCACGGCCTGCCGCAGCACGTCCTCCACCGTCCTGGAGGCGAGGAATTTTGGCACTTGCTCCAGCGGGAAGCTGTGCTGGGGGCCCAGCGACAGCAGGATGGCGTCGTCACTGGCCGCAGCCTGCAGCTCGAAGTCGAAGGTAACGCAGAATCGCTTGCGGAGGGCGAGCCCGAGTCCACGGTTCAGCCTGACCCCAAAGGGCGAGTGCCCCACGAGCTGCATCCCGCCGGCGTCGTCAAAGAACCGCTCGAGGACGATTCTTCCGGTGGTGGGAAGGACTCCAAGCGCGCTCAGGCCTGCACCGAGGTAGCTGACGATGGTGTCCGATGCGGCCCGGTCGATCCCGCACTCCGCCTCGAGCCAGACCCGAGCACCGTCCCGGTCATCGCGTTCCAGCCACTCGCCGACCTCAGCCCGAAGTCGGGATACTTCTGTGGAGAGCTCCTCCGTGCGGCCTGGGGCCTCGCCGAGCCAGAAAGGCACCGACGGCGGCGCTCCGTGCGCGTCGACCACTCTGACGGTCCCCGGCTCGACACGGCGGATCCGCCACGACGTTGTTCCCAGCAGGAAGACGTCGCCGGCCATGCTCTCAATGGCCCAATCCTCGTTCACCGTCCCGATGAACGTGTCGTCGGGCTCGGCCACCACGCGGTAGTCGCCCAGCTCGGGGATGGCGCCACCCGAAGTCAGAGCGGCGAGGCGGGCACCACGCCGTCCCTTCACACGCCCGTTGACACGATCGCGGTGCAGGTATGCGGCTCGCCGGCCGCGCCCGGTGGCGATGCCTTCGGTGACCAGCTCGACCACGTCGTCGAAGTCTCTGCGGGACAGCTCGGCGAAGGGGGCCGCCCGCCGCACAAGGTCGAAAAGGTCGTCTTCGGACCACTCCTCCGCGGCGCATTCGGCAACGATTTGCTGGGCCGCGATGTCGAGCGGCGCGACGGGCTGGACGATCGCGTCCAGCCGGCCGGCCCGCGTGCCGCGCAGCAGCGCCGCGCACTCGACGAGCTCGTCGCGACTGGTGGGGTACAGCACGCCCCTCGGAGTTCCAAAGCGCGTGTGGTTCGACCGGCCCACCCGTTGGAGGAACGTGGCGAAACTCCGCGGCGACCCGATCTGGCAAACCAGTTCGACGGGTCCGATGTCAATCCCCAACTCCAGAGATGCTGTCGCGACAAGTGCCCGGAGGTCCCCCGCCCGCAGCCGCGCCTCCACTCGCTGGCGGCGCTCCTTCGAGAGACTGCCGTGGTGGGCCGCCACCTGGTCCTCGCCTACCAGCTCCCCCAGCGCGTGGGCCATCCTCTCGGCCATCCGGCGGGTGTTCACGAAGACGAGCGTCGTGCGGTGCGCTCTCACGTGCCTCGAGACACGATGGAGGATCTCGGCCATCTGCTCGGCCGACGCAACCGCTCCCAGCTCGTCGTCCGGGAGCTCGAGGGCCAGGTCGAGGGCGCGTCTGTGACCGACATCGACGATGGAGCAGGACGGAGACCCATCGGGATGCGAACGCGCAGGGCCGGCCCCGACCAGCAGCCGCGCGATGGCCTCGATCGGCCGCTGGGTGGCCGACAGGCCTATTCGCTGTGGAGGCGTGGCTGCGACGTGTTCAAGGCGCTCCAGGCTGAGCGCAAGGTGCGATCCGCGTTTGTTTCCAGCAGAGGCGTGGATCTCGTCGAGGATCACCGTCTGGACGCCCGCGAGAATTCCCCGCGAGCGCTCCGCGGTGAGCATCAGGTACAGGGACTCGGGGGTCGTGACCAGGAGGTTCGGTGACCGCCGGACCATGGCCGTACGCTCGGACGCGGTGGTGTCGCCTGTTCTCACCGCCACGCGAATGTGGGGGGCGGTCAGGCCAAGCTCCGCGGCCACCTGTGCGATCTCCCGTAGGGGCGCTTCCAGGTTCTGGTGGATGTCGACGGCGAGGGCCTTCAGGGGGGAGACGTAGACGACCTGTGGCCCCTCGGTGCAGAGCTCGCCTTCATCGTGGCAGCGGTACAGGCGGTCGATGCAGACCAGGAAGGCAGCCAGGGTCTTGCCGGATCCGGTCGGAGCCGCGATCAGCGTGTCCCGGCCGGCAGCGATCTCAGTCCAGCCGCCGGTCTGCGGCCGGGTAGGCCCCTCCGGAAACCGCCTCCGGAACCAGGTCTGGACAGCCGGATGGAAGGTACCGATCACTCCGGGCAACTGTACAGTCACCCAAGGCCGGACAGTGAAGCGGGCGGCCCCGGGAGTTGCACCCCGGGGCCGCCCCATGTCCGCTTACGCTGCCGTGAAGAAGCTCCGCAGGGCTTGCGCCACCGGTTGCGGGTTGCCACCCCGGTCGGCGTTCCACGAAGCCGCATGGTCCGCTCCGTGAAGCTCGCAGCGACGCACGTGTGGCAGTACCGTCTCCAGGAGGTCGAGGGCAGCCCCGAGGTATGCCGGGCTTTTGCTGCCACCCAGCAGAAGCACGTCAGCCTCGAGGGACTTGAAGGAGTCCAGCCTTTCGCTCATTTCGACAACGATCTGAAAGTCGAAGTGCAGGTTCGGTGCCATCGACCTGAGGGGCACATACCCCTCGGCCGGCTTCCTGTCCTCGCTTCTCATCGCAATGCCCACGAGCGGCGCGAGCAGCCAGCCAGGCATTGCGTTGAAGATCGCCGGGCCCAGCTGCGCTCCCTTCATTGCAGTGATGAGCGCCGCGGCCGGCTTGCCTCGCTTCATCTGACCGTCGAATCGCGAGAGGATGGCGCTCGCTGCCTCGCGGGAGAAGGAGAGCGGTGGTTCAAAGAGGGCGGCCTTGCGGATGGCGGCGTTGGATAGTGCCGTCCTGAGTGTGATGATCGCCCCCGAGCTGACCCCGAAGACGCTACTGGCGCCGGTCCTGGCGAGCACCGCGTCCAGGTCTTCGACTTCTTGCTCGATGACGCTGCCCTCGCGGTAAGGTCCACTCAGACCGCGGCCGCGACGGTCCGGCACGATGACGGTGAACGCGTCGGCGAGCTCGTGCGCGAGCTGCATGTGGTTGTGGGATGACGACATCGATCCGTGCAGCAGGACCACGGCCGGGCCTCGTCCGAGCTGGTGGTAGCCGATGGTGGTCCCATCGGTGGAAGTCACGTGGTCAGTTGGGTGCGTCGCGTCTGAGACGAGGCTGCTCATATGACCCGGCCCGGGTCCTCGACCGTCGTCCAGCGACCCTCGCGGTAGGCCCTCCGAATATCGCCGATCGAGGTGATCCCAGCATCGCGGAAAGCCCGGCGCAGGTCAGCGAGGTACTCACGGGTGAGCATCGCCGAGACGATCGCGACACCGCCTCGATGCACCCGGACCTCTGCATTGCGCATCTCACCAGTCAGGTGGATCGTGCGCCCGCCCGGTACCCCCGTGCCGGTCCAGTCTTTGACCTTGCCCGAGACGACTCGGCGGAGGTCGTCATGGTCGAGGATCGCCCCCTCGGGCACCAGCAGCTTCACCATCGCGTGGTCGATGTCGAGATGGATCTCGAGGTCGCCGTCCTCGATTCGGTTCGAGCGCAGGTCGAGCAGCACGGAGCCGCGAGAGGCCCTCACGTCGAAGCGCCGGGCTCTGGTCCAGTGCCCCAGTTTCTTGATGGCGCTGTAGTGAGCCCGGATCGGCACAATCTGCCCTCCGATGTACGGGGCCGCGGCTGCGGCGGTGTTGGTCGGGGTGGTCACGTCGTCGGTCCTCATGAAGTTCATGAAGCCATAGTAACGCACAAACTAGTCTATATACAACTAGAGCGCCGCCAACTAGAGGCGGCTACACTAGACTGCGTGGCGTTGGAAGAAGGAGTCCGGCGATCGCCGCTCGCTCTCACCGTGCTCGGGATGCTCGGCGGAGGGCCGCTGCATCCCTACGCGATTCAGCGCCGCATCAAGGCCTGGGGCAAGGATCAGGTCGTCAACGTCGGACAGCGCGCCAACCTGTACAAGACGATCGACCGGCTGCACCAGGCCGGGCTGATCACGGTCCGCCAGACGGAACGAGATCCGGGGTTTCCCGAACGCACCGTGTACGAGCTGACCGCTGAAGGCCTCCGACTGGGACGGGAGTGGCTGGCCGGCATGCTTTCGACGCCTCGCAACGAGTTCCCGGAGTTCCCTGCCGCCCTTTCCTTCGTGTTCGGACTGACCTCCGAGGAAGCGCTGGCGGCGCTCGAACGGCGCGCCAGCCTACTCCGCGAAAAGCTGGCCGGCCTGGATCGCGAGCTGGCGGCCGAGTCGGGGCCCCCGCGGTTGTTCCTGCTCGAGACGGAGTATCTGCGCGCCGTCACCGCGGCCGAACTGGGCTGGGTAGGCGGGGTAGTCGCGGACCTCCGGGCGGGCGCTTTGACCTGGAGCTACGAAGAGCTCGCCGAGATCGCGAAGCGCTTCCAGCCGGACTGATCCTGGACGACGCGACTCGGGGCATACTGGCCCAGCCGAGCGTGCCTCGACCCTGGCTGGCCGGGCGACTGGTCACCCGCTGCCTCGACGTTCGTC
Source organism: Candidatus Dormiibacterota bacterium (assembly GCA_035259145.1). Lineage (GTDB taxonomy): Bacteria > Chloroflexota > Dormibacteria > Dormibacterales > Dormibacteraceae > CF-161. The sequence goes on along the minus strand of DATFWQ010000353.1, from coordinate 10,626 downwards.
AGCCGCCCTGCGTTCGCGCGCCGTTGGCCGCAACCCAGGTCTCCACTTCCTGGATCTGCTCCGGCGGCACGCCCCACTCGCCAAGTACCTGCATGACCAGGGCGCCCCTCAAGGGAAGGAGCGGCACCCCATACCGCCTGGCGGCTGCTTCGAGCTCGGTGGTCCGCCCGGGGTCCGGCCTACCGGCGCCGTCTGGCTCCTGGAGCCGGCCCACGGTGCGGCGCCACCATTTCGTGAGCCAGGTGTCCATGACACCCGGCACCGGTGCGCTCCGCGCCCAGTCCGTAAACAGGCACCGAACCGCGGCTCGCTCGGCTCGAAAGCCCTCGCGGCCGTGGATGGCGACCGTACCCCAGGCCGAGATCAAGCCGAGCACGTGCCACGGCGGCTCGTACTGAGTACGGGCACGAGCCAGGCAGCGGAGAGGACTCCATAGGGCCCAGAGCCCGCACTGACAGCCCCTGCCCGGGGCGGTGTCACAGCCGCGGCGGTTAGGCGCCAGGCACCTCGCCCGATTCTCTCCCGGCTCCCAGAAGTAGTCGAGCGCCCACGACTTCAGGCTGCCATCGGCCAGCCGCCAGAGCCTCCAACCCAGGACCGGTTCGGCGGGTCGTCTCAGTGCGTCGCTCCGACAGGATCCGGTTCCTCGCTGGGCACGGTAGCCGGTATCTGCAGCGGCTCCGGCTCGGGAATCTGGATGCGCTCTGTCTCTGGAGTCTGAAGCCCCATAGAGGTCTCCTTGCAACTGGGCGCCGCGTCCTCACCGCCGCTATCGCGCCCGTATTGATTTGTTCGACTCCCCTTTAGCTCGACAGTAGTCCTCCTTCGCCCAGCTCGCAAGAATCGAACTGGTGTTTGTTGCCAGGCTACTCTTGGTAGCCGCCGGCCCAGTCGATCAAGCGTGGGGCGCAGCGCCCGGTGGCCCCTCGGGTTCCGGCTGCCAATGCATCGACAGCTGCCAGATGACGAGCACGTCCAGGAGGATCACAAGCAGCGACCAGAGCGGGTAAGCGGTGAAGAACGCAATCTGGGCCACAGCGCTCAACGCCGCGATGCCGATTGCCGTCCACCGGGCCCATCCCTGGACGGCAAAAAGCCCGAAGCTGACCGCGATCTGGACTATGCCGATCGCGAGAAGGATCCAGCCCCAGGTGCTGTAGTCCCAGACGATCACGCCCTGACCTGTCACCGCGATCGCCCGTGGCCTGAAGAGGGCGACCAGGCCGTAGATCGCATTGAATATGCCGACGATGAGAAGGATGGTGCCGGCGAAAACGGCCCACCCCGTGGGTATCGGCTGGCGTGTCACCATTGGTTGTCTGTCTCCAATCCACCGTCATCAACGCGGATGCGCTGACCTACACCGACGAATGTTGTCGAGATTTCGTGCGGCGTCATCTGACGTAGGTGGGAGAACTTAGACAATTGCCTCTACGTCTGGCGCAGGTTTCGCCCTGCGCGGCGGCGCGGCTAGCCGGCCGCTTAGATGTGTCCCGCTGTCGGGCGTTAGGCGGGCGGGCCGGACATCAGGCTCACGGTGGCCGTGTGGCGCCCGTTCTGGTCGACCCAGGTGACCTGGATCTGCTGTCCCGGCTTGTGGACGTGGATGGCCAGTCCGAGGTCGTTTGTCGAGGTCACGGCGCGGCCGTTTATCGCGGTGATCACGGCGTGCCGGCCGATTCCAGCCTGGGCAGCCGGAGACCCGGACACGACGCTCTGAACGAGTGCGCCCACGCTGACTGTCAGGCCCAGGCCCGACGCCGTCACCGGGTCAAGGTCCGTAGCTGAGACTCCGAGGTAGCCCGTCGGCCCGATGATGATCGTCGAGGTCTCTTTGCCGCTCCGAATCTGGTTGACGATGTCCAGTGCGGCGTTGGAAGGTATGGCGAAGCCGACCCGGGACGAGGCCTGGCGGAACCTCCCGACCGAGCCCGCCGTGATCATCCCGACGACCTGTCCGGCGCTGTTGACCAGCGGCCCCCCTGAGTCACCGGGGCTGATGGAGGCGTCGCTCTGGATGAGCCCAGTCAGCTGCTCCGAGCTGCCGTTGCCGTCGCTTGCTGTGATGGATTGGTTCAGTGCGGTGACAGTGCCCTGCGTCACGTTCGGCGCGCCACCCTGCCCGAGCGCGTTGCCGATGGCGACGACAGCCTGACCGACGGTCAGTGCCGACGAGTCGGCAAGGGTCACGGTCGGCAGTCCTGAGACACCGTGAATCTGGAGCAGGGCTACGTCTGCTGCCAGGTCCTCGCCGACCACCGTAGCCGTGTACGGGTTCGACCTTCCCTGGACCGTCACCTGGATGCTGGAGGCCCCCTGGACCACGTGGCGATTGGTGAGGACCTCACCGGATGAAGTCACCAGGATACCGGTGCCGGCCGCCTGGGCTTGCTGACCGCCGGACCCGATGACCGTATTGATGTCGACGACTGCCGGTATGACCTTGTTCGCGACTGCCTGCACGTCGAAGGACTGGCTGGCCTGACCTGTCGACGAGCTGTCCTGGGGAACGGCGTGGATCGGGCTCTGCGCGGAGGGGCGAGGGGCGAAGATGCTGCCGGTGCGCGTCACGTTGCAGGCGCTGATCACCAGCAGCCCGACCATCGTCAGCGCTGCCAGCAGCGACCAGCCGCGACGAGACGCGCCTCCCGCAGGGCTCATATCTTTGCCACCGTTCCCATCATCCATATGGTGGATAGTGCACTCCGCATCTAAGTGGAGAGTAAGAGAAGCCTTATCGTTTGTTGAGAACTCCCTCTGCTCAGGCTCTGAGTGCGGCGAGGAGGCGGTCAAGGTCCTCTTCGTCGTTGTAGCCGTGGAAGGACAGCCGCAGGCGGCCCTCCCGAACAGCGGTGACGACCCCAGCCTCCTGGAGCGTCTCTTGCAGTCGATCGGCCTCGACCCCGTCGTGCTCCAGCGAGAGGATGCTCGAGCGCTCACGGTCTCGACGTGAGCTGACCACGCGAAAGCCGCTCTCGGCCAGTCCAGCGGCCGCGGCGGCCACCAGATTCAGCGTCCAGCTCTCGATTGCCTTCGGGTCCAGCCCCAGCAGCAGGTCGAGAGACGCGCCCATGCCCACGATCGAGGCCAGATCCGGAATGCTGGGCTCGAAGCGTTGGGCGCCCTCGACGAACTCTATCCGTTCGTAGTCGGTCACCGACGCGCCGGCGTCCTGGCGCGTCTTCCAGCCCGGCTCGGGGACGCGCAGCCGCGTCCGCAGTTCGCGATCGACGTAGCAGGGAGCAGTGCCGTAGCCGGAAACCAGGAACTTGTAGCCATGCGCGACCAGCAGGTTGCAGCCGAGCCGGCGGACGTCGACGTCGAGCACACCCGCGGCCTGGGTGGCGTCGACCAGCAGCCAGACGCCATGCCGGCGGCACACCTCTGCGATCCCCTCAACGGGCGCCCTGAGGCCGTTTCCGTAGTTGACGAGCCCGAGGCAGACCACCCGCGTCCGCTCGCCGACGAGGTCCGCGACATCGTCCGTGTCGAACCGGTGGCGGCCATGGTCGCGTACGAATCTGACGCGTACTCCGAGGTGAGTCAGGTTGAGCCAGGGCAGAACCGCCGCCGGGAAGTCTCGCTCGTAGACGACGACCTCGTCGCCGCGTCGCCAGTCGAGCCCGAGCGCGACGAGGCCCAGCGCTTCGGCAGAGCTCTTCAAGAGGGCGACGTCGTCGATCGTGCAGTTGTAGAGGCGCGCCGCAAGGCTCCTAACGCGGTCCACCTCGGCTGCCCACGGCACCGGCACACGCGTTCCCTCCGAAAGCTCACGCACGCAGCGGGCAACGGCTTCGGCGCTGGCTCGCGGCGGTGGGCCGAACGTGCTGTTGTCGAGGTAGGCATAACGACGCGTGATCGGAAACTGCGCCGTGCGCAGCTCGCCGACGTCGTACAGGGCGCGCTCTATATTCGTGTGACTACCCGCCATCTGGCCGCGTCAATGACCGTGTGCTCCTCACCGCGGAACCCCACACATCCTGAAGCATCGAGGCCCGGTGGCTCTAGCCTTTTCCCGTGCTCGTAGAGCTGGCGCTGGCGTTCCTCAAGCTCGGAGTGATCGGCTTCGGCGGCCCGGCGGCCCACGTTGCGCTGATGCGAAGGGAGCTCGTCACGAGGCGGAGCTGGCTGGATGTCGAAGAGTTCAACCGAATGTTCGCCGCCTGCAACCTGATCCCGGGCCCCAGCTCCACCGAGCTCGCCATATTCATCGGCCGGCGGCGGGCCGGTTGGCGCGGCATGGTGATCGCGGGCGGGGGCTTCATCCTGCCTGCCGCGCTGCTCATGCTGGCGATCGCGTGGGCATACGTCCGATGGGGACGGCTTCCGGCCGCGGCGCACGTACTGGCCGGTGTAAGACCGATCGTGGTTGGCATCGTCGCCTGGGCGGCGGTCGACCTCGGCCGCGCCATGGTCGGAGACTGGCCGCGCGCAGCGATCGCCATCCTGGCGGCTGCAATGCTGATTCTTGGCTTCAGCCCCGCACTGACCGTCGTCCTGGGGGGTGCGGTCCTGCTCCTGCGGCATGGCCGGCCGCGCGCTTTCGTCATGGCCCCAGTCGGCGGCGTGTTGGTGCCGGCGTCCTTACTGCCTGCTCTTTTCCTGGCCTTCCTGAAGGTCGGCGCGCTGTCGTTCGGTAGCGGCTACGTGCTCATTGCCTTTCTTCGGGCGGACCTGGTGCAGACAATGCAATGGCTGACCGACCGGCAGCTGGTCGACGCCATCGCGATTGCCCAGGCCACGCCCGGCCCCGTCTACAGCGTGGCCGCGTTCATCGGTTATCTGATCGGAGGGGTGCCCGGAAGCGTGGCCGCAACTGCCGGCATCTTCCTGCCAGGCTTCGCACTGATTCCCTTCGTCGGTCGCCTTCTCCGGCTGGTCGAGCATCATCCGGCCGCACGGGCGTTCGTTGACGGTGCCAACGCCGCCGCACTGGGTCTCATCGCCGGGGTCACCCTACAGCTGGCGGGCGTCGCGCTGAGTGGGCTCCTCGCGGTGGTGGCGGCCGTCGCAACGGCCGGCTTGATGCTGCGCTGGCCGTTCGCCTCCCCGGCTCTGGTGGTGGTGGGTGCCCTCGCCGGCCTGGCCGGCATCATCGGCTCCTAAGGAAGCCGTCGCTGAAAGTCAGTGCCGGCAACCAGGGCAACCATCAGGGCCCCGCCTGCGGCCAGAGCGAGGAAGGAGGCCGGCGGCCAGCCTGTGGCGTCCCACGCGGTCCCCCCGGCAAGCGGTCCGGCGAACGAAGAGCCGTAGATGATCAGGAACATGCCGGCGCTGAAGCGAGGCACGTCTTCGCTTCCCACAAGCAGAGGTGGCAGCGCAAGAGTAAGGACCAGTGCCAGCGCCGACGCAAAGCCGATGACGCCTGCCCAGACAACCAGCCAGATGCCCGGCGTCAGGACGATGGCGACCGCCGCGCCGGCTATCAGCCCACCGGCGACCGCGAACGGCCAGCGCCGCCCGACCAGCTGCACGGAGACCAGAAGCACCAGGAGCGAAGCGCCCAGCTGGCAGGTGTTGAGCGCCGCCAGGCCGGCGTCCTTCAGTTCCGGATGCCCCGTGGCCAGAACGAAGTCAGGGATGAACGTGTTGGTGCCGAAATAGGCTGCCGAGGCAAAGCCCATGACCAGCCCGACTTTCCACAGCTGCCGGTTGTGGAAGTCGGGCCACCACCGGCGAGCCGGAGCCCGCGGGTCCACGGTGACCTGCCTGCCGATCGCGATGACCAGGCCGGCGGCCAGAAACGCTGGGATCGACCAGGCCGCGAACGTGAGCGGCCAGCTACCACCGAGAGCGGGTGCGACGCGGGGCCCGGTGAATGAGGCGGGGATCGTCTCGCCGACGAGGAGACCGTTGGAATAGACCGCAGTGGCCAGGGCAAGCCGCTGCCCGAACCACTCACGCGTCAGTGTGGGGAAGACAGGCTGGCTCACTGCCACGCCGACGCCCATCACGAGCGTCATTGTGAACAGGACGGCAAGGCTCAAGCCGACGCCACGCAGTGCCGAACCCAGTCCAATTGCCAGCATCCCGGTCAGCAGCGCGCGGCGAGCTCCCAGCCGCGTGATCATGAGCGAGCCCGGTATGGCGGCCAGAGCCAGCAGCAGGACTGGCAATCCGATGAGTACCGAAATGCCCTTCTCGTCCAGGCCGAGGTCGCGATGGATGGCAGGGATCATCGGTGGCACCGCCAGCAAGGTCACCCTGAGGTCGAAGCCGCCAAGCCAGAGCAGACCGAGGTGGATCAGGTCTTGCTTAGAGATGCGGCCGAAAAGCCCGACTGGACCTCTGGCGCCTATCCACCCCACGAAGCAGGCTTCGTGGGGGCCCCGGATGCGGCCCGTTGCATCCCCACTTCGTGGGGGCCCCTTTCCCCGGGCCTTCTGCGCTCCTCGCGTACGCATTGCTAATGCGCGTGCTCCGGTGTTCCCCACCCCACGAAACCCACGGGTTTCGCGGGGACCCCGAGTTGGCGGCCCGGGCGCATTCGGACCACCTGGCCCCCAGATGCCTCGGCCGGGTTTCCGGCCGCACCTCTAGCCCGGGGCGGCAGCGTACCGCAATGCCGACACTCGACGGCGTCCAGTTTGACTGCCAGATCCGCCGGCTCCGGCCGCTCGAACGGGCTCCCCCTCGGCACGTCGTACCGGAAGCCCTTCACGCTCACGATCCAGCCGTAGTTGTCGTCGGCGCACGGCTGCGCCGCGCGCGACGGTTCGCGCGCGCCGGGGCGGCGACGATGAGCGCGGGCCGCTACGACCGCCACGACCGACGGTCAGCGCCCGCGCCTGGCCTGCGGCGCCGGCACCCAGCGCACGCCGTCCCACCACCACCTGCCGTCGGGCGAGTACATGGCGTTCATGATCCCGTCCCGGACCGGGCACTGGCGCGAGTGCTCTTCGAGGCCGCCCCGGGGAGGGGGGGCGGCGCTCGATAGCCTCGGATGGGTCGGAGAGCTGGATCTACGGGAAGCTGACCACGTTCACGGGGATGGTCTTGCTGCCCTGCGCGGCCGCGCCCGTGTCGTTGATCACGTGGTCGATCGTGCCCACGCCTCCCAGCGAGACCGTCAGGAGGTCGTGGAACTTGACGCCGGGCGTGATGGGCACCTCGAAGGCGTGCGCGGCGTGGATGGTCGGGTTCGAGTGGAAGAAGCAGTACGCGCCGAGGGCCCAGCCCTCGTGGTGCTCGACGGAGTCGGCCACCTTGTAGGCGGCCCAGCCGAGGATGCCGTCGTGCGTCCAGGCTGCCTGGTTCGGCGGGTCGTACGGCATCTCGTTCTGGAAGAAGACCGTGCGTCCGTTCTCCCCGTTCCAGAGCACGTTGAACTTCTGGAAGTGCTCGACAAGCAGGCCGTACATCGTGACGTCGGCGCCGTTGACCAGGACGCCGGTGTCGCTGGTGTTGCTGGTCCAGCCCACGGCGGTGCCGTGGTCGGCCCGCCAGACCCAGGTGTCATCGACGACGACGTTGTCGCTGTCGATCACCAGGGCGGTGGCGACCTTGGCCGGCCCGACGCCGCCGACCCGGAAGAAGACGTCCTGGATCATCGTGGGATCCTTCGGGCTGCTGGCGTCCTCGCGGTCCTCCTGGTGGGACGAGCCCACCTGGAGCAGCGCCGGGGAGTTCACCGCCCCGGCGTCGAACAGCATCCCGGACAGCTTCACGCCGCGCACGTCGGCGACCCGCATCGCCGTGGTGCCGCGGTCCGGCACGAGCGTAGGGAAGCCGAGCCCGAGCACCACGGTGTCGGCGCGCCGGACCACCAGGCTGCGGTCCAGGTGGTAGACGCCCGGGCTGAGGATCAGGTTGCGGCCACTGGCCAGTGCCGCATTGATCCTGGCCGCCGAGTCGGCCGGCCGCGCGATGAAGAACCGCCCGATCGGGATCGACCGGCCCGGCGTGGCGCCTGCGGTCCACGTGGGGCCGGACGAGTTGGTCTGCAGCGCCGGCACGAAGACGCTGAAGAGGCCGGCGCCGTCTACGGTCAGGTACGGCTCCTCCCGGGTCACCGGGCTGGTCGCCAGGGTGGTGTACGGGGGCGGACCACCCGCTTGCTGCGCCAGGCTGCCGAAGCTCTGTGGAGGCACCTTGCCTGTGTCGCCCATGAAAACCTGGTTCCAGACCGCGTTGGTCCAGCCGTCGAGGGTGGAGTTCCGGACGATGAACTGCTGCTGGGAGCCGTTGAGCACGGTGCTGCCGGTGAATAGGGAGTCGGCGATGAACCCGCCGCTGGAGAAGCCCGGGCTGGAGCAGTAGTCAAAGAGCGTGATGAAGCCGTTGACGTGCACCCGCCGCACGGGTGCGGCCTGCGACGTCGCCCAGAACTCGGCTGTGTTCGCGCAGAAGGGATTGTCGGGCGGGGCAGGCACGTACTTCGGCGGCGTGTTGGGCAGCGTCACGTTGATGGTCAGGTTCGACAGCGACCGCCAGAAGTTGTCGAGCGCCGTGCAGCTTCCAGAGAAGCATTGGTTGAACACGTCGATCGCGCCGTTGATCGTGACGTCGCTCGGTGACGCCCCGAGGCCGGCCACGGTGGTGTAGTACCCCACCTGGAAGATCAGGGGGGCCGCCGCCGAGCCGTACGTGCCGGGCTCGAACAGCAGCGCGAACCGCTGCATGCCGAACTGGTTCGCGACCTGCTGGGTGGCCACCGTGTCCACCCTGGCCTGGATCTCGCTCTGTGGCATGCCGGGGTTGAAGACGAAGACGTTGGGTCCGAAGTTCGGCTGGGCCGGCGCGGGCCGGTCCTCGGCCGCCGTCGTGGCGACTGCCATGGACGGCGCAGGCACCGCGAGGGCGCCGAGGGCGAGGGCGGCTGCGACGAGCAATTGCCGTCGCGAGAAGAACCTCCGCACGGTCATGTCGTCATCTCCTCCTTCCTCCTTATGCGCTCCCGCAACCGCAGCTCTCGCGCACGACGAGCCGGACGGGGAGCACGGCGTCCGGGTCGCCGCCGCCGGCGCTGACCCTAGAGTAGAGGACGTCGAAGGCGGTCGCGCCGAGCTCCCGGATCGGCTGGCGGACCGTGGTCAGGGGCGGGTGCAGATGGCGCGCGACGGAGCCGTCGTCGAACCCCGTGACGGCCACCTCGCCGGGCACGGCAATCCCCCGCCGGGCGAGGGCGTGCAGCGAGCGGGTCGCGACCGCACCGGCGGCGACGGCGCCACCACCGGCGCGGCCGACTCGGTCGCCAGACCACCTTTCGACGGCATCAGGCAACCGCCCAGAGCGATCGACGACAATCGGGCTGGTGATCGTCCAGATCAACGGCCGGAACTTCCCCGGCATCGACTGCACGCCTGGACCCGGCGCCGTCCCGAACAAGAACATACACGTTGGTATCGGCAATCGTGGGCAGGCCGAGCAGCTCTTTCGAGGCGACGCAGCGTCCGCGACCTGGCAGGTCGAGGTGAGGGCCATCCCCGAGGCAAGCGGTGCCTTCGACTATCGGGGAGCGCTGGTGCAGGGACCGCGCGGCGACCGGTTCCTTTATCTCAACTGGGGCTCCGTCGATAAGGACGGTGACTTCCACCTCTTCCGACGCGCGAAGGTGATGTTGTCTGACCTCCAGCCGGACCTCGTGCGCGTAGCCACTCAGCAGGGTGCGGAACTGCATGCGGTCATCGACCTCACGGACGAGAAGGGCAATCCGACCTGCGCTCGACTGCGCGCACCGGCCATCACGTGGTCGGTCGTACATCAGCCCGCTCGCGCAAGCACCCGGGCATAGGCCCGGTCGTTCGTCTCCGCAGTTGATCAGGAAGCACTCGCGAGCTGAGCGCGCGATTGGGCTGTGTCCGCATCCGACCAGATGGCGGCGCTGCCCCAGGCCGTAGGCCACCCGCTGCAGGATCACGAGCCGGCGGCCGGGCGCTGCTCGTCGCAGTCCAGAAGCCACCCCAGCTCCTCGAGCTTTGTAACAGTACGGGCGCAACCTGGTACCTCGTCGCCGGGCGGGAGCTGGGCCGCTGATCGGTAGGCTGATGAGCCGGCGGCTGCTCTCAGGGCAGGGCGCACGGCGAAAAGCTGCCGGCCGCGGCGGGGATGGTGGTCAGCGTCGGGTTGCGCGCCGTCAGGTGACGGCTCCGGCCATGGCTGTTCCGAACGGGGCGAACGTACTCAGACCGAGCCAGCTCGGAAGGGCCGCGCGGAGATGCTTCGGGCCATCCAGCTCGATCTCTCCGGCCCGCCTTGCGCGCTCGAAGTCGCGATGTCCGAGCCAGACCGACGTCAGCAGTCGAAGCGAGCTCGTCACGTAGAGGTCGACCGGGTGGCCCGGGTCCTTGTAGCAGACGTCGACGCCGTTCGGCTCGAGCACCAGCCAGTAGCGCTCTCTACTGACTTCGTGAAAGCGAAACATGATCACGACCCGCCGCTGAGGGAGCAGCTCCGCCGGGACGCGCCGATGTATGTCCCACATCAAGAGAGCCGGATCGAGATCGGAGTCGCCTAGGTTGCTGGTTGCCCATCGTTGCCCCCAGTGGCCAAGAAGCTCGATCACAGGGACCAGGTCGCTCCCCGCTGCGGTCAGGTAATACCCGTCACCGCTGTGTTCGATCAGCCCATCCACCTCCAGTGACCGCAGGCGCTGGGCCAGCAGGGTGCGCGACATCCTCGGAACGC
>DATFWQ010000352.1:0-27758 GCA_035259145.1 Candidatus Dormiibacterota bacterium | reverse complement strand
GATCGCCGCTCTGAGCGAGGTAACGGGCCGGGGGAGGGCACTGGGTCGGGCGGCTGGGGCAGCCGCCGGGTTGATGGGACCGGCGCTGGCGACCTATACGGCCGTACTTGTCGGCCAGACCTCGATACCGGTCTGGGAGCGTGCGCGCACCAGACTGCCTGCCCTGTTCGCGTCGAGCGCCGCCGCCAGCGCCGCAGGCCTGGCCTGCATCGTGACCCCGGTGCGGCACGCCCGCGCCGCGCGTTTGCTGGCCCTGGGCGGCGCGGTTTCCGAGGTGGCCTCAGCTCGTGCGATGCGTCTGATGCTGGGCGATCACGAGGTCGTGTATCGCATGGGTCCGGCAGCGGTCTACGGGCGGGCTGCCGAGGCTCTGACGCTGGCCGGTGGGGGCCTGGTGGGAGTGCTCGGCAGGCGCCGCTGGGGCGCGGTTGCCGGCGGGCTGGCGCTGCTTGGCGGTTCGCTCTGCCAGCGCCTCGCCGTCTGGAAGGCCGGCCCCGCGTCGGCAGCCCTGACCGGGAGCGGAATACCCGGCGGGCATAGCCGATAGACTGTTTCATCGCGATGCACGTGCGCCGACCACGCTTGCTGCTCACTCGCCGGCGCGTGATCGACTTCCTGCGCTGCGCCAGCTGCGGCTGTCTTAGCCGGTAGCGCGCGGCGTTAGCCGCGCTTCCGGGGGGTCGTCCGGCCCCCAGACCCTGCCCCTTGACCGCTGTCGAGGTGCACTTTTTCCGCGGCTGTTACTGGAGGTTCACGAGGACATGTGCATGAACTGCGGCTGTGAGGCCGAGCCCTCGAAGGTCGAGGTGATCAAAGAGGCCAGCCGCGGACTGCGCGGCACGATCGCCAGCGAGCTGGCCGAGGACACGCCGGCGTTTGACGAGGCCAACGTCCAGATCCTGAAGTTTCATGGGATCTATCAGCAAGACGACCGCGACAAGCGCAAGGAGGCGCGCCGGCGCGGCCTGGACCGCCACCACCAGCTGATGATCAGGACCCGCATCCCCGGTGGGCGTGTCAGCCCCGACGGCTACATCGCACACGACGAGATAGCAGACCGCTGGGGCAACGGCACGATCCGCATCACCACCCGGCAGGATTTCCAGCTCCACGGCGTCCTCAAGGGCGACCTGAAGACCAGCGTGCAGGCCATCAACCAGGCCCTGATGACCAGCCTGGGCGGCTGCGGCGACCAGGTCCGGAATGTCATGTGCTGCCCAGCACCGCTCGGGGACCAGCTGCGAACCGAGCTGCGCGAGCAGCTGCCGGCGCTGGTCAGTGGCCTGACGCCGACCACGAACGCCTACCACCAGATCTGGATAGACGGAGAGGTGGTCGACACCTCCGAGCCGGAGCCCGACGAGCTGTACAGGACACGCTACCTGCCTCGAAAGTTCAAGGTCGCCCTCGCGATCGAGGGTGACAACTGCGTCGACGTCTACTCGGACGACCTCGGCCTGGTCGCAATGCGAGGCCTAGACGGCGGGCTCGCGGGATTCAACGTCCTCGTCGGCGGAGGTCTCGGCCGGACCCACAACAAGCCCGAGACCTACCCGGCCGTGGCCCGGCCTCTGGCCTTCGTCGCCGCCGAGCACCTTGTCGAGACCGCGCGAGCTGTAGTCGCCGTGCAACGTGACTTCGGAGACCGCAGCAACCGCCGCCACGCCCGTCTCAAGTACCTTCTTGCCGACCGCGGTCTGCCCTGGTTCCGAGAACAGGTCCGCTCCAGGGTCGGCTTCGAGCTGTCCGACCCCTGGCCGCTGCGCTGGGAACCCCTCGACGACCACCTGGGGTGGCACGAGCAGGGTGACGGCCGCCTGTTTTACGGCCTGTTTGTCGAGAACGGGCGCATTCAGGACGAGGGCGGCGTGCGTCTCAAGTCTGCCCTCCGACGGCTCGTCGAGGAGCACCGGCCCGTGGTCTGGATGACCCCCCAGCAGAACCTGATCGTGGGCGGTGTCGATCCGGCCAGGCAGCCGGCCGTCGAGTCGCTCCTGCGCGATTACGGCGTGCCGCTGACCGAGGACGTCTCGAACACCCTCCGCAACTCCATGGCGTGCCCAGCGATCCCGACCTGCGGGCTCGCGGTCGCGGAGGCGGAGCGCGTCCTGCCGGAGCTCATCCGGCAGCTCGAAGGGACCGTTGCCGGGCTCGGGCTGGCCGATGAGCGCATCAGCTTCCGGATGACCGGCTGCCCCAATGGCTGCGCACGGCCGTACATCGGCGACGTCGGCTTCGTTGGCACCACTCTCGGCAAGTACGACGTCCATCTGGGTGGTGACTTCCTGGGCACCCGCCTGAACGCGCTCTTCGCACGCAACGTGCCGCTGGCAGAGATCCCCGCCCTGCTCGAAGGCCCCCTGTCGGCGTTCGCCGCCGAGCGTGCGCGGGGAGAGGGCTTCGGCGACTGGTGCCAGCGGATCGGTGTCGAAACGCTGCGTGACCGCTTCCGCGGCGAGGCGGTGACCGCGTGATCGACCTCGACCAGGCGTCTGCCGCCCTCGCAGGCCGGTCACCTGAAGCCGTGCTGCAGTGGGCCTACAGCAACTTCCGCCGTGTCGCGATTGTCGCCAGCTTTCAGGCCGAGTCGTCGGTGCTGATCCATATGGCGGCCGCCATCGTCGAGCGCCCCGAGGTCGTGACGCTGGACACCGGCCGGCTGCCTGAGGAGACGTTCGACGTCATCGATCGCATCCGGCGGCGCTACCCGATCCGGCTGCACATGCAGGTACCGGAGTCACGTGAGGTGGCCGAGATGGTCGCGCTCGATGGGCCGAACCTCTTCCGGCGCTCTGCCGAGCTCCGGCACCGCTGCTGTGAGGTGCGCAAGGTGAGGCCGTTGACCCGTGCGCTCGACGGCTTCGACGCGTGGGTGAGCGGGCTCCGCCGCGACCAGTCAGAGACTCGGCGGCAGACGCCTGTGTTCCAGACCGACCGCGCCCGCGGAGGCATCGTCAAGGTGGCGCCGCTGGCCGCGTGGTCCGGCGGCCAGGTCTGGGCGTACATCCGCGAGCACAGCCTCGAATACCACAGCCTTTACGAGAAGGGCTACCGGTCCATCGGCTGCGCGCCCTGCACGCGCGCGGTCGCACCGGACGAGGACGAGCGGGCAGGCCGCTGGTGGTGGGAAGGATCGACCGTCAAGGAGTGCGGATTGCACTGGACCCAGACCGGTCTGGCAGGGAGATTCGATCGATGAGTCACGACAGCAAAAGAGGCTTCGTGGTCTGGCTGACCGGCCTCTCGGGGGCCGGCAAGTCCACGATTGCCACACTTCTGCAGTCCGAGCTGGCCGCGCAGGGCCGGAGCGCGGAGGTCCTGGACGGTGACGAGGTGCGAACGCACCTCTCGAAAGGCCTGGGCTTCTCAAGGGAAGATCGCGACACCAACATCCGGCGCATCGGCTACGTGGCCCGGCTGCTGGCCCGGAACGGCGCGGTCGCCATCACCGCCGCGATCTCCCCGTACCGCGAGGTACGCGATGAGGTGCGGGCACAGACGCCGAACTTCGTGGAAGTCTACGTCCGCTGCTCCCTTGACGAGCTGGTCCGGCGCGACGTGAAGGGCCTGTACCAGAAAGCCCTGGCGGGCGAGATCTCGAACTTCACGGGTGTCAGCGATCCGTACGAGGAGCCCCTGTGCCCTGAGGTTGTGGTCGACACCGAGCAGCTGACGGCGGCGGAGTCCGTGGAATCGATCCTTCGCCACCTGCAGGGGCGCGGGCTGGTGGCCACGCCCTTCCGCGAAGTGCTGGTCGCCGGCTCGGATCTGGAGGTTGCGCTCGAGGAGACGCGCGGCCTGCCCCGGCTGGCGGTGGATGCGCGTGCGGCCGCAGACGTCTTCATGATCGGCTCGGGCGCGCTGGCCCCCCTCGGGGGCTTCCTCAACGAGGCCGACTACCGCTCCGTGGTCGCGACGGGCCGGCTTTTGAGCGGGGCGCCGCTCGGGGTGCCGGTCGTGCTGCGCGTGGACAAGCACGAAGCGGCGGCGCTCCGCCGTCAGGAACGCGTGGCCCTCTTCCACGGTCTGCGGCCGATCGGCATCCTGCGGGTGGAAGACGCGTTTGCCGCCCCCGCCGACGGCGAGGCGCGCCACGTGTACGGCACCGACGACCACGCTCACCCCGGCGTCGACGCGCTTCACCGCAGCGGCAGCCACGCTCTGGCCGGTACGGTGATCGCCTTCGCCCCGCCGCCGAATGCGCTCGGTCCCTACGATCTGACACCCTGCCAGGTGCGCGAAGCCAGGACGGCGCGCGGCTGGCGCACGATGGTCGGCTTTCAGACCCGCAACCCGGTGCACCGGGCGCACGAGTACCTGCAGAAGGTCGCGCTCGAGATCGTCGACGGCCTGCTGCTGCATCCGCTGATCGGCGAGACGAAGAGCGACGACATCCCGGCGGAGATCCGCATGCGCTGCTACGAGGAGCTGCTGCGCGGCTACTACCCGAGCGACCGCACCCTGCTGGCGACGAATCCGGCCTGGATGCGCTACGCGGGGCCTCGGGAGGCCGTCTTCCACGCCGTCGTGCGGCGCAACTACGGGTGCACGCACTTCATCGTGGGCCGTGACCACGCCGGCGTGGGCAGCTACTACGACACCTACGCCGCGCACGACGTGTTCGACGACTACACGACCAAGGAGCTGGGGATCGAGATCCTGAGGTTCGAGCACGCCTTCTGGTGCACCGCATGCCAGAACATGGCCTCGACGCGAACCTGCCCTCATCCGCCTGAGGAGCACTCAGTTCTAAGCGGCACCCGCGTCCGCGAGCTGGTGGCAGCCGGCGAGCCACTCCCGTCCGAGTTCACCCGACCCGAGGTGGCCGAGGTGCTTCGCGCCTCGGCTCTCGCACTCCGCCGGAAGGAGAGGCTGAGCGCTGACGGTGTCGAGGAGGGTGCCGCGTGACGCGCTACTACCCGGTCTCGCTGGCGCTCGAGAACCGCCGATGCGTCGTGCTCGGGGGCGGCCCTCTTGCGGCGGAGAAGATGCAGGGGCTGCTGCGGGCAGGGGCGCGCGTGACTGTGATTGCGGCCGAGGCCGGGGCCCAGATCCGGCGCGCGGCCGTCGACGGCCTGATCGCGCTGGTCGAGCGCGACTACGTTTCAGGCGATCTGCAGGGCGCCTGGCTGGTCATCGACGCAAGCGGTCGAGAGGACATAAATGCCGCCTCCCGGCGCGAAGCGGAGGACAGGCGCGTCCTACTCAACGTGGTCGACCGCGCCGAGCTGTGCGACTGGATCGCCCCGGCTATCGTCCAGAGAGGACCACTGCAGGTGGCCGTTTCGACCTCCGGCGAGAGCCCGTTCCTGGCCTCGGCGCTGCGCCGCCGGCTGGAACAGGACCTGGGCGAGGAGTGGGAGCCCTTCGTCCGCCTGGTGGGTGCGCTGCGGCGCCGCCTCCGCGAGCAGGGTGCGCCCATTCAGGGCCAGGAGGCCGTTTATGCCGCGCTGCTCCGCTCGGACGTCCGCCGCCTGCTGCGCGACGGCGAGGGTGCGCGGGCATTGGCGCTGTCCGAGGAGATCCTGAGCACGCCGCGCCAGGGCCGGGTCTGGCTCGTGGGGGCCGGCCCTGGCGGGCCGGACCTGCTGACCCTGGCGGCGCGGGAAGCGCTGGCGCACGCCGACGTGGTCCTGCACGACGCCCTCGTCGAACCTTCCGTGCTGGCTCTTGCTCGCCAGGGCGCTCGGCTGGTCGACGTGGGCAAGCGTGCCGGAGGCCGCCGCTTTCCGCAGGAGCGAATCAATGCTCTTCTCCTGGAGATGGCCGGTGCCGGCGACGAGGTCGTACGCCTCAAGGGCGGCGACCCGTTCGTGTTCGCCCGTGGCGGCGAGGAGGCGGCATTTCTGGCTGAGGCTGGGATAGAGGTGCGGGTGATCCCGGGCGTCAGCTCGGCCACCGCCGCGCCGGCGCTGGCCGGGATCCCGCTGACTCTGCGCGGTGTCGCCAGCTCGGTGGCCTTCGTGACCGCTCGCGGTGCCGGCGCGCAGCGGGCCGACCTGCGCCGGCTGGCCGCCGATGTCGACACCCTGGTGGTGCTGATGGCCCGCGACGGCCTGCCTGAGGTCGCGGGCCGCCTGGCGGAGGTGCTTGGGGATGAGCGGCCTGCGGCGGTCGTCGCGGCCGCGGGCACTCGGCGGCAGCAGGTCGTCCGCGGCGAGCTGGGCACCATCGCTGAACGCTGCGCGGCTGCGGAGGTCGCGGCGCCGGCGACGCTTGTGGTGGGCGAAGTGGTCGCGGGCGCCGCCGCAAGCCAGCGGCGCGCGGCCGCCGTCTGAGAGGGGGCCGAGGCCGCGGGAACACCCATCAATAGGACCAACTCCCGGCAGAACGCCCTGTCCAGGGCGCCGGACAGGGCTATCTCCCGGCAGTTGGCCTACTTCCAGCGGCCGGCTTCTACGATCGAGATGAAGTCCTCTACGATCTGGTTGAAGAGGGCTGGCTCCTCCAGGTTGCAGGCGTGACCGGTTCTGGGCATGACAGCCAGCGCTGCCGAGGGGATGGTACGTTTGAGCATCAGGTCGGGCTCCAGGCAGGGCTCGTCCGCGTCGCCGGTTACAAGGAGCGTGGGTAGTTCCAGAGACCGCAGCTGCTCGGTCAGGTCGTAGAGCGATGACCGTCGCATCTGGACGCCTCGCAGCGTGAGGGCCGAGCCGACCGCCGAGTGCTCGCTGAGCCAGGCGGTGGATTCGGCCCATCCACGTGGGTCCTTGTCTCGGAACGGCACCCTGCCCGGCCCCAGCATGTAACGCTGGGCCGTCGCTGCCGAGCCCTCCGTCTCGAAGGAGCGGGCGTTCTCGCCAGATTCCTCTTGAAAGGAAGCCCTCTGGTCGGGGTGTGCGCCGTACCCACAGCCCGCCACCACCAGTGACAGGGCCCGGTCCGGGTGACTGAGGCCGAGGTGGAGCGTGCAGAAGCCACCCATCGAGAGGCCGACGACGTGAGCGCGCTGGATACCCAGATGGTCGAGCACGGCGACCGCGTCGGCGACCGCCCGCTGCTGCGTGTATTGCTCGGGGTCCGCCGGCACGTCAGAAGGCGGGTATCCCCGCGCGTTGTAGGTCACACAGTGGTGTGTCTGGCTCAGCCGGCGGACCTGCGGCTCCCAGCTCCGACAGTCCCCCGCGAACTCGTGGATGAACAGGATCGGAGAGCCGGAGCCGGTCTCCTCGTAATAGAGGCGCACGCCATCGTCCGTCGTCGCGTACGGCATCTTGCGATCATAGGGCGCCATGGAGGTGGCGAATGCCAAGCGGTCCGATCGACGGTAAGGCGACCGCACTTCGCGGGCTCGGCGTGTCCACGGTGTACGAGGCGGCAGGCCAGCAGGGGCTGGTCGACGTGCCGCTGATCCAGGTGGTGCCGGGCAGCCGGGCTGCTGGGCCTGCACGAACGGTCCGCTGTGGACAGGACGACAACCTGATGGTGCACGCAGTGATGGAACAGGCCCGCGCCGGCGAGGTGCTGGTGCTCACGATGCCGGCGGCGCGACCCGTCTCGCTGGTAGGCGAGCTGCTCGCGGTGCAGGCCCACGCCCGCGGCGTGGCCGGGCTGCTGGTCGACGCCGCTGTTCGCGACGCCGAGGACCTGGTGCGTCTCGGGCTGCCGATCTGGAGCCGGTTCGTTCGCGCCACCGGTGCGGCAAAGAAGACCATCGGCGCCTTTGGTGAGCCCGTGACCGTCGGTGGAGCCCGCATCGAGCAGGGCGACATCGTCGTCATGGACGCCGACGGCGCCGTGGTGGTGCCCGCCGCGAGGCTGAACGAGGTGCTGGTGGCGGCTCACGCCCGCGCCATGCACGAGTCCACGGTTCGCGAGCAGCTGCGGGCAGGTCAGCTCACCTACGACCTGCACGACCTCCGACGGTTGGTGGAGGGCTGACGCCCGGCGGCACCGAATTGGGACGTGTAGAACGCACCTGGACAGGCGAGTTTCCGGAGGCGCGACCTGTTCATTCGCACCGAACGCCCGCCGCCCGGATCGGGGTGGACATCGGAGGGACCTTCACCGACCTCGTGTTGCTGGTCGAAGGCCAGATCGCGGCTGTTGCCAAGACCCTGACCACACCCGCCGACCCCTCGATCGCTGTCGCCGAAGGCGTCGCTCGCCTGCTCGTCGAGGCCCGTCCAGGGGACGTGGGCGAGGTCGTCCACGGCACCACCCTCGTCGCCAACGCCCTGGTCGAGCGCAAGGGGGCGCTGACCGCGCTCGTCACCACCAGAGGCGTGCGCGACGCGCTGGCCATCCGTCGCGAGCACCGATACGACATATACGACCTCTTCCTCGACCTTCCCGAGCCCCTGGTGCCGCGGCGGCGCCGCTGGGAGGTAGACGAGCGCGTCCTCGCGGACGGAACGGTGGACCGACCGCTGGACGACGCCGGCGTGCGCCGGCTGGCGCGCCGTGCCCGTCGTGAACGCGTCGAGGCGATTGCCGTCTGCTTCCTGCACTCCTACCGCTACCCCGATCACGAGCGGCGGGCAGCCGCCATCCTGGCCGCCGAGTTCCCGGGTGTCCCGATCTCTTCCTCCTTCGAGGTGGTTCCCGAGCTTGGCGAGTACGTGCGGGCAAGCACGACGGTGGCAAACGCCTACGTACGTCCGCTGATGGACAGCTACCTCGGGACGCTCGAGCACCGCTTGCAAGAGTCAGGGATCGCGGCCCCTCTCCACCTCATGCTGTCGACCGGAGGCCTTGCCACCGTCGAGACCGGCCGCCGCCTGCCTGTCCGCCTCTGCGAGTCGGGACCGGCCGCGGGCGCCATCGGCGCCGCCTTCTTCGGTGCCGCCGGCGGCGAGGTCGACGTCCTGGCCTTCGACATGGGTGGCACAACCGCCAAGGCCTGCCTTGTCGAGGCCGGGCGGCCGCTGCTCGCGCGCGAGCACGAAGTTGCGCGCGTCTACCGCTTCGCACCTGAGAGCGGGCTGCCCCTGCGGGTGCCGGTCATCGACTTGATCGAGATCGGCGCGGGAGGTGGCAGCATCGCCCGGGTCGACCGGTTCGGTCTGCCCAAGGTCGGTCCGGACAGTGCCGGGGCCGAGCCGGGTCCGGCTTGCTATCGTCGCGGTGGCGACCAGCCGACGGTCACTGACGCCGACGTCCTGCTCGGATTTCTCGACCCGCGCTTTTTCCTGGGCGGTGAGATGGCGCTGGACGTCGAAGCGGCCCGGACCAGCCTTGACCGTCTGGCAACTCGGCTTGGGCTCGGGGTGGCCGAGGCCGCGGCCGGCGTCCACCAGGTCGTGAACGAGAACATGGCCGGGGCCGCCCGCATGCACTCGATCGAGCGAGGTCGCGACATCCGCCGTTTTGCGTTCGTCGCGACAGGCGGGGCCGGTCCAGTTCACGCCTGGGGGGTTGCCCGCAGGCTCGGAATCTCGCGCGTTGTCCTGCCCCCAGCGGCTGGACTGGCCTCGGCGTTTGGGATGCTGACGGCGCCCCCGGCCTTCGATTTCGCTCGCAGCCTGCCATCACTGTTGAGCGCTGTGGAGTGGGGCGACGTGAGGACGGCGATCGCCGAACTGCGAACGCTGGGCCTGCAGCAGCTGGCACGGGCAGGCATCCAGGCGGCCGACGTCTCCCTGGAGGTTTCGGCTGACGTGCGCTACCGCGGCCAGGGCGAGGGGATCACTGTCCAGCTGGGGCCCCGGCTGACCGGACGTCCGTCCAATCAGGTGCAGGAGGCGTTCGAAGCCGTGTATGCGCGGCTCTACGGCCGGCAGCCCGCGGGCGTTGAGCCTGAGGTGATGACCTGGCGGGTGCGGGTAGCCGGCCCGCGTTCTCTCATCGAGGTCGGTGCCGGGGTGCCGTTGGCAGGTCCGGCCCGCAAGGGCCGGCGGCCAGTCTGGTCAGAGGAGAAGCGCTCGTTCGTCGACGGTGAGGTCTGGGACCGCTACCGGCTTGCCCCGGGCGACGTCGTCAACGGTCCGGCGGTCGTCGAGGAGCGCGAGTCCTCCGCGTTCATCGGCGTCGGAGGCCGTGGTCGCCTGGACGAGCACGGCAACCTGCACGTGGAGATTCCGCAATGAGCGCGATCGACCCGGTCACCCTGGAGGTTCTCTGGACGCGCCTGATCCAGGTCACGAACGAGCAGGCGGCTGCGCTGATGCGCACCTCTTTCACGCCGATCGTGCGGGAGGTGGGGGACCTCTCGGCGGCGGTCTTCGACGCGAGGGGTTTGATGCTGGCGCAAGCGGTGACCGGGACGCCTGGCCACATCAACTCCCTCGCGACGGGCATGAAGCATTTCGTGGCGGCCTATCCGCCTCGCACGCTCAGTCCGGGCGACGTTTTGATCACCAACGACCCCTGGATGACCTCGGGGCAGCTCAACGACCTGTCGGTGGTCACGCCGGTCTTTGACAAGCGCAAATTGATCGGCTTCTTCGGCAACACCTGCCACGCCATCGACATCGGTGGCCGCGGTCTGTCGGCCGACGCCACAGAGGTCTACGAAGAGGGCCTCGCCATCCCGATCATGAAGCTCTACGACCGCGGGAAGCCCAACGAGCCGCTCTTCCAGCTGCTCGCCGCCAACGTCCGGGCGCCGGAGGAGGTGCTGGGTGACCTGCACGCGCAGGTTGCCGGGAATCAGGTGGGCGCAGACCGCCTGCTGGCATACCTCGATGAGATGGGCCTTGACGACCTGGACGAGATCGGGCGCGAGATCCTGGGCCGCTCAGAGCGTGCGATGCGCGACGCGATCGCATCGATCCCCGACGGTGAATATGAGCGCACGTGCTTCGTCGACGGGATGGAGGAACCGGTCCGCATCCACTGCCGGCTGTTGGTGCGTCGCGACGAGATCATCGCCGACTTTACGGGCAGCTCGCCGCAGGTCGAGCGGGGGATGAACGTCGTCCTGAACTACACCACCGCATACACGAACTACGCCCTCAAGTGCGCGATCGCGCCCGAGGTGCCTCACAACGAGGGCAGCTTCCGGCCGGTGTCCGTCACGGCGCCGGAAGGCTCGATCTTCAACTGTCGCTTCCCGGCTGCGGTGGCCGCGCGGCAGATCGCAGGCCATTACATCCCTCACGCGGTCTTTGGTGCTCTCGAACGCGTACTGCCAGGGCGTGTGATCGCCGAAGGCGCGGGCGGTATCTGGCTGACGACGGTGCGCGGCGCCGGCCCCGACCGCTTCGTCAGCGTCTTTTTCTCAGCCGGCGGGACCGGCGCACGACCCACAGCGGACGGCCTGTCGACGACGGCCTTCCCGAGTGGCGTGGCTTCCTCCCCCGTGGAGGTGATCGAGACCACGGGCCCGCTGGTGATCCGCCGCAAAGAGTACCGGCGCGATTCAGGCGGGCCGGGACGGTTTCGTGGCGGCCTCGGTCAGGTGATCGACGTCGAGGTGCGGACCGGCGAGCCTTACGTCGTCTCCACACTCTCGGATCGCTTCGGCCAGCCCGCGCACGGCTACGCCGGCGGCAAGCCGGGGGCGCGGTCCGGATTCCGCGCGTCGACCGGCGCCACGCGCAGACCTACCCTCAGCATGGCAATGCCTGCGGGGGCGACCTTCAGGCTGGAGCTGCCCGGCGGTGGTGGCTACTTCGACCCCCTGGACCGCGCGCCGGAGATGGTCGCCGAGGACGTGGCAGAGGGGCTTGTCAGCCCTGCAGCAGCCTACCGAGATTACGGTGTCAGGGTGACGTCCACGGGGCGGCGGTCGGGTCTCGATCGAACGACGAGTGGAGGCGACGAATGAGAGGACTGCGGGACAAGGTGGCGCTGGTGACGGGCGCGGCCAGCGGGATCGGACGTGCCGTGGCGCTGCGGCTGGGCGACGAGGGGTGCCGGGTGGCGGCGGTCGACCTGAACCTGGAAGGCGCTCAGGCGACAGCCGCCGAGATCGGGGAGTCCGCGTGCGCCCTGCAGGCCGACGTGTCGTACCTCTCGGCAATGCGAGAGGCGGTGGCCGCAACCGAGACAGCGCTGGGCCCGCTTGACGTTCTGGTGAGCTGCGCCGGGTGGGATCGCGTTCAGCCGTTCGTAGAGAGCTCGGAGGAGACCTGGGACCGCGTGATCGCAATCAACCTGAAGGGCGTGATCACCTGCACGCGAGCAGCCCTCGACGGGATGATGGAACGCGGATCCGGCGCGATCGTGAGCATCTCATCCGACGCCGGTCGCGTCGGCTCATCCGGCGAGGTCGTCTACTCGGGCGCGAAGGCAGGCATCATCGGCTTCAGCAAGGCTGTGGCCCGCGAGGTGGCGCGTTACAACATCCGAGTCAATGTGGTCTGCCCCGGTCCGACCGACACGCCCATGATGGAGGAAACCCGGCGCGCCAACCCCCGGCTCGGTGACGCGCTCGTGAGGGCCATCCCGTTCCGGCGCCTGGCTCGGCCAGAGGAGGTGGCGGCCGCTGTGGCTTTCTTTGCCTCGGAGGAGGCGGCATACGTCACAGGCCAGACGCTGTCGGTGAGCGGGGGCCTGACCATGGTTTAGGGGTTCGCGCCGGGCTGCTCCAGCAATACTTTTGCAGGCGACCGCGCGCCTCTTCAACGGATGAAGGTGAAGAACCGATGACCCGGTCGCCAGCGTTCCGGCGGACCAGCCAACCTGGCCGTCCCGACACCCGATCTGGACTCGTTGTCGAGAGCGTCGAAGGTGAGCTCTACGAATCCCGCCTCGGCGAGCCAGCGCCGAATCCGGCGAGTGAGGTCGGGCTCTCGTCGGTGGCGAGTCCAGACGATGGCAGCGCTCGGCTTGCACAGCATCGACACCGTTCGCACCGTGTTCTCGACGTCCGCGTCAGAGACGTTGCCGAAGATCCCACAGACCAGCACCACGTCAGCGGGTGCAAAGGGCTCATACGTGTCACTGATTGAGGCGTCACCCTCGACAACCTCGACCGACGGCAAGCCCGCGGCCGAGGCGGTGGCGCGGGCAACGCGCGCGTTGTGGGAGTCGAGCTCAACCAGCGTGACGCTCACGTCGGCGCGGCGCGGATGCTCTGGCAACACCGTCAGGACATCGCGACCCTGGCCGGCACACATGCTGATTACGCGGAGAGGACCCGGCGGGGCACCGTCGAGCAGTTCAGCCAACCGGCCCCGAACAGTCTGCAATCGCTCGGCCAGAGCGCTGCCGGGATTGTCGTACTGGTCGTGCCAGGCACGGTAGTCCCGGAGCGTCATGCCCGGCCAGTCTGGCAGTTCATTTGCTTACCACGTTGGCACCGCTACTCAGGGGCGGTGGCCGTTGACCACGAGAGGGTGGGCCAGGCGTCGCGGCCGGGAGCCGTCGGCGGTGAGGATGGGCTCGGCCGAGTACTGTGCCAGGTAGACCCGGCGCATCTGGTCGGTGGTGTTGGCCCCGCTGCGATGCAGGACGGTGCTGGAGAAGCATGCGATGCTGCCGGCCGGCGCGATGACCGGGTCGCCCGGATCATTACCGAAGTAGCCGACCAGGTCGTGGGTGTCCTCCTCCCGCACGTGCGGGACGACCTCGCGCGTGCCGGCACGAGAGTACGGCAACAGATAGACGGTGCCGTTTTCCTCCGTCACGTCGTCGAGGGCGATCCAGCAGGTGAGGTAAGGCACGTGCGGGTACTCGATGAAGCCGGAGTCCTGGTGCCATCCGAACTTCATGCCCCGCTCGGCAGCTTTGACGACGTATTGCTCGTTGAACAGGTAGACGGTCTCGCCCAGTGCGGCCTGTGTGATCTTCACCATGAGGTCGGAGATCAGAAACTGACGAACTGCGACGCTCTGATCGTAGGCGTGTACGAAGTAGCGACGGCCGCGGTGGTCAAGGTCGAGAGTGTCCACGCCGAGACGGTCCATCTCCGCGTCGCGCTGGTCGATGAAGCGCTGGCATTCGCCGCGGAGAGCTTGCAGATCGTGCGGGGGAACGACCTTCTCCAGGATGAAGAACCCCTCATCGCGGAACCGACGTACGTGCTCGGCGTCGAAGGTGGGAACAAGGGATTCATCAGGCTCTCTCCGGTGGTGAGTGATACGAACCACCACAGTCTCGGTGAACAAGGGCGTCTCGGTCTTCTCACCGGTAGGCAAAGACTGATCATTTCTTGCGATGCTCGAAGACCTCGAACTGCCGGCCGGTCTGGATGGGCGGGTGGTGCGCCACCTCGCTGGAGACAGGCGCGTCCGCGCCCATCGGCACGCCGAACTGGAGGTCAACCTCGCGGTGAGCGGCACCGCGACCTATTTGCTCGGGCAGCGACGGTATGAGCTCACTCCCGGCACGCTGACCTGGCTGTTCCCGGCCCAAGAACACATCCTGGTCGACCAATCGGCGGACCACGAGTTGTGGTGGGCGATCTTCACACCCGGCCTGGTCGGCCGAATCGCGAGAGCGCCACACACCCGGCCTATGCTCGAGGATGATCCAGCTGGCTCCTTCTCACGCCGCCTGGGCATCGGCGACACCCGCAGTCTGCAGGCTCTCTTCAGCGAGGTCCACACCGCCGAGACGCGGGACGGCACGCTGGCAAACGCCGGGCTGGCCTACCTGCTGGCCCGGGCCTGGCGGGCGTTCCTCGACAGTGACGAGGTCGTCGACAGCATCCACGTCCACCCAGCGATCCGCACGGTGGTCGACCTGCTGCGGACCGATCCCAGCACAGGCACTCTGGCGGGCCTGGCACGCACCGTGGGAATGAGCCCCACGCATCTCAGCCGACTGTTCAAGGCCCAGACAGGCGTCTCGCTCAGCCGCTACCGCAACCAGCAGCGGCTGCACCGCTTTCTGCTGGCATACGGCGACGGCAACCACACCACCGCGCTGGCCGCCGCCCTCGCCGCCGGGTTCGGCAGTTACGCGCAGTTCTACCGTGTGTTCCGCCATCAGACCGGGCACGGCCCTGGCACATTGCGCACACCGACGAGAGCCCCCGCCCCTACGCCCCGACCCCGGTAATTCGCGAACCGCTTCAGCTCGGTGACTGTAGACTGCTCCGAGGGCGCTGGTCCGCGCCCAACCTCGACGGCCTGCCCCAGCCGGGCCCGTGACGAGGCAAAGGTTGGAGAACTGCCGGGCCCGTGGTCGTAACGTCGTCGACCGCGAGCTGTCGCTGGGGGACCGGATCGCGGTCGAGGAGGTGACGGCCGTGCCTCGCGATCGTGACTTCAAGAAGCTGGTGCGCCGGCGCATGCACAAGACCGGTGAGTCGTTCACCGCTGCCCGTGCCCAGCTTCTTACTCTCCGCGACGCGCGAACGCCGGCGTCACATCCGGGAGGAACCGGCATGTATCCGTTCGACCGCTTCACCGAGCCAGCCAAGGAAGCCCTCACCCTCGCCCAGCAGGAGGCCGAAGCTTCCGGCGCCGGGTACATCGGCACCGAGCACCTGCTGCTGGGCCTGCTCAACTCGGGCGGTGCGGCAGCCATGGCGCTCGAACAACTTGATGTTGAGCGGCAGCCAGTGCGAGAGGCCATCAGTTCTCACGTCGGCCCGGAGGAACCGCACATGGCCGGCCGTGTAATGCCAGCGAACCGCGTCAAGAAGGTGATCGAGCTCGCCTTTGGGGAGGCCGGCACATCTCACGTTGGGACCGAGCACCTTCTCTTCGGCATCCTGAGAGAGGGAAGCGGCCTCGGCGCCCAGGTTCTGGCGCAGTCTGGGGTGACGCTCGATCTTGCCAGCAAGGCCGTGAGCGCGGTCCTGGCGGAGGGTCAGCCCAAGGCGATGCGGCGGGCAATCGGCTCCTCGACAGGGATGCCCTCAACGAGCGGCGTCTATCAGGCGATCGAGGGGGCTCGCCGGTCCGCCGTCAAAGAGGGCGCCATGCTTCTCCGAAGCGACCACCTCCTTGGCGCACTCGTTCAGCGGGACAGCCCAGCGCCCGCATTACTGACCCTGCTTGCGGCGACGGGGACGAACCTCCTGGCGCTGCGAAGGAGACTTAAGCCGCCGCGCAAGATCACGCAGCTGGAAGCCGAGATCTGGCGGCTGCGGCTGCAGAAAGAGGAGGCGATCGCGGCGGGTGATAAGCAGGCATCGGCCGGGCTGAGACAACGCGAGAGGGAGCTGCGAGAGCAGCTGGCCGCCGCGCTGGACGCCTGGCAGGCAGGTTGGGACAAAGCTGTGGCAGAGCCTGCGGGATAGGCACCGCGCGGCTGATCGCGCTGCATCGCCTGGTGGGCTCCCGGCAGGGCGTTAAGCTCTCGTCGTGAATTCGACGATGCCTATCGGCGTGGTCCACTACGGTCTGGGACCGATCGGTCTCGCCGTCGCGTCGCTCGTCTCAGGACGGCCCTGGCTTCGATCGGTGGGCGCCGTGGACATCAGCCCCGACCTGGACGGTCGGCGGCTGGGTGAGGTGACTGGCCATGAAGCGGACGGGCCGGTCATCGGTCCGAGGTTCATGAGGCCGGCTGAACCGGCGGCGGTCGCGGTTCACTGCACGGGCTCGTCGCTCCTACAGGTAGCACCCCAGATCCTCGAGCTCGCTTCGGCCGGGCTGAATGTCATCTCGACTGCAGAGGAGCTCGCCTTCCCCTGGCAGGCTCACCCGGCCGCGGCGGCCGAGATCGACGCGGGAGCCCGCGGTGCCGGCGTCACCGTTCTGGGCACCGGCATCAACCCGGGCTACGCGATGGACTACCTGCCGATCGCGCTGTCGGCGGTGGCGCAGCGCGTGGACAAGGTGACGGTCCACCGCGTGCAGGACGCGGCCACAAGGCGGTTACCGCTGCAGCGCAAGATCGGGGCGGGGCTGTCGCAAGAGGATTTTCGAGCGGCCGCAGCGGCCGGGCGCCTTGGCCACGTTGGGCTGACCGAATCGACCCACACGCTGGCACGTGCGTTCGGCTGGCGGCTGACTGATCTGCGGGAGGTCATCGAGCCCATAGTCGCCGATGAACCTACGCAAATGGCCGAAGGCCTGATCCAGCCCGGGCAGGTGCTGGGGCTGCACCAGACCGCCGAGGGACGGGTCGATTCGCGAACCGTGATCTCACTGACGCTGGACATGGCCATCGGAGCAGGCCCGTCACGAGACAGCGTGCGGCTGGTGGGCGTTCCAGACCTGGAGCTCGAGGTCCCAGGAGGGCTGCACGGCGACCTGGCCACTGCGGCAATCGCAGTCAATTCCATTCCACGAGTGGTCGCAGCGGCGCCGGGCCTGATCGTCATGGCCGACCTGGCGCCGCCGACTCCGGGGCCCCCGCACTGAAGCCCGACGCTTCCGTGCATCAGACACCTATTGCTGAGCGACAACATGGCTGAGGCACGGAAAAGAGGGATAGAGCCGCAGCTCGTGTAGCGTCGCAAGGCGCAAGTTCGAGGTCAAATCGGAGTGCTCATATGGCTACATTTTTAGCCATATGAGCATTAGAATGCGCAGCATGGACCTCTCGCACCCGCTGCAGCTGACGTCGCACCCAGTCGATGGCCGGATCCTGGAGGTGCTCGCCGGAGCAGATGCTTCCTTCACTGGTCGCCAGGTCCATGCGCTCCTCGGCGCTTACTCTGCGAGGGGCGTCCAGCTCGGCCTCGATCGTCTCCGCAGGCAGGGGATCATCACGGCGGAGCCTGCGGGGAAGGCCATTCTCTACAGGTTCAACATCACCCACCTGGCCGCCGACCACATACTTGCCCTGGTTCACCTGCGCCGGGAATTACTGCGCCGGCTGAGGATGGCGTTCGAGAGTTGGAATCCGAAGCCTGTCGCCGCTTACCTCTTTGGCAGTACGGCGCGGAACGAGAGCACCGCGGACAGCGACGTGGATCTCTGCATCATTCGACCAAGAGGCATCCAGGACTCAGACCAGGCCAATTGGCGGGAGCAGGTCGATCGCGTGTCCAGAGACATAAACGGGTGGACTGGGAACGAAGCGCGAGTGCTCGAGTACGGCGAGGATCAGGCCCGCTCGCTGATCGATCGCGACCAGGTCCTCGCTGCTGTGCTTGCGGAAGGCATCCGCCTGGTCGGCGACGAAGGCTTTCTTCACGGTCGGACGCGCAGACGAAGATGAAGACGCAGCGTTGTACGGCCGCGACGCTCAAGGGCCGGCTGGCCAAGGCGATCGAGTTCTTCGATTCAGCCGAGAGCCAGCGCGAGCAATATCCAGCGCGGGTGAACGCCTGGGTCACCCACTACGTGCTTGCAGGGATAGCAGCCGCCGACGTTGTCTGCTGTAGGGCCCTCGGGCGGCACGCTCAGAGTGAGAACCACTCGGAGGCCCTCTCGCTGCTTCGCACCGTGAGGCCAGACGGGCCAGAGCTCGCCACGGCCCTGGGCGCTCTACTGGCGATAAAGACTATGGCAAGCTACGGCGAACGTCCGGTGTCCCGCGAAGACCAGACTCGAGCGCCACGGCGGGCACGCCAACTCCTCGATGCCGCATTGCAGCGCGTCTGAGTGCTCGAGGGCTGACCGGAGGATCAGGACTAAGCCGTGCGGATGCCGGCCGCCTCCTGCAGGCCCAGCTCTTCGACCGAGGCCTCGCGCATCTTGAACTTCTGGATCTTGCCCGTCACCGTCATCGGGAACTCGTCCACGAACTTCCAGTAGCGCGGGATCTTGTATGTCGCGATCCGGCCGCGGCAGTACGAGGCCAGGTCCTCACCCGTGGGCGTCGCGCCCTCGCGGAGCCGCACCCAGGCCATTACTTCCTCGCCGTACCGCTCACTCGGTACGCCGAACACCTGGACGTCAGCGACGTCGGGGTGTTGGTACAGGAACTCCTCAACCTCACGCGGATAGATGTTCTCGCCACCGCGGATGATCATGTCCTTGATCCGGCCGACGATGTTCAAATAGCCGTCCTCGTCCATCGTCGCGAGGTCGCCGGTGTGCATCCAGCGGCCGGCGTCGATCGCCTCTCGGGTGGCTTCCGGGTTGTTCCAGTAGCCAAGCATGACAATGTAGCCGCGACTGCAGAGCTCCCCCGGCTGTCCGCGCGGCACCAGGTGTCGCGTGGCTGGGTCGACCACTTTGATCTCGACGTGCGGGTGCACGCGTCCCACGGTCGAGACGCGCTTTTCCAATGGGTCGTCGGTGTTGCTCTGGGTTGAGACCGGCGAAGTCTCGGTCATGCCGTAGCAGATCGTGACCTCCGCCATGTTCATGGCCGTCTGCACCTTCTTCATCACCTCGACCGGGCAGGGGGAGCCGGCCATGACCCCGGTGCGCAGGCTGGAGAAGTCGCACCGTGAAAAGTCGGGGTGCCCCAGCTCCGCGATGAACATCGTGGGCACGCCGTACAGCGAGCTGCACCGCTCCTCCTGGACCGCCTCCATAGTGGCCAGCGGATCGAACGACTCAGCCGGTACGACCATGCACGCGCCGTGGGTGGTGCAGGCCAGGTTGCCGAGCACCATACCGAAGCAGTGATAGAAGGGCACCGGGATGCAGACCCGGTCCCGTTCGGTGTAGGCCAGCCGCTCACCGATGAAGAATGCGTTGTTCAGAATGCCGTGATGTGAGAGGGTGGCCCCCTTCGGGAAGCCCGTCGTCCCGGAGGTGTACTGGATGTTGATGGGTTCGTCGAACTGGAGCTCAGCCTCGCGCTCAGCCAGCTCGTCGTCACTGACACGCTCACCGTCTCGCAGCAGGGCATTCCAGCCATCCTCGAGCACAAGCGCTTCTCTCAGCTCAGGACAGCGGCCTTTCACCTCGGCCAGCATCGCGACGTAATCGGCCGTGCGAAAGGCTCGGGCCAGGATCAGGAAGCTGGTGCCTGACTGGTTGAGGGCGTACTCCAGCTCGGAGGTCCTGTAGGACGGGTTGATGTTGACAAGGATTGCGCCCATCCGAGCGGTGGCGTACTGGGCGACGACCCACTCGTGGCGGTTCGTCGACCAGATGCCAACGCGGTCCCCTTTTGTGACACCGCGCGCAAGAAGGCCCCGTGCGGCGAGGCCGGTCTGCTCCCAAAGCTCCCGGTAGGTCGCGCGGTAGCCCTGGTGCCGCACGACGAGCGCCTCGCGATCGCCATGGCGTTCGACCGTCCGGCGAAGGTTCTCTCCGATCGTCTCGCCCAGGAGCGGGACGCTGCTTGCACCGTGGACGTAGGACGGCGCGGACATGTGGACCTCCCTGCGATTCTGTGTGACGTCTACAGCATCGCACCGTAAAGGAAGGAGCGCCATCCCGACAGGTCGAGGGCTCGCCGCCCCTGCGGAGCTGACTGGCCCTGAGGCGGTCGAGGGCTCGGCGACGACATCGCGGCACCTTGTGGAAAAACCCAGCTCTTGACAGATCCCGCCAGGAGAGCGAAGGTTGAAGCGTTCGTCGTCGCCGACCCCGCAGACCGCGCAAGGTTGGCCTTCCTTGAGGGGCGACGTGCCTGACGAGGCACAACTGGACCAGACGCGCGAGACTCGGGAGACCGGCGGTCGAGGCGGTGCCGGTGAGGCGCCGCCTCGTCTCACTTTTGGCCGGCTGGCGGGGGTGAGATCCGGTGGGCCCAATCCAGCCCCGCGCCCGACTTCGGGCAGAGGCCGCCCCTCACGCGTGGCCAGCTGAGCTAGCGCACCGAGCGGATCCGGCTGACGAAGACCGTCCCGAGCAGATAGAAGACCGCCGCTCCGATGAAGATGACGCGGTAGCCGGAGTTGGCCGACTGCCGGTTGACCGCGTCCAGGGCAAATCCCGCAGCCACCGGCACTAGGACCTGAGGCAGTGTGAACGACACGTGGAACAGGCCCATGTCTTTCGCGATCCGGTCAGGGTCGGGCAGCGTGTCGCAGGCCAGCGCCCAGTCGACGGCATAGTAGAGGCCGTAGCCGACGCCAAACAGCATCCCCGCGACAAGGACGAAGAGTTGAGCGGTCGGGTAGAGGACGACAAACAGGACTACGACAAGCGACATGACTGTGCCCGCGGCGTACACGAAAAGCTTGCGGCCGATCCGGTCGGACGCCCAGCCCCCAGCCAGCCCGAAGGGGGTGGCGGCGAGCAGAAGCAGCAGCTCCCACGTAGCCGCAAAGTTGGCGGGGTTGGCGACCTTGACCACGTCCCGGAAGAAGAGCTGCAGGTAGGGGAGGATGCAGTAGATGCCGGCTGTGATCAGCGTTCGCGTGTAGATCACCCACGCGAAGTCACCGCTGGCCAGCGGCCGCAGGAAGCGTGCGACCGCCACCCTGACCGCCTCGTGACTCCGCAGGGGCAGCCGCGCCATGCCCTCGCCACGAGCTGCCCACACCGTCGGCGCCAGGCTGGCAAGAATGACGACTGCCATCACGCCATACGTCCACTCGATGTGCCCAAAGGCAGCGGACATGATCAGGGTGGCGGCGAGCCCGGCAACGCTGCCCACCTGCACCATGCCGCCGAGGATGCCGCTGGCCTTCCCGAACTCCTCCCGCGGCACGACGTCGGGGACTATCCCGTTGAATGCCGCCCCCGCCGCGTTGTTGAAGATCTGGATGACGAGATAGCCGAGGACCAGGGCGCCGTAGCTCGAGGCTGTCATCAGGATCAGCAGACCGACTGCGTTGACGACGGTGCCCACAACCATGATCGGACGCCGGCGGCCCCAACGCGTGCTGAGCCGGTCCGAGTAGGCGCCGACGAGAGGCGGCAGGAGCACTGCAAAGACCGCGCCGGCGCCGGTGACGACAGCGATCCCTGAGCCCTGCTGGTCACGGGGCAGCAGATGGATGACCTGGTACGGGACGAGGACCGCCAGGATCGGGATCCAGTGGAAGTTGAGGCCGAACCAGAACGTGGCCAGGGCTATGTGGCGCAGGTTGCTCATCCGCGCCGGAGCCACCCTGACTACTGCCGTCGTCATCGCGGCGCGAAAGCTAAGGTGGAAGCGGAGACGCGTCAAGAGGTACCTTTTGGCATTCGATCCATGGCCTTCAACCTCGCGCGGGCACGCGCGCTCCTGTTCGAGGCCCGCCGGACCGCGAAGCTGGCCTACTGCCTGGTGCGGGATGACCGCGTGCCGCTTGGCCCAAAGCTGGGGATGGGCGCGGCACTGGGTCTGATCGTCAGCCCGCTCGACGTGCCGGCGTGGGTTCCGGTCATCGGAGAACTGGACCTGCTGGCCCTTGGAGCCCTGACCGTCAGAGTGTTCGTGGACGCCTGCCCGGAGGAAATCGTCGAAGAACAGCGAGCCCGCATACTGAGGAGCGAGAGCGTCTTCGACCGCGACCTCGAGATCGCGTTGGCGCTCGCTCAAGATGGTGTCCGCCGCCTGACTTCGCGGCGACGAGCAAGGCTGGCAGTTACAGAATTCCGCGAATCGGAGGAAGAATCGGCTTGAGAGTCATGCTGATAAAGGACGTCGAGAACGTCGGTCAGGCTGGGGACGTGAAGGAGGTGGCGGACGGCTACGGCCGCAACTACCTCATCCCGCGGCGCCTGGCGATCGTTGCAGGAAAGGGCGCGGAGGCGGAGGCGAGGCGGCTCCGCGAGGCCGTCGTGAAGCGGGAGGCCAAGGACCGCGACCAGGCCCAGGAGCTGGCGGAGCTCATCGACAACAAGACAGTGGTGGTTCGTCTCAAGGTAGGCGCAGAGGACAAGGTGTTCGGTGCGATCACGAACGAAGACATCGCCACGGCCCTGCGCCTTCAGCATCAGGTCGACGTCGATCGGCGCAAGATCGATCTCAAGGACCCGCTGAAGCAGCTAGGTGAACACCAGGTGCCGCTCCGGCTCCACCGCGACGTCGATGCGCACATCAACCTGATCATCACCCAGGACCGCTAGGGGAACCAAGTGCCGCGGAGCGGGCCTATCGGACGGTTTGGAAGAGTGCCCATCGCCGGCGATTGGTCCAATCCGTCCACTTAGGCGACTGGTGCGATCTCCCGGCGTGTAGCCGGGGCGCTGGCTGCAGGCTTAACAAGGCCCGTTGCGGAGCGGGCAGAACAGACGTACGATCAGGACGTGCCATGCCTTCGCAGTCGATATGGGGCGATAACGGGTTTCAACAGGTCACTGGATACCTTCGAGAAGGTAGTTGCCCACAGGCGTTTCAACACCTGCCGTCGCGTTGTCCACACAGCTGGTTGCCTTTGTCCCCGAAGATGCCGTGGTTGTCCAATTGCTCATCACAGCCCGGATCGCGGACAGTTTCGATGAGCATGCGACACCCGATCCTCCCCCTCTTCCGCGCCGGCGGGCTGCCGCCGCGGGGTAGCCCCTCCCGCTAACGCGTCGTGGCGACCGCAGCCATTCTGGGCCGGTCCGAGGGCCGAGTCCAACCTCAAGACCTCGAGGCCGAGACCTCTGTCCTCGGCGCCATCCTGCTGGACCAGGCGGCGATGACGAGGGTGCTGGACTTCCTCAACCCCGAGGATTTCTACCGCGAGAACAACGCGCAGATCTATCGCGCCGCCCTCAACCTGTTCCGCGAAGGAGAGCCCATCGACAACGTGACGCTCGCGGCGGAGCTGGAAAAGCTCGGTGTGCTGGAGCGGATCGGTGGCCGCGCTCACCTGGCCTGGATCCAGGAGGCCGTGCCGACAGCCGCCAATGTCGAGCACTACGCCCGAATCGTCAAGGACAGGGCATACAAGCGACGCTTGATCACTGCCGGCGGCCAGGTCACCGCCCTCGGCTTCGACGGTTCGCTGGACGCCGAGGAGGCTGTCAACCAGGCCCAGGCGCACGTCTATGCGATCTCCGACGACAAGGTCGGCAGCGGCATGGAGAGGATCTACGACCTCCTGAAGCCGGCCATGGATCGCATCGACGCCCAGATGGCGTCAGGCGGGGCCGTGATCGGTATCCCAAGCGGCTTCCATGACATCGATCGTCTGACCAACGGCTTCAAACAGTCGGATTTGATTGTGGTAGCGGGACGGCCGAGTATGGGGAAGTGTCTCGCCGCGAAAATGTTGGTGGACGATCCGGAAACAGGCGAGCGCCTCACCATCGAAGAATGCGTGGAGCGGCGCCTCGGGCAGGTCTGGAGTGTTGACGGCGAGGGCTGCGTCTCCCCTGCACACGTGGCGGACTGGGTCGATAGTGGCGTCAAGGAGTGCTTTCGGGTCGGCACCCGGACGGGCCGGCTGGTGGAGGTCACCCATCATCATCCATTCCTGACCAGAGCGGGCTGGCATCCGCTCCACGAGCTCATCGTCGGGGACAAGATCGCCGTTCCCCGTTCCCTGCCCTGCTTCGGCGATGACACCAGCCTCCGCCTCGAGCTGGTGCGCCTGATCGCTTACTACGTTGCCGGAGGCCGCCTCCTCAGACAACCCGACTTCACGAATAGCGATCCTGACATCGTGTCGGACTTCGAGGCGGTCGTGACGGCGTCCTTTCCGACGCTGCACGTCCGGCGGACAGGAGCACGTGTCCATCTGGCCGCGTCCGGCCGGCCGAACCCGGTTGTCCAGTGGCTGCGACGCCTTGGGCTCTGGGGCAAGCTGGCAGAGTTCAAGCGCGTCCCGAGTTGCGTGTGGCGTTGGGACCGGACGCGGCTGGCCGAGTTCGTCCGCGCAGTGATCAGCTGTGAGGGAACGGTCGACTCGAGGGACGGCTGCGCGCGGATCGAGTTCACAGTGGCCTCCAGGTGGCTGGCAGAGGACATGCGGCATGCGCTCACCCGGTTTGGTGTCGTCTCGAGGTTGTGGCGCAAGGGCGCGCGCAGCTGGATGGTGGAGATCACCGAGCCCGAGTCTGTCAACACCTATCAGCAGGACGTCGGGTGGGTCGGGAAGATTGCCCAGCGCTTCCCCGGCGACCTCGTTGATCGCAGGCGCTCCGGCTTCGACCACCGTCCAGACCAGGTCTGGAGCCTTGCCGGCACCTCGGCGGCGTCACATAAGGCCGGCCGTGCCGGCGCCGGCGACGAGCGGGGCAGGGAGGCCCGTAGGTTCAATCTCCTTGCAGTGCACCGACCGATGCAGAGCCGCGAGGCAGCACAGTGCGAGCTTCCCAGCGACCGCCACGTTCCGCGTCTTGCCGGTCCCGATCTGTATTGGGACGAGATCGTCAGCATCGAGTCGATCGGCAAGCACCGCGTCTATGACCTGACCGTCCCAGATGGCGCCAACTTCATCGCTCAGGACATCGTCGTCCACAACACATCCTTCGCCCTCAACGTGGCGCTGCACGCAGCCGTTGATCACCAGAGGCCCGTTGCGATCTTCAGCCTCGAGATGTCGAAAGAGCAGCTGGTGGAGCGGATGCTGTGCGAACAGGCCCGGATCGACGCACAACGGCTTCACCGTGGGACGCTGAGCGACGTCGAGTACGAGCGGCTGGCGGGCGCCCTGGGGCCGCTGGGAGACGCTCCGATCTTTATCGACGACTCGCCCACGCTGGACGACCTGACGATGCGGCTCAAGGCAAGGCAGGCGCGTAGCCGCGAGGGCATCGAGCTGCTCATGATCGATTACCTGCAGCTCATGCACGGCCATTCTCGTGGAGACGACTCCAATCGTGTCCAGGAGGTGTCAGCCATCTCAAGGGCGTTGAAGTCGATCGCACGCGAACTGCGCATCCCCGTGATCGCGATCTCACAGCTCTCGCGAGCGCCTGAGGCGCGGCCAGACAAGCGACCGATACTCAGTGATCTAAGAGAGTCTGGCAGCATCGAACAAGACAGCGACCTGGTGATGTTTCTTTACAGAGACGAGTACTACAACCGGGACAAGACCGAGAAGCCCGGCATTGCGGAGGTCCTGATCGCAAAGCACCGAAACGGGCCGACCGGGATGGTGGAGCTCGTCTTCCGCAAGGAACTGACCCGTTTCGAAAACCTGGAGCGCCGGCGTCCCGACGCCGCTGGACCCGACGCTTAGGAGCAGGTGGGCGGCGGCGGTCGCCAGGTCCAGCCGCAGCACTCAGGCATCAGGCGTTGCAGGTCCGCCCGAAAGAGTGGTCCCAGCGTCATGTCAACCACGGCGGGCCACCAGCCGTTTTTCTAGCAGTGGAGTTCGAACTGGCGTTCCAGGATCTGTTCGGTCGGGCCTACCGCCTTGCCTACCGAATCCTGGGCAGCGGACCGGCAGCTGAGGACGTTGCTGCGGAGGCGCTGACGCGCGCCTTCGCCGACTGGGAACGAGTCGCCCACCTTCCATATCGCGACGCGTGGGTCCTTCGAGTTGCGGTCAACCTCGCACTGGACCAGGTCCGGCGCCCGCAGATCCGCCTGAATGCTGCTGAGCCGGCGGACCCAGGCGAAGCCGTCACGCTCAGAGTCGCGCTGCTCGAAGCGCTTCGATCGCTCCCTGCACGACAGCGAGACGCCATCGCGCTCAAGTTCTTTGCAGACCTCCCACAGGCCGAGGTCGCGAGGGTACTGGGCATCACCACTGGTACGGCGAAAACGCACATCCACCGCGGTCTCGCGGCACTGCGCACGCAGTTCTCGGACGAGATCGGCGATAAGCTCGGGGCGGAGCAGGAGAAGAGCATGCGGCTGCGAACGTACGATGACGCTCGGAAGGCGATTGACGAGGGCCGGATCGTAATCGGACGGGTCCTCGGTTGGGGTGAGGGCGGACTCAAGGTCGACGTCGGACGGGTGCCTGCCTGGCTCAGCACGAGTCAGGCCGGCTTCTACGTCGGAGACGACTACAGCTGGATGATCGGCCACGACGTCGAAGTCAAGGTCATCGAGGTTTGTGAGGATGAGGGTTGCATCTACGTGTCGCGGCGGGCTGTTCTGGACAGCGATCGGCTCAAGGCGCTGCGCCGGGCAATCTTGTCGGGACTGAAGCCAGGCGTGCCACACCTCGGAAAGGTCACCCTGGTCCTTCCATTCGGGGCGTTCGTCGACCTCGGAATCGGTGTCTTCGGCGTCCTTCCGGCCTCAGACTTCGCGTCACCGGAGGAGGACCGCGAGGAGATCAAGGCTCGCAACCAACCCGGGGCGACGGGACCGGTGGTCCGGGGTCGTGGGGTCCGGGTGGAGGTGGTCTCCGTTGACCTCGAAAAGGAGCGCGCTCACCTGCGCCTGAGCTGAGATCCCGTCACTCGCGCCACGGTGGCCGATCGCCGCTTCTTCGCGTCTCACGCTACTTTGGCGGGTTTCGTCAGGCCGGCCGTTCGCCGCCCAGTTCCCGCCACCGGAAGCAGTTCGTCTGGTGGTCGTTGACAAGGCCGCAGGCCTGCATCAATGCGTAGACGATGGTTGGGCCCACGAACCGCAAGCCGCGACCGCGGAGGTCCTTGCTTATTGCGCGCGCGATCGGAGTCTCGGAGGGCAGCTCGCTCAGGGACCGCCGCGAGGGCTGTAGGGGCTCCCCATCTACGAACGACCAGAGCAACGCTGCGAAGCTGCCGCGCTCAGCCTGGATCGCGAGCAGAGCCCGCGCGTTCTCGATCGTCGAGACGATCTTGGCCCTGTTGCGGACAATGGACGGGTCGGCCAGCAATCGCTCTACGTCCGCGGTGGTGAAGCCGGCCACGGCTCCGGGATCGAAGCTGGCGAACGCGCGACGGTAGCCGTCGCGCTTGCGCAGGATCGTCATCCAGCTCAACCCGGCCTGGGCGCCCTCCAGGGTCAGGAACTCGAACAGCGTCCGGTCGTCGCGGGCCGGCACACCCCACTCCTCGTCGTGGTACGCGAGCATCAGCGGGTCGTTGCCGGCCCACTCGCAGCGGATCAGCGCGCTCAACGATGCACAAGGGTACGGCCGCAACCGGAACGCGGTTTAATAGCCTGCCGTGGTCATAGTGGTAGTCGGCGGACAAGGAGTGGTTGGAAGCCTTTCGGTTTCCCCCCACCGCGTCGTCGGCAGAGCCGACCCGGCCGGCGGCCGGGCAAGCGACGCTGCCCCCTTTCCCCTGAGGTTCGGCCCTCCCAATAGGCCCACCGACCCGCCACTGTCCACCGTTGGAGGGTCACCAACGTGGTCATAGTCGTGGTCG
>DATFWQ010000351.1:0-11355 GCA_035259145.1 Candidatus Dormiibacterota bacterium | reverse complement strand
GCGCAGAAGCTCAGTCCGATCCTGCTCCGGGAGGTGGAGGGAAGCTTTATGAGGACGGCCCAGCGGCATGACGTGAACCTCGATGTGGGAGCTGCCGGCAACGCACTCATTATCTCATGTACTTGTCTGACAGGACACTAGGCGCCCGGCACGACCAGCCCGCTCTCGTACGCCGCAACCACTAGCTGTGCCCGATCCCGCGCGTAGAGCTTCGACATGACACGGCTCACGTGCGTCTTGACGGTGGCCGGGCTGACGAACAGGTCGGCCGCGATCTCGTCGTTGCTCTTGCCAACACCCACTAGAGCCAGCACCTCGCGCTCGCGCTCGGTGAGGCTCTGGAGGTCCTTCCCGGAGACCCGGCGCTGGGCCGGGCGACCGGCAAACTCGGCGATCAGCCGGCGAGTGACCGACGGTGACAGCAGGGCGTCGCCGGACGCCACGGTCCGGATTGCACGCAGCAGGTCCACCGGCTCGATGTCCTTCAACACGAACCCGCTCGCACCAGCGCGCAGCGATTCGAATACGTACTCGTCGGCTTCGTAAGTCGTCAAGATCAGCACGTGAGCGCCGGCGAGGCCGGCCTCGGCGGCTATCCGGCGGGTCGCCTCGATTCCGTCCAGGACGGGCATCCGGATGTCCATCAGCACCACGTCCGGAAGCGTCTCACGGGCGATCCTCACCGCCTCCTCACCGTTTGCAGCCTCACCCACCACCTCGACGTCAGGTGCGCTGTGGATGAGCACCTTGAAACCGGCGCGGACGAGCGCCTGGTCGTCCGCGAGCACCACCCGGATCACTCGCCCTCCAGTGGCAGCGTGGCGTGGAGGGCGAACCCGCCCCCGGGCAGCCCGCCGGCCTGCAGCGAACCGCCGACGGCGCGGACCCGTTCGCGCATTCCGGCGAGGCCATGCCCGGCTCCCTGCCTGCCGTCGACGGCGACCGGGACGGGGGTTCGGCCGCCGTTCTCGACGTCGATGATCAGGGCCTCGGGCTCACGTCGTACGGCCACCGTCGCCGAGGCCCCGGGCGCATGACGGACAACGTTCGTAAGCGCCTCCTGTATGACGCGGTAGGCGGCGAGGTCGATCGACGTCGGCAGCGACGACTGCCCGGTGTCGATGTCGAGTGTCACCTCGATGCCGGCGCGCCGGACGTTCTCCACGACCGAGGGCACCTGGTCGAGGCCGGCGGCGGGCGACCGTGACTCAGACTCGTCTGTCTGGCGCAAGAGGCCGAGGATGCCTCGCAGATCGCGCAGTGCGTCGCGGCTGGCGGCCTTGATGGCGAGCAATGCCGCCCGCGCCTCCTCAGGACTCTGGTCCATGACGTGAACGGCCACGCCCGCCTGCACGTTGATCATCGCAATGCTGTGGGACACGACGTCATGCAGCTCGCGGGCGATGCGCAGTCGCTCCTCGGCGATGCGGCGCAGAGCCTCCTCTTCTCGGGCGTGTTCGGTTTGCCGGTTGATGCGAGCCTGCCACTCAGCAGCGGCCTGACCCGCGAGCTGTCCTCCGACGCAGACGACCGGCGCCCACACCGCGGAATTCGTGTCGACCGGGCGGCCAAGCCGCGACGCCGCTGCGAAGAGCGCAAAAGTCAACAACATGAACCCCGCCGCTCGCACGCGAGCGCCCGCCGTGCCAGAGCGATAGCCGGTCACGAGAAGGCCGATGAAGAATGAGCTGTCGGTGTGGTACCCGAGGGCGTAGTAACCGGCCGTGCACAGGAGCGATGCCGACAGCGACGGAACAGGCCAACGCTGAGTGAACGAAACCGCGCCGGCGGCGATCACGAGCAGTACGACGGCGAGGGCATCGATCGGCCTGCCGCGATTGGGCGGCGAAAAGATGGTCCCGCCCAACGTCACGATCTCGACGACCGCGGCGGTCGCGACCGGCCGCACCCAGGGCGGGGCCGGCTTTGCGGATCGGGAGCCCACGGCTGCGATCGTACAGTCCGCATCACTGCGAGTCGTCCCCCTCAGGTTGTATCGACCTACGACCGCGGGAGTAGCTGAGGAGCGCGGGCTCGGAGCGCCGGGTTCGACTAGAGGTGCGGAGCCTGCAGCGAGAGCGCGGAGGCCAGCGTCCGCCACTCCCCCATGGGCAGCTCCGCGGCGGCGGGAGTGAGGACCTGCAGGCAGACGTGGTCCGCACCGGCCCTGTGATGCTCCGCGATACGCTCCCTGATCGCGTCGGATGATCCCCACGCCACGACTTCGTCTACAAGGCGGTCGCTGCCGCCGTCCGCCAGGTCGTCAGGCGTGAAGCCGAGCCTTAGCCAGTTGTTCGTGTAGTTAGGGGCCTGGAGGTAGAAGGTCAGATGCTCCCGGGCGATGGCCCGGGCCCGGGCGGGATCCGTCTCGAGCACGACGGCCAGTTCGGGAGCGAGCAGCCGTCCTGTGCCCAGCAGTTCACGGGCGCGCCGGGTGTGCTCTGCGGTCCCCAGGTACGGATGAGCCCCGGCGCTGCGGTCGCGAGCCAGCTCCAGCATCCGCGGGCCCAGGGCGGCGAGGATTCGCTCCTTGACAGGGACAGGGGTGGGGGCCGCGTCGAGGCTGTCGAGGTAATCGCGCATCCTCGTGAGGGGCCGGGAATATCGGCCAGGCTCTTCACGGTCAACAAGGTGCGCGTGACTCACGCCGAGACCGAGGAGGAACCGGCCTGGGTGGGCCTGGGTGAGGGCGTGATGGGCGGCTGCGGCGTCAGCCGCCGTGTGCGTCCATATGCTCGCGATGCCTGGGGCAACGACGACGCGGCGGGTGGCGTCGAGCAGGTCCCGCGCACGCTCGAACATCCTGGGGGCGTTGGGGAACCAAAGCGTGCCGTAGCCGAGATCCTCGAGTTCGACAGCTGCCTCCATCACCCTGTCGCGCTCGCCCCAGAGGTGCCTGCTCCAGATACCAATCCGGCCAAGTTCCACGTTTCAATTTTGAGACCCTGCACTCGCCGGCGCCTGAACGTATCAAGCGCGCCCAACCGGGTCATCCGCCAGCGGATATCCGCCTGGCGA
The DNA here is from genome assembly GCA_035259145.1 of Candidatus Dormiibacterota bacterium. Classification (GTDB taxonomy): domain Bacteria; phylum Chloroflexota; class Dormibacteria; order Dormibacterales; family Dormibacteraceae; genus CF-161. Next base: position 8,337 of record DATFWQ010000351.1, on the reverse strand, counting down.
AGCCTGAGAGAGACCAGGCGTCCGGGGTGGTGCGTTGGTAGAGCAATGGAGAACCGCATATCCAAAACGGAGGCTTACCGATGATTCACGCACTGCTCGTGCTGGCCGTGATCGTCTTCCTGATCTGGCTCCTCGCGCACGCGGCCGGAGCCCTGCTCAATCTGCTTTGGCTCGTGATCATCGCCGCACTTGTCGTGTGGGGTGCACGGATGGTGCTACGGGGTCGCGCTTAAGGGAGGGAACGCTCGCAATCGCGGTGATCTCGACCAGCTGACCCGGACAGCCCAGTCACGCTTCTCTGGTGAAACAGGGCCAGAACGGTGCCAGGATGAGCGAAGAGCGGAACGTTACTAACCGACTCTGACCGGTCCCTGTCGATGCCGGATCGCGTTGCTGAAGCCTGCCCGCGAGCTCGACCTCCCTCCGCCGACGCTAGCTCAGCTACAGAGCTAATCAGTGGCCAAGCGTGGGGAACCCACTTTCTCAAGTGCCGCGGTGTACAGGCTGGTATATCGCTCGCTTACCTGATCGATCCCGCAGAACCTCCGGAGCACTGCCGCATTCTCCTCGACCCACTGCCTCTCAAGATCGTGATCCATCAGCACAGAAACCGTCGCGTTGAGTGCTCGGTCCAGGATGTCTTCCCGGAGCACGTGCAGCCCCCCGAACGCTTCCAACCTGCCAAGCTTCGCCGGCTCCCCGAGCGAGATGTAGTGGGGGATGTGGTCCCGCACGAATCTCTTGAAGACCGGGTATTCCAGGACCGCCAGCGGGCGCTTCGCCCAGACCGACTCAATTGCCTGGTTGCCGAATCCCTCGTGTTCGGGTGGGTAACACACCAGATCCACAGACTGATACGTGCTGTAGAAGGGGGTGTGCCCTGTGTCGCCGGGCCTGTACCGCCTGTCCGGTACGACGACGTTCCCACCGTAGGCCAGGTTGATGCCCAGGTGTCGGGCGTAGGCCTGGAGCCTGTCGAAATAGTCTCTGTTCTCGTCGAGGTCTTCGCCTTGCGGCAGAAGCAGAACGATCCTGCTCCTTGCCGTGAACTGGCGTCTCCTGCCGCCCAACCCGGTGGACAAGTTTTCCAGCAGAACCCTCTTCGTCTCAAGCCCAGCCGTGAACTGGATCGCCAGCTCGATCGCCTTGTTTATTGCCACGCGAGCCGGCATGGAGACAACGAGATCTCGGGTCGTGACCGCGGCCTTTTCTCCGGCAAGGATCTCGAGCTTGCTGCGGAAGACCTCCTCGTCTATCTCGAGGACCTGACGATCGAAGTCGAATCCATCGGGGACGACCACGGCGCTCAGACCTTTTCTCGCTCTCAACGCCTCGGCTGCGATTGGATTGATCACCACGTGAGTGGCGTGGGGCAGGTCTGGACACGTGATTCTGTCTATCAGCTCCGCGACGTCGCGATGCCTCGTGTTGAAGTTCCTGGCGTTGGGGCCCTCCCAGAAGAAATCATGATGCTGCATGATGAACGCGAGGTCCCGTCTGTCCCTGGCCAGCTCGTAGAAGGCCAATGTCGCCGGCAGGTTGTAGGGCAGGGACATCACGTTCCGAACGTGGAGCAGGCGAATGTCGTTGGCGTCGATGTAGGGTTCAACCTGTTCTCGTATTCGTCGCGCCCGGTCGACCACTCGGGCGAGGAGGTCGGTACCAACTGTCTGGTCCTTCGGGGGGCCATCCGCCGGACCAGATTCGAAGATGCTCTGGCGCAGCCTGACCGCGTCATCGGACTGATAGGAGAGTTCATCAAGCCGCAGGCCAGTCGCGTCACTGGGCAGATCGGAGGCGCACGAATGGACGCGCCAGCCGCGTTCCCTGAGTGCTTTGGTCAGCTCCTGAGATTGCAGGGAGACCCCATCTGTGCCGAACAGCTTGAAGTGAACCTCCATGGTTGCGGTGGGCATGGAGATTGTTTGTCGGTGAACTGCCATCTGTCGTAGCCCTCGCTGAACCTGAACTGCCGTGCCTCGCAAACGTATCGCAATCACGCTCTCGCGTCGCCCAGCAAGTCGGGGCTGACGGCCGCTGACCAATGCCGGAAGTCCGCCGGATCGCACGGGTTATTCCGGAGCTCACTGTCGATCCGGGTCATGCCGGTTCGACTATGGGGTGCCGATGAGATCCAGCGGTGAACGAATGGAGGTTCGTGGATGAGGTATCTGTGTCTGCTGTATGTGGCGGAGGACACTGCGCCGGCTCCGGGTACGCCCGAGTTTGATGAGGTGAGAGGGGCGAACGTGGCGGCGAGGGGGGCGATGGCCAGGGCCGGTGTGCTGGTCGACAGCGCGCCGCTGCACCCGGTGAGGTCGGCGACCACCCTTCGAGTCCGCGAGGGCGAGACGCTGCTAACGGATGGACCGTTCGCAGAGCTCAAGGAGCAGCTGGGTGGCTACTACCTGCTGGAATGCGCCGATCTGGACGAGGCGCTGCGCTGGGCGGCAACCATACCCGCTGCCCGGTCCGGGTCGATAGAGGTGCGCCCGGTGATGAAGGTGGAGGGTCGGACCTGAGCCGCGACCTCGACTCGGTGTTCCGCGCTCACTGGTGGCCGGCCGTGGCCACCGTAACCCGGCTGGTCGGTGACCTCGAGGTGGCGGAGGACGCAGTTCAGGAGGCGTGTGCGGCGGCGATCGTCAAGTGGCGCACCGGCGGTATTCCCGCCAACCCGGGGGCGTGGCTGGTCGGAACTGCTCGGCACAAGGCGCTGGATTGGCAACGGCGGGAGGCGAGACGCCCCCTTAAGGAGGAGGCAGCTGTGCGTGAGCGCCAGGCGGCGTACAAACCCCCGCGGGTCGGGCCGGTAGCGGACGACCAGCTGGCGCTGATCTTCCTCTGTTGCCATCCGGCGCTGGATGTTGCTGTACAGGTGGCGCTCACACTTCGATCCGTATGCGGGCTGACCACGGGTGAGATAGCGGCTGTGTTCCTGACCTCGGAAGCGACCATGGCGCAGCGCCTCGTCAGGGCCAAGCGGAAGATCCGCGAGGCAGGCATCCCGTTTCGCGTGCCGCATGCAGAGGCGCTCGCGGACAGGTTGTCCGCTGTTCTGCGGGTTGTGTACCTGGTGTTCACCGAGGGACACCGAGCCTCGGCGAGCAAGGAGCTCGTTCGGCCTGAGCTGTGTGAGGAGGCAATCCGGCTGGCCCGGGTTCTGCGCGATCTGTTACCGATGGAACCCGAGGTCACCGGCCTTCTGGCGCTGCTCCTTCTCGTCGATGCGCGCAGGCCCGGCCGGATCGACGCCACCGGAGGGTTGGTACTCCTGGAGGACCAGGACCGCAGGCTCTGGGATCACGCGAAGATCGTCGAAGGCGCGTCACTGATCGAGCATGCGCTGCGTGCTCGACGAGGAGGGCCGTACCAGATTCAAGCGGCCATCGCGGCCTGTCACTCGACTGCGCCAAGCGCCGCCGCCACCGACTGGGCCGAGATCGCCGCTCTATATGGGGAGCTCGTGCGCTATGAACCCACACCGGTTGTCGAGGCCAACCGTGCCATAGCGGTGGCCATGGTGGAGGGTCCCGCCGCCGGCCTGGTCATTCTCGACGCCATGGCCGGTGATCCACGGCTCGCCCGGTGGCCGCCTCTGCAGGTCGGCCGCGCTGACCTCTTGTCTCGACTCGGTCGGCACTCCGAAGCAGTCGAGGCATATCGGGCCGCACTGTCGATGGAGCCCCCTCAAGTCGAACGGGCATTCATCACCAGCCGGATCCGGCAGCTCACCGCGCCTGAGTCAGGACGCGAATTGTGAGGAGTCGGGCTGGTCCCAGTTCGCGCGGTCGGAGTAACTGCCCTGGTCCAGGGGCCGTTCCCATGCCATGAGGTGGCTGACGCCGTTCGGCGTCGGGGTGGCGTTCGTGGCGTTGCTCTATGGGAGCGTCCTGGTGTTCATGGTCTTCGACCGCAGTTCCCACTCCGCCAGCGACACGCTCCGGCCATTTGTGATCACGATGGCACCGGTTTGGGGCGTCGCTGTGGCCGGCGCTGCAGTGCTGCTGCGTCGCGACCGGACGTAGTGCTGGTACAGGCCACTCAGTGTCGCGGGTCGACGCTGACTCCGTAGGCGGCGAGATGGTTGCTTTCGTCCGAGCAGTACACGTGACCACCTACGGCGAGCGGCGACTCCCAGTGCACGTGGCCGATGGTGCCACCGGCCGCGTCATCCGCGCTGCTCCAGAGCGGATGGCCAGTGCGCGGGTCGATGGCCATGAGATTCTCGTTCGTGGCGGCGAACAGAACGCCTCCGGACACCATGGGCGACGTGGCCTGAACGGCCAGGTACCAGGCCGTTTGCAACTTCGTCGCGCCCTGGGGGGACGTGACCACTCGAAACGCATCCATGTGACACAGGGTCGCCACGAACACCCACAGCGCTCCACCGGGATCCTGCCAGGTGACGGGCTGCGCCAGCGTCGGACACTGGTCGGGCAGCGTGATCGTCTGCAGTTCGCCTCCCACGTGGGCGGGGCCGCCCCGGCCGCTGAGGTCTCTGCGGTTCAGTAGGCGCAACAGCCCTTCCTTGCCGGCCTGAACCGCGAGATAAGGGGTCCGGCTCTCGGGAATGGTGGGCAAAAGCGTCGGGGCAGTGCTGCCCAGGTCACGGTTCTGAAATGCCTCCGAGAGGAAGTTTTCTGGAGTGTAGGAATCCAGAACCTTCGCCCCATCCGGCGTCATCTCGATGACCGTGTCTCCCCAACTCTGCCCCTTGCGGTTGGCGGTGAATTCGCCATCGCTGACTGTGAAGAAGATGTTTCCCGTGGTTGGATCTTGCTGGACGCCCGGTCTTCCCCAGACGCCGCCGCCGTTGTCCTTGCACTCGTTGAGCGCCAGTAGATGTGTGTGATCGTTGCAGAGGCTGTTGAAGACGTGGGTCGCTCCAGTCTTGACGTCCACCGTCACCACGTGCCCCTGGTAAGGAGGAGCGTCCCCGGAAAAACTCGCAGTGGTCACGTACAGGTAACCGTTGATCAGGTTCAGCGCGGAGGACACCTTCTCGCTCACCGGCATCCTTGTAACCGTCACCGGCCACCCACCGCCAAGCAATTCCTGCCCCGTCGTGGCCTTGAAGCGGTGCACACTCCCGTCGAGTCCGTAGCTGTAGACCAGTTCCTGATCACGATCGATCGCGGGTGAGGCCTTCGTGTACTTGGGATTGTGGTTCTTGGGGGTCACCGCCCAGAAGGTTGAGCCGGTCGCAGCATTGAGAGCGATCAGCGTCCCTCTGTCAGTGGTCACATAGAGGACGTCGTGGCGCTTGTTATCCGGCATGAGCAGATTGCCCGCCATGACGGGTCGCTCGTCGGCAAGGTCAGGAAGCTCAACGCTCCATGCGCGGGTCAGGTGACGTACCGAAGAGGTGTCTATCACCGTCTCGCCCAGGTTGACACTGACGTGCGCAGGATCGCCCCCGAATGTCGGCCATGAATAGTCGGTCGGAGGGTCGGGGGCCCGCGCAGGTCGCGATTCAACTGCTCGGCCGCAAGCAGCGGGCAGAAGTGCGGCCAGGAGCAGCAGGCCGGCCAGGCGGGGCCGGTCGCCGCACCGCCTTCGCCCTGACCCGTTGAGGGGGCGTCCGCCCCTGTAGGGAGGTCTGTCAGGTGTCGTGGATGTCCTCATCTGTCTGCGCTGTCAGTGCGGTTGGGGATGAAATTCAAGCGACGCCTGACCGGCGCCCGCAGGCGGTTGCGGCTCCGGGTGGCACCGTCCGGGGCCGGGGGGGAAGGCCCCGCCTGTGAACTTTGTCAACCACGCTATGCGCCAACTGTGCCCACATCTGCTGCTCTGTGTCGGGCGCGGTGCAGTAACAATTGCCGTACCCGCGACTCAGCGGCGACGCTGATCCATGTAGGGCAGTTGAAGCACGCCGAGCGCCCGGATCGACTTCAGCTGTCGAGCAGGCTGCCGAGGCGAGGGAGGGTACTGCCAAATGGCCGTTACGACCTATCGCGGTTGCCAGTCGCGCGCCTCCACAGCGACAGCTAGCTTGGCGGCGATGGGTTCCTGGAGCACGGACTCAGACGGCCGCCCCCGTCCAGGTGGCGCCAACCCACCCGGGGGACCGGGGGAGCCGGCGGGCGAGCACGTTCTGCTGCCAATCATTCACAAGCACTGGATGATGATTGCCAGAGAGCTCGTGATCCCCGCGGCCGTGGGCATACCCCTGCTTCTGCTCGCACTTGTCTTTGGCAGCGGCCTGGCGGTCACCTTGGTCTTCGCGGGCTTCGGCCTGGCGGCCATCTGGGCGTGGCTCCACTGGGCATGGGCAACGGTGACCGTGACGGATGAGCGGGTGATCATCAAACGAGGCGTCCTGGTCCGCACGACGCAGGTGATCCCCCTGGACCGTGTCCAGGACGTGTCGACTCGCCAGAATCTGGTAGGCCAGGTGCTTGGCTACGGCTCGCTGCTGATCGACACGGCTGGACAGGAACAGAACCAGAGGATTGACTATCTGCCGGCTCCCGGCCAGCTCCGCGAGCAGGTCTTCGAACTCTCGGATCGTTTCTGGCGGGGGCCTGACCTGGGCGAGCCCTGAGGACCTCACTCCGCCGAGCATCCCCCAGTTGCCTGTACGCGGGCCGGCGGGGAAGCCGGCCCGCGTCAAGAAACGGGTGCCCTAGGGCTCCTTCACATCTTGAGCAGACCGAAGGCTGCTCCCTGGGGGTCGCTGAGGATCGCGAATCGCCCGCCCGAAAAGTCCTGCGGCGCCATCATCTCCCGCGCGCCGGCCTCGGTGGCGCTCTTGAATGACTTGTCGACGTCATCCACGTTGAAGTAGACCATCCAGTAGCTCGGCACCTCGGCAGGAACCATGGGGTTCATCTCCATCCCGCCTGCGATGCTCTCGCCTCCCACCTGGAACTCCGTGTACGGCGGCGCGCCTTCGCCCATCTCGGTCGTCTTGTCGGTCCAGCCGAACACCTTCTTGTAGAAGTGGATCGCCTTCTCGATCCCACGCGAGTTGAGCTCGGCCCAACCGAACGTATTAGGCGCGTTCGTCTGGAAGCCGCCCATGGCCTTGGGCTGCCAGGCCGAAATGAACGCTCCGGTGGTGTCCTGGAAGGCGGCCATGCGGCCCTGATCCATCACGTCGAAGGGCGGTGCGATCACCTGACCCCCGGCCTCCTGCACCTTCTTTGCCAGCTCGTCCGCATCGAGCGTTCCGATGTAAACCATCCACGCGGTCGGCTGCTCCGGTGACTGCTTGGGTCCGATTCCCGCAACGTCCTTGCCATCGATTCTCGCCAGCGCGTAGCCGCCATACTCCTCGCCGGGTGCGACCTCGACCTTCCAACCGAACAGCTTCGAGTAGAACTCTCGCGACGCCGCCGGATCGGAGCTCGAGAGGTCGACCCACACCGGCTTGTTTGCGACCCCAGTCGTGGCCTCTGTCACGTCTCACCTCCTTGAACCATTGCCCTGCGTCCTCCACCCCAGCCCTCTCCTTGATGTGGAGGGCGCGGAGGACAGAAACCCAATTGTTGCACTGTGGTCTGCATCAGCTCGTCCTGCAACTCGATTGGATTGCTAACCGCGAGCAGGCAGCTGCTGCACGGCCCAGCGGTTTCCATCCAGGTCGCGGAAGAAGACGAAGGAGCCCCAGTCGAAGGTCTGGATCTCGCTGACCTCCACTCCTCGCTCGACCAGTTCTGCGCGCGCGGCTTTGATGTCCGAGACGACCAGCTGCATGCCCTGGGCAGAGCCCGGCGGCGCGTCCACGAGTCCGGTTCCGAGGGCGATCGAGCAGGCCGAACCAGGCGGCGTCAGCTGGACGAAGCGCAGATCATCGCTGATCGTGTGGTCATAGTCGGCATTGAAGCCGGCCTTCTCGGTGTAGAAGGCCTTTGCGCGATCGACGTCAGAGACGGGAATCGCCACCAGTTCCAGCTTCCAATCCATGATGCGTCTTCCTTTGCAGTGGTCGGTACCGTATGCGCCGCGCGACGAGCCGGCGTCGAACCACCGATGTTAGTTGCAATTGCGGTCAATTCGAGTCCGCATTGCTCACCCGCTCTGCTGATTCGGACCCCGGTCGAACATGGGTTCGGATATGCTGGAGGGGATGGCTTCGGTCCGGCGAGCGACCATCCTCCACGTTGACCTGGATGCCTTCTACGCCTCCGTCGAGCAGCTGCTCGATCCCTCGCTGCGCGGCAAGCCGGTAGCGGTTGGCGAGGGCGTGGTGCTGGCCGCATCGTACGAGGCAAAGGCGTACGGGGTCAGAGCCGGAATGGCCGGGTGGAGAGCGAGCCAGCTGTGTCCAGGCCTGCGCTTCGTCGGCGGCCACTTCCGCGAATACCAGCGCCTGGCCGATCAGGTCATCGA
>DATFWQ010000350.1:0-22172 GCA_035259145.1 Candidatus Dormiibacterota bacterium | reverse complement strand
ATGATGGCCGCAGGCCGGAGGTCGAAGTAGCGACGGACCAGCTGCAGCAGGTCGTCCTCGGACAGCCTGCCGGTCCCGAACGTCTCGATTGCGATCGACGTGGGCCGGGCGCGACCGATCGCGTACGACACCTGCACCTCGCAGCGGTCCGCCAGTCCAGCTGCGACAAGATTCTTGGCGACGTACCGGGCTGCGTACGCCGCAGACCGATCCACCTTCGAGGGATCCTTGCCGCTGAAGGCGCCGCCGCCGTGGCGTGCAACGCCACCGTAGGTGTCCACGATGATCTTGCGCCCGGTGAGCCCGGCGTCCGCGGCTGGGCCGCCGAGCTCGAAACGTCCGCTGGGGTTGACCAGCACCTTGGTGCCTGAGTCCACCAGAACGCTCGGCAGGACCGGGTCTATGACCAGGGCTCTGACCGCCTCCTCGAGGTCGCCGTTGGCAACACTCCGCCGGTGGTGAGTCGAGATCACGACGGCTTCGACCCGCCGTGGTTTGCCGTATGCGTACTCGATCGTCACCTGTGACTTGCCGTCCGGCAGCAGCCACGGCAGCTGCCCCGATTTCCGCACCGAAGCCAGCTGCCGGGTCAGTCGGTGGGCAAGCGAGATGGTCAGTGGCATCAGCTCGGGCGTCTCGGTACAGGCGAAGCCGATCATCATGCCCTGGTCACCAGCGCCCTGCAGCTCGAAGGGGTCGTGGTGGTTGGCGCTGCGGGCCTCGACCGAGCGGTCTACACCCGCAGCGATGTCAGGAGATTGCTCCTTCAGATACACGCTAACCAGCGCGTGATCGGGGTCGAACCCTGTCTCCTCGTCCCGGTAGCCGATCCGTTTGAGCGTGTCCCGGATGGTGAGCTCGATGGCTACCTCGGAGTGGGTGGTCACCTCACCGATCACGCAGAGAAAGCCTTTCGTGACCGCCGTCTCACACGCGACGCGAGACAGCGGGTCCTGGGCCAGCATGGCGTCCAGGATCGCGTCCGAAACCTGGTCGCAGACCTTGTCGGGATGACCCTCTGTGACCGACTCCGAGGTGAGCAGGTACGTGCGGGCGTTCGTGAATGAGGTCATATTGCAGGGGAGCGAGCCCTGTTGGGCTCGCGGCGCATTGTACAGGGAAGGCGGCCCTCTATCCGGCGACCTCTTCTTCCTGGCCGAGCAGCCGCGCCTGAAGGGCGAAGATGTCGTCAAGCACCCGTTCGACCCTCCTGCCTTCCAGCCGGTGATCGGGGATGAGCCCGCCCGCGCCCAGAGTGTGGCGGAGCTGGTACGCCAGCGGCCCGTCAACGCGCGCCCTCCCCTCGGCCAGCGCATCCTCCAGTACCTGCAGGCACTGGTCGAGTGCCCTCATCCGCGATCGTTCGGCGGTGGTTCGAAAGGTCGTCACGTGCCCAACACCTCCAGGCGGCCTTCCTGAACCCTCACCCTAACGGTGGGGAGCGCTGGTACCGGCAGGGGGCCGTGGGACATCGGGCGGCCGTCTTCGACGTTGAAGGCAAGGTTGTGACACGGGCAGTTCAGAACGTTTCTGTCCGCCAGCCAGACCAGCTCGCACGGCACGTGCGTGCAGTACGCCGACATCGCGTTGATCTGCTCCCCATGGCGGACCAGGAAGGCCCCGATCGCTCCGGCCGTCACGCGGCGTGGCACTCCATCGTCGAGGTCAGCGAGGGTCAATCCCGTGTCGACCCAACGTCCAAGGGGTGCCCGAGGCTCCATCCGGCCTCGCTCAGGACTGCCTCGCCCAGGACCGCTTCGCTCAGGACCGCTTCGCTCCCGACTGCCAGGAGTAAAAAGCCCAGCCAACTCGGTCGCCAGGGCGCCTCCAACCGCGCCCGCAGCCAGGCCCAGGCCGGCCAGCAGAGCGGACCGGCGGTTGATCCAGTCAGGCCCTTCACCTTTCTGCAACAGTCGCGTCAGCCGCCGCCGGAACGCTGGTGACATGCGCGGATAGCCATCTCGGCTGCCAGCGAGCCTCGCCGCCATCTGGATCGCGTCGTGGTCCGAAGCGTCCGACGGTGTCACCTTCAAGTGGCGGCCTGCCAGTACGTCGCCAACGATTCGATCAATCCGTTCGGCGTTCCGCTCTTCGCGCGGCTCAGTCATGACTGCCCACTCTCGCTGCCGCGCGAAGCGCCCGCAGCTGCATGACCTTGATCCCACCCAGGGTGGTCCCCAACTCTGCCGCCACCTCCTTCAATGAGTAACCGCGCAGGAAACGGAGCTCGAGGAGCTTTCTGTAGTTGGCCGGGAGCTGGCTCAGGATCCGGTCCACGCGCTCCACCGACTCAGTGGTGGGCTCGTGCTGTCTGCTTTCCACCGAAACGTCCATCCGCAGCTCCTCAACTGGCAGACCGAAACGCGCCGACCAGAAAGTGGCCAGGGCGGAGCGAGCGGTGGCAAAGAGGTAGGAGCGAATAGCTGCCGGGCTCGCCCCCGAGCGAAGCCGCGGTATCGCCTTCAACGCTACCTGCTGCGTCAGATCCTCGGCATCAGCCCGGTTGCCAACGCGCGCGAAAATGTACGCATACACGAACTCGAGCTCGTCCAGCGCAATCTCTACCGGCGGAGTAAGCTGGGCGGGGAGCTCGACCACCTCACCAGGCTGCTGCGGCTGCCCAAACTCCCCGCTCACCCCCCCTGGCACCTCAGAAGACGCCAAGGTCGGCCCACGGGATCAGCCTGGCGTTGGCTCGGCTTGTGCAAGTTTGGCCGCGGGCAACCGAAGCCGGCGGCGACGGCACGCTCAGCGCCAACGCTCCCATGAGGACCTCCAATGATTGTGACTCGAACGCAGCCTCAGGGTGCGTTCGAGCAGCGCTTCGCACGCATCACCTGGTACCTAAACGGGTTACTCGGCGGGTAGGCCGCCCGGCCCCTGAGCGTGGCTGTGTGGCCGGGGACGGCATCCTACGCGCTGGTCGTCCGGCCAACTGCGGCTTAGCTGTTCTGACGGCCGAGCAGGACGCGAGTCAGTGGGCCGATGGTGACGCCCTGGAGCACGATTGAGACCAGCACCACCCCGTACACGAGTGCGCTCACCGTCGCGAAGTCCCCACCACGTTGGGCAACGCTGAGCGCCAGCGCCAGCGCGATCGCCCCACGCATGCCGCTCCAGACCATGAGGTGCTGCCAGCGAGACCTCACGCCTCTCCGCGCCAGATGCAACAGGCCTGAAACAAGGTAGACGGCAGCCGCGCGCGCAAGCAGCGCGATCGCCGCCGCCCCCACCGCGACCAACGGATAATTGAGAAGCTCCTCACCGGGTACGTTGAGGCCTATCAGCAGGAAGACCACCGAGTTGAGCGCGAATGCCACGTAGTCCCAGGACTGGTCGACAGCCTGTCGTGTCCGCTCAGACATGCCGCGCGGTCGCCCGTAGTTGCCGATCACGATGCCGGCGACGACGACCACGAGAATGCCCGAAACATGTACTTGCTGGCCGAGGAGATAGCCTCCATAGGCGGCGATCGCCGTCAGCGTCATCTCGACCTGGAAATCGTCGATGCGGCTGGTCAGCAACGAGAGCCCGAAGCCCACGAGCAGCCCGAGTCCCACTCCACCCGCGGCGAGCCGCAGGAACTCCGCGGCCCAGCCCACCAGCGGACCGTGTGATCCGGAGTCGGTGGCCGCCAACGCCAGGGAGAACAGGATCACGCCGGTCCCGTCGTTGAGCAAGCTCTCGGCTTCTACGAGGTTTACGAGACGGTCCGGAACTCGCAGCTTCCGGAATACTGCGACCACCGCAACCGGGTCGGTTGGTGCAACCATCGCCCCGAAGAGGAGAGCAACGGGTAGTGCGAGGCCCAAGGTGGCATGGCCGAGCAGGGCGACGACGCCGGTGGTCAGGACGACGCCGGCGGATGCAAGCGCCGCCACGGCCAACAGGTTGCGCCGTAGCTCGGCCCAGCTCAGATTGAAGGCGGCCTCGAACAGCAAGCCCGGCAGCAGCACGAAAAGGATCAGGGTCTCGGTCAGGGGCACCGGAGTCTGACCAAGGACTGGAGCAGCCGCCAGACCAACAAGTGCCAGTGCGCTGGCATACGGGACCGGCACCACCTTCACGGCCAGCGCCACGCCTGCAGCCGCCATCAGAATCAGGACGAATTCGGCGACGTGTGCCTGCTGCACAGCATTAGAGTCGGCATTGCGCACGGCGCTGGTCAAAAAGCCCTGTGAAGGCACTTCCCTCGGCCCGCCCAGGACGGGCAGACTCATCACAGTGACGGATGTCGGTTTACGCCTGCTCAGAGAGGTCTTCGGCCTGGATCAGTTCCGCCCCGGTCAGGCGCCTGTGGTCACGGCGCAGCTAGCGGGCCGCGACGTTCTTGCAGTTGCCCCAACCGGATCGGGCAAGAGCATCAGCTACTGGGTGCCGGCGGTGGCGGCGAGCAGCCTCACCCTGGTCGTCTCTCCGCTGATCGCGCTCATGAAGGACCAGGTCGATCGCCTGAGCTCGCTGGCGGTTCCAGCCGCGTTCATCAACTCGACCCAGGAGCGGTCGGAGCAGGTGGCGGCGCTGAGGGCTGCTGCCAGCGGACGGCTTCGGCTGCTATACGTCGCGCCAGAGCGCTTCGCCAGGCCGGGCTTCCTGGACCGGCTGGGAGAGCTGAGGATCGGCCGCTTCGTGGTCGACGAGGCGCACTGCATCTCCTCGTGGGGACACGACTTCCGGCCCGAGTACCGGCAGCTGGGGCGAGCGCTGGCGGCCAGCGGGCGCCCGCCGGTGGCGGCCTTCACGGCCACCGCCACGTCGCGGGTCCGCCAGGACATCGTCCAGAACATCGGGATGCGCGATCCCTTCGTGCTGGTGACGGGTTTCAACCGGCCCAATCTTCGCCTGACCGCGGTGCGCTGCCGCGGCGACCGCGGCAAGCGCGCCGCCCTGCTTCAGATGCTGGACCCTGGGCGCGGCCGTGCGCTTGTCTACACGGGAACCGTGGCCGCCGCCGAAGAGGTGGCAGACTTGCTGCGTGGACATGGAATCGCCGCCGGCTGCTACCACGGCCGGATGCCGGATGAAGACCGGCGGCGGGTGCAGGAGGCATTCGGCGCAAGGTCACTGACCGTAGTCGTCGCGACATCCGCATTCGGAATGGGAGTTGACGTGCCCGACATCCGCCAGGTGTTGCATCTACACGCACCTGGCAGCCTGGAGGCCTACTACCAGGAGGCGGGCCGTGCTGGTCGGGACGGTGAGCCTGCCCAGTGCCTGCTGCTCTGGTCCCCCGCGGACCGGGACCTGCAGTCGTTTTTCATCGAACAGGGACATCCCGACGGTCAGTCGGAGCCGAAGCGCCACGCCTACGCTCGGCTCGAGCAGATGCTTGCCTACGCCCAGTTGAGGACCTGCCGGCACGCCCGCATCGCCGACTACTTCGGCGAGGAAGGCGCTGCGAGGAGGTGCGACGCCTGTGACAACTGCCAGGGTGGTGAGCGGGCGCCGGACGTGCCCGTGGCGGCGTCTGAGGTGCGGACGGCGCTGGCCGCCGCTGCAAGGTTCAGCGGTCACCTCGGGGCCGTCAACCTGGCCGCCATCCTGGGCGGCCGGCAGACTGCATGGACACGGCGCAACGCCTGGGCCGCCGAACTCTCGCACTTCGGCGCGCTGCCCTGGCCTGACGAGCGGGTCCGCGCGCTGCTGCAAGAGCTGATCCAGCTTGGGCTGCTGCAGCAGACGTCCGGCGAATACCCCGTGGTAGAGATCTCACGAACGGGCCGCCAGGCCCTTGCCGGTCAGGCTGCCGTCGAGGTAGCGCTGACTGCGCCCGCCGCGATCGTCACCGACAGGCCGGCCCGCAACGGATCCGCAGCGCCAGCTGACGCCGACCCGACGCTGCTCGAGCGCCTCAAGCGGTGGCGGCTGGAGGTCGCACGTGCCGAGGGCGTGCCCGCCTTCGTGGTCTTCCACGATCGGACCCTGGCTCAGATCGCGGTTCGCCCGCCGAACGATCTCATGGAGCTGCAGAAGGTCCCAGGAGTCGGGCCAGCCAAGCTCGCGCGCTATGGGGCGGACATACTCGCCGTGCTGCGGCCGCAGTAGCCGCGGGCGGCGCCCGATTACCCAGCCGTGGCCGCCTGAGACACGGGTGCGAAGTCGCCGGCTCGGGTCACCATCGCCGGTAGCTCTTTCCCCAGTCGCTGGCTCAGCCACCGTGACACTTCCATCAGGTCTTGCAGGTCGACGCCCGTCCTGACTCCCATACCGTGCAGCATGTACACGAGGTCCTCTGTGGGAATGTTGCCCGTGGCCCGCGGGGCGAATGGACAGCCGCCGATGCCGCCTACGGAGGCGTCGAGCAGGGTGGCGCCCGCGTCGAGGGCCGCGACCGCGTTGGCGAGGCCGGTGTTCCTCGTGTTGTGGAAGTGCCCGCCGGCTGCGGCGCCAAGCTGAATCAACCCTCGGATGAGCTCTTTCGTCTGGGTTGGCACACCGACCCCGATGGTGTCTGCGACCATCACTGCGTCGGGTGGCACCTGGATCACCTGCTCGGCAACCTCCAGCACGTGAGCCGGCTCCACGCGGCCCTCGAATGGGCAGCCGAAGGCGACGATGAGCGTCACCGTGATCCGCACACGCTCCTTGCGCGCTCGTTCCACCAACGCCCGTGACGTGGCGATTCCGCCCGCGACTGTCGTGTTCTGGTTGCGCCGTGCAAAGGTCTCGGTCACGGGGAACGCGTAGTGGATCTCATCGACTCCGGCTTTCAGCGCCCGGTCGAAGCCACGCTCGTTGAGTGCGAGCCCGGACAACACCGCACCGCTCACGCGACTGACGCCGCCGATCACCTCCTCAGCACCCGCCATCTGAGGCACCAGCTTCGGGTTTACGAAGCTGGCGGCCTCCACGGCCCGCACACCAGCCGCCAGCAGCCGCTCACAGAGCCCGGCTCGCTCGGCCGGAGTGAGCATCACGCTCTCGTTTTGAAGCCCGTCACGCGGCCCGACGTCGCACAGCGTCAGGCTCACACGACCCCCTCCTCCGTGAGCGCCGTCAGATCCGGCTCGGTCAGCCCGAGCAGCCCTCCATAGACCTCCAGATTGTGGCAGCCGAGCTGCCACGAGCCCGCCCAGTGGGTCTCACCCGGTGTCCCAGACAGCTTGGGTACGACGCCCGGCGCCACGATAGTGCCCAGCTCGGGGTCCTGCATCTCCACCAGCATGTCTCGGACCGCGAACTGCGGGTCCTGGAAAATGTCGGCGATGGTGTAGACGGCGCCGCAAACGATCCCGTTTTCGTTCATCACCCGGTCGACCTCAGCCGCGTCGCGTTGGGCCACCCAGGCACCGATGACCTCGTCCAGCGCAGCCGCGTTCTGGCCGCGTGACCAGTGGGTCCGGAAGCGCTCGTCGTCCAGCAGGTCGGGCCTGGAGATCACCCGGCACAGCCGCTGCCACAGGTTCTCGGCATTTGCGCCGATGACCACCCACTTCCCGTCCCGGGACCGGTACAGGTTCGAGGGAGCCGTATTCCCGAGTGCGGTTCCTGTCGGCTGCCGCACGTGGCCGACCTTGCCATACTCGGGCACCGCGGCTTCGAGCATCGCGAAGCAGCTTTCCATGATCGATGCGTCGACGATCTGGCCCCCACAACCTCGCGGGCCGTCTGCACCTCCGCCTATGTCCCGGCGGTAAAGCGCCATCAGCACTCCCTGGACTGCAAACATCGCCGCCAGCGAGTCGCCGAGCGAGATTCCGGAGCGGGGCGGTGGCTCGCCCGGATACCCGTTGATGTGACGGAGTCCGCCCATCGCCTCTCCCGCGACAGCGAATCCTGGCCGGGCGGCGTAGGGGCCCGTCTGCCCGTAGCCCGAAATACGAGCAATCACGAGGCCCGGATTGACTCGCCACAGATCTTCGGGCCCGATGTGCCAGCGCTCCAGCGTGCCGGGCCGGAAGTTCTCGATGACCACGTCCGAGTGCTCAGCCAGCCGCAGCAGGAGCTCCCTTCCCCTCGGCTTGCGCAGATCGAGTGTGATGAGCTTTTTGTTCCGACTCTGAACTGGCCACCAGAGAGGTCGGCCGCGATATCGGTGCTGGCCCCACTCCCGCATGGGGTCCCCCTCACCGGGCTGCTCGACCTTGATCACCTCGGCGCCAAAGTCAGCCAGGAGCCGACCCGCGAAGGGACCTGCAACCAATATGCCTAGCTCCAGGGCGCGGATGCCCTCCAGCGGTCCGCTCATCGTTGCGCTTACTCTAAGCACGCCGGCGGGCGGGACGTCCCCCTTCCCCCGGCTTCGCCGGGTACTCCCCCGACATCCCCACCCCGCGAAGCAGGCTTCGCGGGGACCCCGGTCGCGGCGTCCCCCCTCCCCCGGCTTCGCGGCCCCCCTCCCCCGGCTTCGCCGGGTACTCCCCCGACTTCGCGGGGGAGAGACGGCCCTTGGCACGCTCCGGTCACGTTGCCACCTGCAGCGGAACCACCTGCCCGGGCCGAATCAGAAAGCCACGTCCGGGGGGCCAGGGGCGGAGTGGCCGGGGCAGAGGTCCAGCACCGAACAGCTCCCCGTCGGCGCTGACGTCGGGGTTGAGCAGGATGGCGTGGCGCGACTCACGCAGCTCCATCAGCCACTCGCTGTACCTCCGCAGCGCTCGGACCTCGACGGCAGCCACCACCCGCACCGGCTGATCGCGGCCGAGCCGAATCAGCGCACGAAGGGCGACATCGGCCGGGCTATCCATCATCAGCTCTGCGTCGTCCACAATCACGACCACAGCTCTGGCTGCCTCGACCAGACCCTGAGCAAGGTCCAGCGCCAGTTCCCGACACTCCTCGGTCCCAAAGGCGGCGCGTGACCAGTTGGCGGCTCCCCTGAGCGCGGACTGCCGCCTTGGAGACAGCAAAACCAGCTGCTGCAAGGCGTCCGCCCGCGCCAGTGACACGGCCAAGGCCGATAAGGCTGTAGTCCGACCCGAGCCGCGCGGCCCGCACACCGCCAGGTGCCCGTGGCTCAGCAGGTCGACCTCGACGGCGGTCACCTCGTCGCCGCCAAGGCCGACGAAGGCGCGAAGGGGAGCACCTGCACCGGTAAGCTCGGCGAGCTCTACTGTGTCGGGCAGGACCGTGATCCGGGGGGCATGGAGGCCAGGATGGAGCCGGCTCAAACGCTCTCCGAGTGCGCACAGGGCGGCAGACTCTGAGGCAGGCGCGCCGTCCGCCAGAACAGCGACCTGGAGCTCCAGACGGCCGTCCAGGAACCCCCGGCCGGGAGGCAGAGCCGACGCCGGGCGGAGATCCGGCGCCACGTCCATGGCCTCGGCGTCGTGCCGGTCCGGCCGCAGCAGCACCCTACGTGTAATCGATGCCGACAGCAAGCCAGAAAGATCTCGGCGCTGCGAGGTTGTGATCACACAGTGCACGCCAAGCGGCCGGCCGTCGCGCACCAGTGCGTCCAGAAGGTCCAGATAGCGTCCGCCGTCGACACGTTCGAACACGGTCCGGAACGTCGAATACTCGTCGACGAGCACAACGATCGCCGGCCTGTCCGGGCGCACCTCGCGGTGTCGCCGGGCCATCTGGCAGGTCAGCATTCGCAGGAGTTGAGCGACCCGCTCCGGCTCGTCGGCGCCAGCCACGCCGCCCACATGCGGCAGGGCTTCAAGTGGGCGCAGCACGCCACCCGAGAAGTCGAGACCGTATAGCCAGACGCCTGTCGGCGGGTTGCAGACAGCCAGGGAGCAGGCGAACGTCCGCAGCAGCCACGACTTGCCGCTGCGAGCCGCGCCGTACACGAGCAGGTGGCCATCCCCTGCCAGGCTATGGCGCAGCGGCCGTTGACTCTGCCGGCGTGGCTCGTCCAGGAGCCCCAGCGCCGCCTGGGGCCAATCAGCGGAGAGGCCCGTGGGAGGCGGCAGGTCGGAGAGTGGCAGGACTTCAGGGAGAGGGGGCAGCCACGGCCGCCGGGGCGCGGTCAGACCTGAGGCGGCGTACACGGCGACCATCGCCAGGGTCAAGCGCTCGAAGTCGGTCGGGCCGCCAGAGTTGTCGAGCATGCGAGCTCCCGCCTCGGGGGAGCACTCCTCCGATGCCGCATCCGGGCGGAGGTCCGAGATGGCCGCCTCACCACACTCCCGGGCGGAGCGGGCACCGGCGTAAGCGACCTGGAACGGCTGCAAGCTCTCGTGCGACAGACGGAGGTAGGCGCGGCCCCGCGCAGAAGGCGCGATGCGGGCGGCGTCAGCCGAGTCGATCACGTCGCGGCTGTGCACCTCGCTCAGCATGCGCAGGGCAACTCGTATGTTGGTGTTGCTGCGAATCGCCTCGGGCACAGACCCCTGTGGTTTCTGGGTGCCCAGCACAAGGTGTACGCCGAGCCCGCGACCGAGCCGCGCGATTGGCGCGATCACGTCACTCACGAACCCTGGGTGCTCGGCCAGCAGCTGCTCGAACTCGTCGAAGACGACCACGAGCACGGGGGAGGCGTCGTCGGGCTGCAGCCAAGCGAAGTCCACGAACTCCTTATGTCCAAACCGCGCCATCTCCGCTTCTCGTCGCTTCAGCTCGGCCAGAAGGGACTGCTGTATTCGCCCAAGCAGATGATCGCTCAGGTCCGTGACCACGCCGACTACATGGGGAAGCCGGGCGCAGTCCTGGAATGCGGTCCCGCCTTTGAAGTCAACCAGGAGAAAGTTCAGACGCCGTGGCGAATGGCGAGCAGCGAGCGCTGTGACCCACGCGCGCAGGAACTCGCTCTTGCCCGAGCCGGAGGTTCCGCCAACAAGCGCGTGCGGCCCCTGCTCGCGCAGGTCAACTGTGAGCACGCCCGCGGCGGCAACTCCGACGGGTGCGGCCAGATCGCCCTGCTCTGCCGACCACCATCGTCGAATGGCGCCTTCCAGTACCTCGCCGGGCCGGAGATCGAGGCACTCGACAACCCCGACAGCGCCCGGAAGCGGGTTCGCCGCCGCCGGCGTTCCCACCGGTTCGATCCCGGACAGCGAACGTGCCACCCGGTCCGCGAAATCCACGTCCACCAGGTCTGGGATGCCGACCAGCTCAGTCCCAGTGTTCAGCAGCGTGAGTCGCAGCTCGGTTCCGGCGCGGCCGATCTCAGCGACGGCGCGGCACGCCTCCGGCAGCAGGTGAGCACTAGAGCCGGCCCACACCACCGCCCCACGTGGAGCGTCCGGCTGCATCAGCCCGGCGAGCGCCGCCCGCCCGATGGCTGCGTCCTCGTGAACCAGCACAACCAGGGTCGGCTGGCCTGACTGGTGCCCGGGGTCGCCCCGGGCGGGCCGCGCCTGCAGGGCAAGCGCCAGCCGCCGCTGGGCCTCCGGCGCCACCGCCACCAGGGGCGCGCCAGCGTTCAGTGCTGGTTGTCGGACGTGAGGCAGCCAGCGCAGCCACTGCCAGTCTTCGGCGGCACGGCGGGACAAGAACGCGGCCAGGGCCAGTTCATGTGGACTGTGGAGGGCGGCGGCCTGGACAATCAACCATCTGGCGGCGCTGTCGACCGCCTCGGGGGTCCCAGCCAGACCCAGCCAGCCGGCGTCCGACAGGTCTGCCGTCACCGGGACGGCGGCCAGGACGGCAGTCTTCAGCGCGGTGGCGGCAGCCTCCTCGCGGAGGTCCGTCCGGCCGCCGTCCGGCACCTCCACTCTCGCGAGTGACGGCAAATCGCCCCAACCCAGGCGGAGACGGAGGAAGCCAGGCCGATCCGGCCTCCGCTCCCAGAGCGCGGGCAGGACGAGTCTGGCGCGAGCCTCCAGCTCGGGGGCGTCAGGGGCCTGCTCAGTGATCGCCCGCGCCTCTCGCGCTCGAAGCCTCTCGAGTGCCGAGCAGGACTCGGCGAGGAGGTTCCGGTAACGAAGAGCCTGGCGGCGCCTCTGCCACCTGCCGACGAGCAGGTCATCCAGAACAGGCGCAACGGCCATCAATGGCGTCGCCAGGGCAAAGAGCAGGCCGAACACGTTGCGGGTCGCGAGCCAGATCGCAGCGCCGACGAGCAGGGGCGTCAGCACCGCGCCAATCGGAACGCGCAGGCGGGTGGAGTCGGCAGGCGCAGCCGGAAGCTTGAAGTCCAGCGCGGGCTCGACACGTCGTGCTGCAGGCGGCCGGTTGAACTGGACTCTTCCGCTTGACATCGTCTCCGGTCGCGGTCTCACGCCCTCTGCGGCCCGAACGGCCACCAGTGCATGCCCGACCTCATACACCTCGTCTGCCGCAGCGCCGTGACCGCGAGCTACCGGCCGCCCATCCAGGTAGGCGCAGGTTTTGGGACCGCCCGGCGACAGCGTCACCGACTCGGCGCTGACCGAGAGCAGCAGGTGGGAGCGCGAGACGGCCTCGTCGGGAAGCCTGAGGTCAGCCTTCACGCCACGACCCAGGATCTGTTCGCCGAGACGCAGCGGAAACCTTCGACCTGCGTGCGGCCCGCTGACGACGACCAGTTCCCAGGGGCTGGCAGGTCTGGATGGGCCGGGAGGCTGATGATCGCCCGCCCGAAGCAGCCACAGCTCGTCCCCCATCCTCAAGCCAAGCCCACCGACCTCCGCCGACCTGCTGACCGCAACCCGGCGGCCAGGCACGTGCAGCCTCAGCGAAGGCTCCGCCATGCCCAGGTGGTCTGCGAGGCGCTCCACCAGCTCCCCAGACGGGCGGTCAGGGGCGATCCGGACGCTGACTGCTCGCCGGTCGCCCGCGGGAGTTCGCACGATGAGCAGCAGGTCGAGCTGCTCCCCCGAGCGCGTCATCTCGCCTCGTGAGCAAAAGGATTCAGCCGCCACCGCCTGATGGAAGGTGCCTCGCACCGGGACGGCGGAGGCACCTCCCGAGGCAGGGGCGGCAACGAGGTCGGCTGGGCGCCTCCGTCGGCCGGTGCGACACCCGACCTCGGCACCGCGTCGTTCGCGATTGCAGGAAGGTCACTGAGAGCGGCGGCCAGCTCGGCAACCAGGGCGCCGGCGCTGGCCGGGCGCCGGCCGGGGTCCCTGGCCAACCCGCTGGCCAGGGACCGGTCCACGGCCTCCGGAAGATACGGATTCACGGCGCGCGGCGTCAGGTTCGCGCCGCTCAGACCGTTTGGGGCGCCGGCGGCCCCGGCGCCGAAGGGCGTGCGCCCGGTCAACATCTCGAACAGGACGACGGCGAGTCCGTAGACATCGGTGTACGCCCCCTCGGCGGCGAGCTGCCCCAGGCGCTGCTCGGGCGCCATGTAGGCGGCCGTGCCCAGCCCGGCGAACGACCGGCCCTCGTGCTGGTCCGACCCCAAACATGCGATGCCGAAGTCCGCCAGGCGGACGCTTCCGTCGTCGCCCAGCAGCACGTTGGCCGGCTTGACGTCGCGGTGGACCACGCCCCGGCCGTGTGCATAATCGAGGGCTGCGGCCAGCTGGCCGGCTATCCGCAGCGTCTCGCAGGCCGGTGGTACGCCCTCGCGCAGACGGTCGGCGAGGCTGCGGCCAGCCACGTAATCCATGACCAGGTAGGGCGTCCCGTCGGGTGCGCTGGTGCAGTCGAACACGCCGACGACGTTGGGATGCCTGAGCCGGGCTGCGATGCGCGCCTCCCGAAGGAAGCGATCCTGCTGCTCGGGCCATCGGGCAGCGGGCGGTCGCAGGATCTTGACCGCCCGCTCTACCCCCATCACCTCGTGGATGACGCGATAGACGGTTGCATATGCCCCGGCGGCCAGGGCTTCGAGAACGCGGTACGGACCCAGCCGGCCGCCCGTGAGGCCGTCGCCGCCGATGGCTGTCATGGCCGACAGCGGAACCGTGTTCACTGCCATGAATCGAGGCTAGAGGGCCGCAGCGGACAAAAAACGGACAATGCACCCCGTTTTCGCCGAACCGATCGGGCAGTGCTGCGGCGCGACAGGGTCGCGCTGCGCCGCGGCTGCACTTTGACGATCATTACCCGAGGACATGCGCGGCGCTATCCGCACCGTGTTGGTGCTGTCCGAACGGCCGCATCCCTGGGCGTTCATCCGAGACAGCCTGGACCCGGAGCTCGTCAGCGTCGAATGGGCGCGCCCGAGCGAGTTCGGAGCCCATGTCGCCATGGCCTTGCCCTGGTCGGTCGCCGGCACCGGCGCCCAGCCGGCACCCGATCTCGCCCACCTCGCAGGGACGCTGTTCAGCTGCCGCTGGGTTGGTCCTGCTCCTGACCGCCTGCCCGTCCGTCCGCTGATTCGACCGAGCTGGCAAGCCATATCGACCGACCTCCAGCAGGCGCTGGGCGTGCGCCTCCGTGGCCTACGCCTGGCACCAGGTGGGGGACTGCGCCTGCCTGACGGCTCGTTCGTCTCGCGCGTGGGCGAGCTGGAGGCACTCCTGAGTACGCACCCGGATGGCATCGAGCTCGTGGGGCGGACCGCACGGGAGCCCGCCAGGCGCATGAGCGCCCTGATCGGGCGACTCGGGCTGCCCCTACAGGTGCGCTGCGCGGGCGGCCGGATCAGGCTGGCTGAGGCGGAGGACTTTGCCGATGGTAGCGCCGCCTGAGGCGCTGCTCCTCGAGGACGACCTCGAGGAGCTTCAGGCGCTGGCCGGGGTGGTCCGGGACGCTGGGCTTGAGCCGATCAGCACCTCGGGGCCCCGCCAGGCACTCGCGCGCCTTGAGAACCACGACCCGCTGCTGGCGGTGATCGACCTCGAGATGTCGCGCGCGCCCGCGAGCGAGCGTGGCCGCAGCGTCCATGAGGTGCTGCGCCGGCTCCACTCGCACCATTTCAACTGCATCCCGCTCGTCTATTCGGCAGGGGTGGAGACCATCGACGCACAGGCCGGCGTGTACCTCAGCCATCCGCACGCCCTCTTCCAGTCCAAACGTCACGGCTTCGATCGGCTGTTGAGCCGGATCGAGGGCCTGCTCGGCGGGAACGTCGGGGACGTCGCGGTAAGGGGTGGTGTGGTCGTGCACCTGCCCAGCGGCAGGACTATGAGCCACCGCGTCGCGGTCGCGCTCCTGACGGCGAAGCGGGCCAACCGCAGCGTCGTGCTTCGCGCAAGCGAAGCCAGGGCCGCCCGCAGATTCCAGCAGTGGCTCGATGAGCTCGGCTCACCGGTCCTGGTTCGAGCCCTCGGCGGACGCCACTACCAGGTCGCCGTTCGAGGGCCGGCCGCGTCATGAGGCTGGAACCCGGCGAGGTACCGGCGCTGCCGCTGCCGGCCGCGCTCGTCGACCTGGAGGGGCGTGACGTGGCCAAGACCCCCGAGTGGGCCGGGAGGTGCCCGGGGACGGTCTCCTTCCACGCCGGTCAGGGGCACCTGCTGGTCGCCCCGGACAGCGCAACGCCGGAGCTGCACCTCCTGATGGACCGTCTACTGGCCGAGCTGCGATGCGCCGCGGCCGGACTCGGCGGTGAAGACGGCATGCAGATGGCAGTTCTGACGGCCGGTCTGGAGCTGGTCGCCGGCATCCCGCCGGCTAGCGGGTCCACCGGGACACCCGAGCACGTCCTGGCACTGGCGGTGGCCGCCATTCGCGCGCGAGCGCAGGGCCTCGGCGTCCAGATCGTTGGTCCGCTCCCGAGCGTGACGGTGCCTGGCCCTGCCGCCATCGCGCTGGCGCTCGTCCAGTTTGCCGTGAACGCGCAGGTCCACGAGGGCATCCAACGGGTCTCTCTGCGGGTGAGTCCCGGCCCAACGTTCTCGGTCGAGTGGGCGGCGCCCGCGCGAGCCTCGGCACCGGTTAGCAGCCACCGCCACCCGCTCCGCCGATCGGGCTGGGGCTGGGGTTACGTCCAGATGGTCGCCGATGCCCTGGGCGCAAGCGCCCTCCCGCCAGGTACCACCGGACCCGGAACCACCGGCGCCTGCGTGAGCCTGGGGTCGCCCCGGCTGGGACTCCCGGTCGCGGTGATCCACGAGGGCCGTGTGAAGCGATCGACCCAGGCGTGGGACCAGGACCAGCAGCGGCCGGGATACGGTCAGCACGTCGACGGACTACTGGCCTGGCTGACCGCGGCGGCCGGCGAGCAGCCGGGCCGCATCGTGTATGCCGACCTATACCAGGCGCGTCTGGACCGAGGCCGGACGTGGGTCGTGCTGACACCCGAGAGCGGGTCGAGCCGCGCCCGCGACCTGCTCGCCGGGCTGCAGCACGAGAGGGCGCTCTGGGTCGCTCCCGAGCCCCACGCCACGCGAGCCTCGGCCCTGGCCACGCTCCTGCAGGTGGCGATGGGCGACCCGTGGCCGAGTGTGCCGCCCGGCCTGTTCGCCGAGGTCTTTCCCGCCGCTTGTGCAAGGCTTGGCATAGCGACCCCGGATCTGGTGGATGCGGTCATCCTGCCCGAGCCGCGCGCTGCGGCCTACCTGCTGGCGGAGCTCGACGGCCGCCTGGCACGCCGAGGAGACGAAGTCTGGCTGGTCCCTTCGCCGGCCGCGTCCGGAAGCCCGCTTCTGCAATCGTTGGGCGCACTGCCGGGTGGCTGGCTCAGGATGAGTGGATGAGTTTCTGGTGGCAGGTCGCTTATCTGATCGGGTTCAAGCCCTGGGACTCGGGCGTCCCAGCACCCGAGCTGACCCTGGTCGTCGAGGGACCGGAACCCCTGCCGCCAGGCCGGGCACTGGACCTGGGCTGCGGTGCCGGAACCAACGTGGTCTACCTGGCGCAGCACGGCTGGGAGGCGACGGGAGTCGACCTGGTGGCCCGCGCACTTCGCCGCGCCCGCGAGAGGGCCGCAGCCGCGAAGGTCTCGCCGCGATTCATAAGAGGCGACGTCACGCGGCTGGACGAGCTCGGTGTGGGCGGCGGCCACAGCCTGTTTCTGGACCTCGGCTGCTTCCATACCATCCCCGCTGAGCACAGGGATGCGTACGTGGCAGGCGTGACGGCGGCTGCCGCCGGCGAGGCGACCATGCTGATGTTCGGGTTCGTCCCCGGCGCTACGCGCCCCGGACCTCGCGGCGTGACGGCTGACGAGCTCAGGCAGCGGTTCCGAGGCTGGGACCTGGTCGAAGCCACCCGAGGTACCGACCGGGTCGAGACCTGGTGGTACCGGTTGAGGCGCCTCGCACCTGGTTGGGTCCAGGGCAGTTGACTTCAGTACGTCAAAGTACCAAACTTCCACTCGAGTAGCGCCCTGTGGGGGGCGGCACTGAGGGAACTCCTCGAGGAGGGAGCAATTGCTCTGGTGGCATGCCCTGGCTCGCCTGGCTGGCACCGGACGCATGCGCATCAGCTCGGTCTCGTCATGGCCGCTCGCGCCGCCTGCTGACCTGAGGGCGATTTGCAGGGAGGTGTGCACATGACAGAATCGGACGCCCCGAAGCTCGTCGGCAAGACCCGGTGGCGTCGAGTTCCCCTTGTGCTGGTACCGGTGTACGCCATGATCGCGGGACTCTTCATCCTCGCGGCGACCGGCATGCTGGCCGTCTCGTTCGCGGTGTCGGGTGTCGGGCTGACGGTCACCGCCGACAGCCTTACCACCGGCGCCGTCGATACCAACGGGATCGGCCTGTATCAGTTCGGCGTGGCGGACTTCGCGGGCAACGGCACGCCCGTTCCGCAGTTCGAGACGATCGTTCCCCATGCGACGCTGGTCAACCTGTGCCAGTCGGTGTCGGTGGGCCCTCTCACGCTGCGGACCACCGCCGGGAACGTTGCGGGCAGCCCGGTGACGGCGACCAACCTGGTCGTTGATGCCACTTCGCTGAGTTCAACAGGAGGCAGCTTCACCAACATCAACATCGGCCAGGACATGGGCACGTTCACAAACCCGGCCCTTACGATGCCCATCGCGCGCGGCTCAGGCCCGAATGTGAACACCGGTCCGGTTCCGACCGGGACCTTCGGCCAGACCGCTACGGCCGCCTCGCTGACCGGCCTCCGGCAGGTGGCGAACGCCACCTCGGCCGGCAACTTCACGCTGCCCAACCTGTCCATCTCTTTCGGAGCGCCGTGCTGACGATCGACTATATGGGAGGGTGCCACCCGGCACCTTCCCATTGCCCCGCCAGATGAGCGACGCCGGCCCGCGCATCTCCATCAATTCGGTTGGCCGTCATGGAAGCGACTGGTCGTCTCGGCTCGGGCGGCTCAGAGCCGCCTTTCGCGGTTGGCGCCGGACACGGCCGTTCTGGGGCGGGTTCTGGTGCATCCTGGGCGGTCTGATAATCGCCTACGGGCCTACTACGGCAGTAAAGGTCATCCTGATATCGGGTTCGACGGTATGGCTCGGGATCCTGATGGGGGCCCTGGTGGCGGTGATGGGGCTCTTCCTCTGGTTCGCACCTCACCTACGCCAGCTGGTCGGGGTCCTGGCGGCAGCCTTCTCGATGGTCTCGCTGATCACGTCTGATTACGGCGGCTTCGTGATCGGCCTCGTGCTGGGTACGCTCGGCGGAGCGCTCGGCTTCGCCTGGACGCCGATCCAGGCGAAAAAGACCTAGCGGCCGACGCGCGCCATGCGTGGGCGGCGCATTCCCGCACTTGCTCTGCCGGTCGTCGAAGGAATCTCGGCCCTTACTGTACTGACCGTCGGGCTGCTGGCTGCCGCCCCCATGGCGACGGCATTCGCGCTCGGGCCAGGTGCCGTCGCCACCGCCCTAACGCCGTCTCCAACTGACGGTGGTACGCCCAGCGCAGTGCCGATTGGCAGCCCGACGCCCTCGCCCACTTCGAGCGCTCCGTCTCCCACACCAAGCGCGAGCCCGCAGGCAACCCCCACTCCTGCCCCGTCCACGACGCCGCCCCCATCTCCCACCCCGACGGTATTGCCCACGGCCCCCAACACTCGGTCGCCGATCAACATCACAAGTTCGGCCCTCCAGGTCAGCGGCTTCATCTATGCGGGAAACAAAACCCTCGCAACGCAATCCGGGCCGGTTCCAGTGATGGAGTTCTCGATGGCCGACGCAACCTTCACCGACATGGTCGTGCGGATGCCCTGCTCAGGTCACTCTCAACTCAGGACGTCCCAGAGCTGGGCTCATGCCACCAGCAACTTCACACTCGAGCTGACGTGGTTCACCGCCAGCGTGGGTGGGACCGTCGTCGCCTACACGCCGACAGCACCCCCATCCTCGCCCCCACTGAGCTCGGGAGCTGGGACCTTCAACGCGCTCAGCATGATCGCGCTCGGCGGCCTTGGCAGCCAGCTCCTGGCGCAAAGCACTAGCGTTACGGCGGTCAGCTGCTGATCCGACGCTTTCGGGACATTCTCGTGGTGGCGGCCATGGTGGTCGCGGTCCTGTCTTTCGTCCTCGCGATCTTCAATGCTCGCGTTGACGGTATAAGCATGGCGCCCACCCTCCAGGACGGCGACGCCCTTCTGGTCGACAAGGTGGGGGTGCACTACAGGCCGCCCGAGCGCGGCGACATCGTCCTCGCCGCGGAGCCCGGCGGCAGCGCCTTCGTCAAGCGGGTCATCGCGGTCCCAGGTGACGCAGTCGAGATCGACGGCGCCGGGCCGGTACCGGTCGTCCTGGTCGAGCCGGGGGGCAAGGGGCCCTGGCAGCGTCTGGAGGAGCCCTACACGGGCACCTCGTGGACGCGCAAAGAGTTCTGCTGCGACAGCCGGGGGCTCGCCGTGACCCCAGCGCCCCAGCCCCTGCTCCTGCCGCGGGACCGCTTCGTGCTGCTCGGGGACAATCGTGACGCATCCACGGACTCCCGTCGCTACGGTCTCTTCTCGCGCGACCAGATCGTCGGCAGGGTGCTGTTCCGCTGGTGGCCCCTCGCCCGTGCCGGAGCTCTATCCGATCGGCCGCGGCTGGTCCCAGTTTGAGGCGCATCATGAGCGGCACGATGAGCCGGCGCACCGTCCGCACCATGTGCCCAATGAACTGCCATCCCACCTACTGCGGCATGGTGGTCGAGATCGAAGACGACCGTGTGGTCGCCATCCGCGGTGACCGTGACAACCCCGACAGCTGCGGCTTCCTCTGCGTCCGCGGCCGCGCCGCCCGGGAGATCGTCGACAACCCCCACCGAATTCTCCGGCCTCGCCTCCGCGACCACCGAGCGGCTGACGCCTGGCGTGACGCCTTGTGGGACGAGGCCCTGGACCGAATCGCCGGCGCCATCCATCGGGCTGGTCCGGCCGCGACCGCGGTCTGGGCCGGTCACGGAGTGTTCGTCAATGGCCTGGGCGGCCCCCTCTCGGCGCGGTTTGCCCACCTCGCCGGCACCCAGTGGTGGCATCCCGCCATCGTCTGCTGGGGCCTGGGCGGCTTCGGCTTCTCGCTCACCGGTGTGACCGAGGTCAACTCGATGGACGACATGGCCTCAAACGCCGAGCTGATACTGCTCTGGGGCGCCAACCTGGCGAGCCAGCCCAACACGGGCCCACGCCTTAACGCCGCCCGCCGCCGGGGTGCCCGCGTGATCGCGATCGACGTCCGCCGCACCGAAGCCTTCGGGCAGGCCGACGAGACCTTCATCGTCCGTCCCGGCACCGACGCGGCGCTCGCACTGGCGATGATGCACGTCATCGTCGCCGAGACCCTCTACGACCGCGAGTTCATAGAGCGTCATACAGTCGGCTTCGAGGACCTGGCGGGGCACGCGCGCCTGCACACGCCAGAGTGGGCCGAGGCCGAGACCGGCGTCCCTGCGCCGCGCATCCGGGACCTGGCGCGAACCTTTGCAGGTAGCAGGAGGGCGATGATCCTGGTCGGGGGCAGCTCGATGCTGAAGAGCGGTACGGGCTGGCATGCCTCTCGCGCCATCGGCTGTCTGCCGGCGCTCACCGGCAGTATCGGCTGCCCCGGCGCCGGTATGGGGCCCCGACACTCCGGTCCTTCTCATGGCGCCGGCCTCAGCAGCGTGGTCCCGCCGCGTCCTGCCGAGTTCGCCACCCATGAAGTCGTCAGCGAGATGAGCACCATCCAGGAGGCCCTGGAGGGGAGGATCGAGGTCCTCGTGCTCCTCGGCACGAACATGGTCTCCTCATTTGCCGACAGCGCGCGGTTGGAGCGTGCGCTGGGCCGGATGCCCCTCGTAGCCGCCTTCGACCTCTTCATGAACGAGACCATCAGGCGCTGTGCAGACGTCGTGCTCCCAGGGACGTCGTGGCTGGAGGAGACAGGGTTCAAGACGACCAACACCCACCTCTACCTGATGGACCAGGCGATCGGCGCGCGAGGAGATGCCCGCCCACTCTGGTGGGTGCTCGACCAACTCGCCACCCGCCTCGGCGTGATGGACTTCTTCCCGTGGGAGTCCGCCGACGGCCTGCTCGACGCCATCTTCGACCACGACGCGACCCGCCACGCCAAGGCGTCGGAGCTGCGCGATGATCAGCCATACATCCCCCTGGCCGTCTCTCACGTCGGCCACCCAGACCATCGCTTCGCCACACCTTCTGGTCGAGTCGAATTCGTGTCGGAGACCGCGGCAAGCCTCGGCCTGCCCGCCCTTCCGGTCTACGAACGGCCGGCGGAGAACCACCGGACGTCGGCCGCGGCCCGCAGCTATCCGCTGGTGCTGACCCAGGGTCGCGCTATCACGCACTTTCACGGTTTCTACGACCACGGCCGGGCCCTGCCTGCACTGGCCAGGGCCGACCCCGAGCCGCGGCTCTGGATCAATCCAGACGATGCGGCGGCCCGGGGCGTGGGCGATCGCGCACCGATCCGGATGCGCAACGACCGCGGCGCCGTAGTGGTGACGGCGCACGTGACCGACCGCGTGCCCGCCGGGGTCGTCTGGATGCACGACGGCTGGGAGGGGATGAACCGGCTCACGAGCGGCGCGCGCACAGTGCCCGACGCCGCGGCAAGCGTCTTCCCTGCGGGCGCGGCCGCCTACGAGGCACGGGTGGAGGTGGAGCTGGACGGCGCCAGCCGGTGATGAGGCGTCGACCCCCTCCCCCGGCTTCGCCGGGTACTCCCCCGACTTCGCGGGCCGACTTCGCGTGGGGAGAGACTGCTCCGTCTGCTTCGTCCATCCCCCCTCCCCCGGCTTCGCCGGGTACTCCCCCGACTTCGCGGGGGAGAGACTGCTCCGTTTGCTCCGTCCATCCCCCCTCCCCCGGCTTCGCCGGGTACTCCCCCGACTTCGCGGGGGAGAGACTGCTCCGTCTGCTCCGTCCATCCCCCTCCCCCGGCTTCGCCGGGTACTCCCCCGACTTCGCGGGGGAGAGTCCGGTTAAGTGGGCGTCTCCACCCTCTGGGGCCTGGGGCCCAGGCGGGGGGCGGCCAGGCGCGGCCTGTCGGTCGGTCGTGGCCGGTGCGGCGGGTGCCGTCGGAGCAGGTCCAGAGCAACCGCGATCGCACGCT
>DATFWQ010000349.1:0-15784 GCA_035259145.1 Candidatus Dormiibacterota bacterium | reverse complement strand
CATCCTGCGGGCCATCTGTGTCGCCCGCTGGATGTCGTTCTCGGCGCCGCTGGTCACGTCGCCGAAGACGATCTCCTCGGCCGCCCGGCCGCCCATGATGCCGGCGATCTGCTGCTTGAGCTCTTCCTTGCTGACCAGGTACCTGTCCTCTTCGGGGAGGCTCAGCGTCCAGCCGAGTGCCATGCCCCGGCTGACGATGGAGACCTTGTGGACGGGGTCGGAGAGCGGGAGCGCCTTCATCACCAGGGCGTGCCCGACCTCGTGATAGGCGATCACCTCCTTCTCGCGCTCAGAGATCCGGCGGCTCTTCTTCTCCGGGCCTGCGATCACCCGGGCGATCGCCTCCTCCATCTCCTCCATCCCGATCACCTTGCGGTTGGCTCGTGCGGCCAGGATGGCGGCCTCGTTGATCAGGTTGGCCAGGTCGGCGCCGCTGAAGCCCACCGTCTGCCGCGCCAGCACGTCCAGGTTCACCGCCGCCTCCAGCGGCTTGTTGCGGGCGTGCACGTCCAGGATCTGACGGCGGCCCCGGATGTCAGGCTGGTCCAGAGTCACATGACGGTCGAAGCGTCCCGGCCGGAGCAGGGCCGGGTCGAGCACATCCGGCCGGTTGGTGGCCGCGACCACGATCACGTGGGTGTTGGTGTCGAAGCCGTCCATCTCCACCAGGAGCTGATTCAGCGTCTGCTCCCGCTCGTCGTGACCACCGCCCAGGCCGGCGCCACGCTGGCGGCCCACGGCGTCGATCTCGTCCACGAAGACTATGCAGGGGCTGTTCTTCTTGGCCTGGTCGAAGAGGTCGCGCACACGGCTGGCACCGACGCCCACGAACATCTCCACGAACTCCGAGCCTGAGATGTTGAAGAACGGCACCCCGGCCTCACCGGCCACCGCCTTCGAGAGCAGGGTCTTGCCGGTGCCGGGCGGCCCCACCATCAGCACCCCCTTCGGGATCCGAGCCCCCAGCGCCACGAACTTCTCCGGGTACTTCAGGAACTCGACCACCTCGGTCAGCTCCTGCTTGGCTTCGTCCACCCCGGCCACGTCGGCGAAGGTGACCTGGGGCTTGTCGCCCGCGATCATGCGGGCGCGGCTGCGCCCGAAGGACATGGCCTGGTTGTTGCCGCTCTGCGTCTGGCGAAGGATGTAGTACATGAACCCGCCGATCAGAAGCAGCAGGATCAGGTTTGGCAGCAGCACGCTGAGCCAGTAGGTGCCGCCGCTTGCCTGCGACAGTTTCACGTCGACGCCGTCCTTTTGCAGGCTGTCGGCCAGGGGCGCCGTGTCGTCAGGCAGGTGGACGTCGTGCGCGACCCCATCCTTGTCGACGGCAACGGCGTCGTTGCCCTTGATGTCGATCGACTTCACCCGCCCTGTCTGCGCATTGTTGACCAGCTGCGAATACGACCAGGTCGGGCCCTTGGAACCAGTCTCGAACTGCTGCCACGTGAACCAGAACACGAATCCCAGAAGGACGATCAGGACGAAATAAAACAGGCTGGACCGCGGGATACGGCTCAAGTGACGAGACTCCTCGGCTGTAGTGAACCTGATAGTACCACCGGGAATTCCGGCCCCAACTCGATGGTGACGTGCACGGCGTCCCCGCCCCCGGAAGCCGCGCAGTCGCCGTCCACCGCGATCCCAGGCACCCAGGCCAGGCGGCCGTCAGCGAAGACAAGCGGCAGGCGATCACGCAGGTGCCGCGGCACCTTGGCATCCGTCAGCACGTCCTGGAGCTTCCGGCTGCCGGGAGCACCGAGGGGGCGCATGCGGAGCCCAGGTCGCCGGTAGCCGACGCTCAGGTCCATACCGGGCCGTAGGTGGGCGGCACCCGGGTCGGCACAGCCGGGACAGGCTCGGACCCCCAGCCGCGGAGCCGCCGGCTGGGGCAGAGTTGCCACATCAACCGATACCCGGTCGGGTTGCACGTGCAGGCGCAGTTTGCCCGGCAGGTCGAGGCCCGTTCCGGTCGCGCCTCCCAGGGCAAGCGCGTCGATGGCCTCGAGGTGGCGCCGCGTGAGCGCGGGGAGGCGGCCGTAGAGCTGACGATAGACCTCGAGCCGGACGGCCCGCGGCGCCGCCCTCAGCTCGTCGCGGAAGGCGGCGCCGTCGTGAATGAGACCTCGGGCGCCGGCCTCGAGCTGGTCCTGCAGGCGGGCCGCCGTCTCGGCCGCGGCGCGGATGCGCCGGGACAGGCCAGGGCGGTCCCGCTCCAGGCGTGGCAACAGGACATGGCGGGCGCGCGCGCGCGCGAAGCGCCAGATGTCGGCGTTCGAAGGGTCGTGGAGCGGCTCGATCGCCCGGACGGCCAGGTATGCGTCGACGTCGGCTCGCCAGACGTTCAGAAGCGGGCGGAAGTGGGGTCCTCGCCGTTGTGGCATGCCCCGCAGCCCGGCCAGTGCGCTCCCCCGGAGCAGATGCATGACCGCGCCCTCCACGACGTCATCGGCCGTGTGCCCGAAGCAGACGACGTCACATCCGGTCTCGCAGCGAGCTCGCTCCAGGAACTCGTAGCGAAGGGCGCGGGCGGCTGCCTGCAGGGAGCCGCTGGGAAGCTGCCCGGCCCGGCGGCCCTGGATCAGGGGCACGCCCAGACGGGCACAGAGCCGGGCCACATGCTCGGCATCCCGCGCTGAGTCCGGTCGCAGGACGTGGTCGAAGTGGGCCGCCGTCACGCCGACCCCGGACTCCAGGAGCCAGACCAGGAGCGCCGTCGAGTCGGGACCGCCGGAGACGGCCGCCAGCGCCCGAACGCCCGGCGCCAGGGGAGCAGCGCCTGATAGTTCGGTGCGCTGAACGAGATCGAAGGTCGGAGCCACGCCTGTGGCGCCTACGGTGTCACCAGCCAAGCTTGTGGAGAGATTACAAAAGGCCGCAGCGTGCCGAGGGACCGGGGCGGGCACCCTTCCCGGGCTCGCGTCCGGATGAGCGTCAAGGGCTGTTGTGGTATGGCACGGGGTGCTTTAGCGGTGAGCGGTCCCCGATCCACTGCGCCGGGGGAGACGCCCAGTAGCCAGCCAGGGCGTTGATGCGCCCAGCGTACTCCGAGCGAAGCCGCTGGAACGCCGCCCAGGACTCGGGTTCTGGGCGCAGGCGCCAGCCCGCGCGCTCCAACCTCGCGCGCGCTTCCCGAAACTCCTCGATCTCGACGCCGACCAGCCGCTGGTCGGGCAGGCGGAAGTACAGCACCAGGTCCTCTATGCAGTGGCCCCCGACCGCCCGGGCGAGCTTGGCCCAGCCTATCGGACCGTCGTCGATCGTCGTCAGCACCAGGGTGGCCGCGTCCATGATCGCGCCCAGAGAGCTGATCCAGGAGTCGTTGTCGTGGCTAGAACGGAAGTAAGCAAGCTGAGGAAACGCGAGATGTGAGTCGAGGACCTCTGCCGACCACTCCTGCCAGCGCTGAAAGACGTGAGCCAGGTCGTCCCGGATGCCGGCGTGGCCGTAGGTTTCAAGCAAAGTGACGCCGGAGGGAGGAGCGCTGGCGCCTGCCTCCAGTGCAACGACCGCGACCTCCCGGCGCTGGAAAGCCCCGAACAGGCTGAACAGGAAGGTGATCACGAGGGCGAAGACGCCGAGTCCCGTGCCTCCCGCCGCGAGCGTCACAAACCGCGCGGGGGCGTGTGTGGCGACGTAGTCGCCGAAGCCGATCGTCAACATGGAGGTACCGGCGAAGTAGATGGAGGTTCCGAGCCCGGGCACAGGAGGTCGGACCTCGTCCCTCAGCGCGTCCAGCACGAACCCGTACCCGACCATCAGGAGCAGGACCCACAGCAGCAGCGTGGCTATCACCGAGAACGGCCCAAAGCTGCCGAGCAGAGCCTCGCGGCGACGAACGTCGGTGATCCGGTAAGACAGCCAGCGGCATCCGGACCACGACCAGCCCAGAAAGAAGCGGCTGATCCGCAACCTCCCACCCACCGGACGTGGCGTCACGATCGCCTGAAAGAGGTCGAGCAGGACCGAGATCACGATCAGCGCTCCGATCACGACCTCGAATACGTTGAGAGCCATACCTGGCAACATCGTGCCATGAGTCCGAGGCCTGCTGGATCCTTTGCCGGGGCCGGCATCGCGCGACCCGATTGCAGGTGCGTCAGCTCTCCGAATCGTGGTGGCTTTCGGTGTCCGGCGCTGGAAAGAGCACGGAACGTCCTCGGATCCGTTTGTAGTGCCGCATTCCGAGCACCAGCTGGATGGCAAGAAAGGACAGACCGCCCGCCGCCGTCACCACGCCGACGATCAGGCCCGGTGCGTTGAACGCCACCGCGACGAGTGCGGCGAACGCCCCGGCGAGGCCTGATGTCACGAAGGTGATGAAGGTCCCGCTGCTCGCCAGCACGTTCGACGTCTGGTTCGGTCCCAGGAGGTGGTTGTAGGTCTGCCACACACCCTCGTGGTCGTCGTGGGGAGACGTCACGAGATAGCGCTCGATGGCCGGATCAAGCTCAACGTAGGCCGCCCTGAGACGGTTCATGCCGATTACATGGGCAAGGTCTTCGATGCTCGCGTTGCCCACCCGCATCTGGGCTAGAGTGCCGATGACGACAAGCGCCCCGAGGAGCAGAAGGGCGAAGGTGATGAACCGGCCGTCGAATCGAGTGACCTGCCCGATCAGGGCCAGGCTGACGATGCTTGACGACACCAGCATGAGAAATGTGCTGATTCGGCTCAAGACTTCGCTCTGAGTCGTGCTTCGAGTGGCGAGCAGGCTCCAGTGCTCGGTCGCGAGCAGCTGAGCCCGGACAGCCGGCGCGACGCCGGCGGGCACTGGTTGGCTCGAGTCAGACCCTGGCTGTTCGGCGGGCTGCGCAGGAGCACTCGAAAGCGCTGGTGGGACTGGGTTTCTGGACATCGCAGCCTCCTGTTACGGCCGACCGACGCCCGGTGGGGCGTCTCGACGGGTTGTTCGGCATCAGAGCGTGGACTTGTTCGGGCGTAAAAGCTTAAAGACCGGTGCGAGCCTGGAGCTGCCCCTTTTTCACCGCTTGCTTGAACACCGCGTAGTCGCGCTCGTTCTGGTCTGCGTATGTCTCGGCGAAGGAGGCGAGGGCACTGTCGAACGCATCGCTCGCACCGAGATAGCTCCCGATCGCGATCGCGTCTCCCGAACGAGCATGGGCCTTCGCGAGCGTCCACCCGCAGAGCTGGGCGTAGAAGCGCATGGTTCGCGGACTCATCGACTCGACCTGGACCCCTCCCTTCTGGTCCCACAGCTGGCGGAAATAGAAGTCGCGCTCCACGCCATCGAAACCCGCCGTCCTGATCC
This sequence comes from Candidatus Dormiibacterota bacterium, assembly GCA_035259145.1. Lineage (GTDB taxonomy): Bacteria > Chloroflexota > Dormibacteria > Dormibacterales > Dormibacteraceae > CF-161. The sequence goes on along the minus strand of DATFWQ010000349.1, from coordinate 10,512 downwards.
AGCCGAGCAGAATGTCGCTGGCGGCCTGCATCAGGCGCTGGCCCTCCACGACCCGCTGCCCCTGTTTGGCGAACCGGCTCCTGCCCAGGAACGGCTCGAGGACCGACGGTTCGGCCTCCTTCATCTGGAGAAAGAGTGGGTCGCCCTCGTCACCGCCCAGGAGAAGGATGATCCAGGCGCGGGTCCCCACGCTCCCGACGCCGACCACCTTTCGCGCCGCGTGCACATACCGGAACCGCTCGAGTAGATGACGGCGGTCCCCCTCCAGAGTCTGTCGATACGAGCGGAGGATGCCGTGCACTGCGTCGCTGACCCGGCCTGCACCTTCTCCCGCGACCTCTTCGACCGGCACGACGGTCGGAGGGTCACTCGCAATCCGGACCTCGCCGTCGACGAGCTCGGTCAGCTCGCTGAAGGCTTTGAGAGAGTCCTTTGTACGTGCTCTGGCCAAGCCGCGCTGGAAGCGCCGCACGGCCGCCGAGCTCACCTCCGCGGCGAGGCGCGGGCCGATGTCTTCGACGTCCAGGCGTGCGTACCAGAGGTCGAGGGTGCGCATCCCCGCGAAGGTCCTCATCGCCTCTCGATATGAACGGATCACCACGAGGTTGACGGACTCTCGCTGCCTGGCGGTGTAGCCCAGCTCACGGCCCGCGACGGCGAAACTCGCGACGAGGCGCTTGACGTCCCACTCGAACGGTCCAGGCAGAGTCTCGTCGAAATCGTTGACGCTGAAGGTCATCCGCCGGTCCGGGGCCGCGAACACGCCGAAGTTGGAGAGGTGCACATCGCCGCAGAGCTGTGCGAGCAGTCTGGTCCGGGGCAGGTCCGCCAGATCCGCCGCCATCAAGTAGGCGGCGCCCCTGAAGAATGTGAAGGGCGAGACCAGCATGCGGCCATGGCGGATAGGCACGAGCTCAGGAACGCGCGATCGGGCCTGCTCCTCCAGCAGCTCGACGGGAGACCGGCGGCCGGACGGCGCCTCCCAACCGGCGTGGACCGATCGCGGAACTTCTGCACGCTCGGCTCTCCCTCTCGCAGCCCTCTGGTCGGCGGGGAGGTGGTCGACGCGCACTGCGTGTGTGGAACGCCGCTTCGCGACTCTCATGGGTCCCCTCTGCCTGGCGACCGGGGTGTCGGTGGTTGCCATCGGTGCCAGGGTATGACCTTCTGGCGCACAACCTGCCCCCGCCCCCTCCCCCGGCTTCGCCAGTACTCCCCCGACTGCGCGGGGGAGAGTCACGCCCTGACTGGCGGCGTTCTGGAAGGCGCCACCCGCTCCGGCTAGGGCCCTGGGCTCGTTGGAGCTGATTCTTCCAGCGGCCTCGATCCTCCACGTCGTCGGCGGTCAGGGCCGTCCGAGGATTCAGCCGGGAGGGACAGCGAGACCACTCAGGACGTTCATCGTCCGGGGGTCGAGGTGGACGCTCGCAGCGGCGATGTTCTCAGCCAGGTGGGCCAGGCTGGACGTGCCGGGGATCACCAGGATGTGGGGATCGTGAGCCAGGAGCCAGGCCAGACCCACCTGGGCAGGCGTAGCGCATAGTGCCGCCGCCGCAGCCACTACGGCGGGGTGCTCGGTCACCTTGGCCACACCCGGGAACGCCGAGCCGAGGGGGAAGTAGGGCACCCAGGCCAGGTCGTGCTCCCGGCACAGGTCCAGGAGGGGCTCGCCCGAGCGGTCGAGGAGGCTGTAGGCGTTCTGCACGCAGGCGATGCCAATGGGCAGCGCCCGCCGGAGCTGGTCGATGGTGACGTTGCTCACCCCGATACCGCCGATCTTGCCCTCGTCGCGCAGCGACGCCATCTCGGCCAGCTGGCTCTCCATGTCAACGCGCTGATCGGGCGGCGCCTGGCCGTCATCCAGGAAGCGCAGGTTGACCACGTCCACCTGCTCCACTCCCAGGCTCTGGAGGTTGGCCTCCACCCCGGCGCGCAGCTGCTCGGGGCGCTGGGCGGGGATCCAGCCGCCCTGGTCGTCGCGCTCGGCACCAACCTTGCTCACAAGCACCAGGTCCTCTGGGTATGGGTGAAGGGCGGCGTGGATCAGCTCGTTGGAGACGCGGGCCCCATAGTAGTGGGCAGTGTCGATGTGGTTGACGCCCAGCTCGACGGCTCGGCGAAGCACGGCAAGGGCCATGTCCCGGTCGGGGGGTGGTCCCCACACGTGCGGCCCGGGAAGCTGCATCGCACCAAAGCCGATGCGGGCCACCTGGTGCCCTGCCAATGGAGCGCTGCCGGCGGGCATATCGAGTCTCCTGCTGTCTTCGATTCCCGACATGACCTTCTCCTCTGCAGTCCCTGGCTGTTGCCGCTTTGCCAAAGCGGAGGATCCTCCGAATTGAAGCTTATCGGTACCGCCACTTCCCCACGCGCGAAGCGCTGGTCGAGGCCGCGTACGGCTACGAGCCGGCACGCCTGCACAACGCGGCCGACGAGCTGCTGGCACTTCGGGACCCTGACGTCGCGCTTCGCACATGCGCGCCGGATCAGCGGAGGGCCGGGCGGCTGCTCGACTTGCTGATGGACGGGCTGCGCGCGCGCACCGCCCGACAGGTCAGCGAGTAGACGCGGCGCGTCCTGGCTCCGGTCGGGCGAGAAGCGCCCCGGGTTGCAGTGCAAAGTAGTGCTGGTGGCGGCGGCTGGGTGGAACACCGCGGGACTCGCCGAATACTGTTGCACCGTGCGCCGTCGCTGGCCGCGCAGGCACCTCCTGACCGCTGTGCTCGGCGGTGTCGCGCTGACCGCGGCCATCGTCTGGCTGGCGGTTGCGACGTGGCAGTACTTCCACCCATCCGACCTGCCCTCGCTTCTCGGCGACACGGCCCCGGTGACTCTGGCGACCGTCGCCGGTATTGCCGCGCTCGTCGGCGGCCTCACCGGCCTCGCCTTTTCGCCGCAGCGCACCCGTTTCCTCGCGCTGACGCTGGTGACACTGGCCGGGCTGTCGGCGCCGATGGCCGTCACCGGCATCACGCTCGCCACGCTGAACGATTGGAACTTCGCCAACAGGGCCTTTATCGGGGCCCTCTTCCCGTTCATCGCCGCGGAACTGGACGCCGATCTACCGCAAGTGACCACGACGACCCACTACGTCATTCACCATTCCCGTCCGCTCCCGGACTGGGAGGTCCAGGGGCTCGAACGACAGTGGCGGGACCTGCGGCGCGACCTCGGAAGTGAGCCGCCGGAGCGGATCGCCCTTTATCTAGACGACGCCGGGACGATCAGACAGCGTCTCGGCGGCGACGGCGCCACGGACGGAAGGTTGGTGTTCTCCCCGCCCCTGCCCGCCGCGACCGGCTGTGCCACGGCGCTCCACGAGATCGCCCACAGCTTCATGTACACGCGCCGTTCCGCCTACTCGATGCCGCAGCTCCTCGACGAGGGCTTGGCCCGCTCCCACCAGGGCTGCAGTCTCCAGGAACTCGACCAGCCGGTGATCGAGCTGGCGAGGTTGGGGTTCCTGGTGCCGCTCGAGGACCGGCTCACGGCCGCCGACTTCTCGAGCGCGCGCTACGGGGGCGCCTCCACCGGCTACGCTGTGGCCGGCTCCTTCGTGGACTACCTGATCCGCGCCCACGGCGTGGGCCATTTCCTGCGGCTCGTGGACAGCACCGGGGTCGAGACTCTGCCGGCAACCGCGCCGAAGATTTATGGCATCCCTTTCTCGCAGCTCGAGTCGGCCTGGCTGGTCGATATCGCACAACGGGAGGGCATCGGACCGCTGCGGTTTCCCGGCACCCCGCGATGATTCACTTCCTCCCGACCGCCCTGTTGATACTCGGGTATGAAGGGATCCTTGATTCCGCGGCACCGTTGGCGCAGCTGCGCCACGAAGCGATGACGCCTTGATGCTATGATGCTGACGTGCCTAAGGTGCGAACGACTGTTACTCTCGATGAACGGGTCCTGCGGGCCGTCAAGGTCAAGGCGGCTCGAACTGGCCGGGGCGACAGCGAGCTGATCGAGGAGGTTCTCCGCAAAGATCTCGGCCTGGACGTCCTCGACCGCCTCTGGGCCGTCAATGACATGGCCGAGTATGAGGCCACCGAACTCGCTGTCGAGGCACAGCACGCGACCCGCCCACGCCGCTGAGTGCGCGCCGTACTCGATGTCAACGTCCTGATCTCGGCGCTGCTCTCCCGGCGCGGAGCCCCGGCGCAGCTACTCACGCGGTGGCTGGTCGGCGAGTTCGAGCTCGTCGTTTCCGAAGCCCTCCTGAGCGAGCTGCAGCGTGCCCTCGCCTACCCGAAGCTCATCTCTCACGTCACACCTTCTGAGGCCGAGCGCTTCATCGGCGCCCTGCGTCGCACGGCCGAGGTAGTAGCGGACGCCCAGGACCGAGCGCTACGTTGGGTCGACCCCGGCGACGATTACCTGCTCGCCCTCGCGGCACGCTCGTCGGCCATCCTCGTTTCCGGCGACCGGCACCTCCTCGAACTCTCAGATCGGCTGCCAGTCCGCACCGCGGTGCAGTTCCTTCAGGATCTGAACACGGCTGCCGAGTAAGCCGCGCCCGCCGCAGTCCTGGTCCACGGCACGATCCCGATCCATGCGTCGTTGGATCGTGTCCATGCGCTGTCAAGAACAGCTGAACTATGGGCGTCGTTCCGCAGAGTGGGGCATCGGCCTGTCGAACGCGTCATGCTTCCACGCGTGGATTCTGGGCGGCCCGCCGCGCCTTGTCATCGACGTCCAGCACTGAGTAGAAAGTCTGCTCGGTGCTAGGTCCCATCGGTGTTGTCCCGGGCACCTTCATCGAGGCCGGCAAACGATGGAGTCTGGTGCTCAACCGCAACCAGAACCTTCTTGGGAAGTGCATGGTCGTGCTGAACCGCGAGGAGACCGTCGTCACCCGGCTTACCGGGGCGGAGTGGTCCGATCTGCGGCGGTACCTTCGCCGCGTCACCGCAGCACTTGACTCCCTCTTCCAGCCCGACCTCTACAACTTCGCATTCCTCATGAACGAGGAGCGATGGGTGCATCTGCACGTCGTCCCACGCTATGAAGGCCCACGCGAGTGGGGAGGCGAACGCTTCGAGGATCCCCATTTCGGGTCACTGTTTGGAACCGAGCAGCGACTTTTGGATGCGAACGCCCTGCTCCGGCTCAGCCGCGCCGTCGCGGCCGCGCTGGAAGGAGAGCGACCCGGCAGCACGCTCCCAACCGAATAGATGTTCACATGATGGGAGGATCGGCGTCACGCGAGACGAGGTCACCGGTCAGACGCGCTTGCCAGTTCACCATGCCGCACAGACATCATTGAGCGGAGGACGATAGCGGGCGGGCTACGGCCATCCAGCCGGCCAGCAGCAGCGCGAAGAGCGTCAGCAGGCCGAACGCCCCGGGACCGCCGAGCCACTGGAGGGCCAGTCCCATCCAGATCACCGCGACTACGCTTGCCGCGTTGGCGAGAATGCGGCCGGCGCTGTTCACCCGGCCCATCAGCCGGTCCGGCGTCGTCTCGGCCCGGAGTGCGAGGAAGGTGACGAGAAAGTAGCCCTCGCCGAGCCCGAACAGAAGGGCTCCCACCGGCACCGCAACGTCCGGACCGGTGGCGACCAGGAGAGCTCCCAGGGCGAGTATGGCCAGGTATCGCGCAACCGCCAGCGACGGCGAACGCGGCCTCCGCCAGCCCGCGATCAGAGTCCCCACCAGAGAGCCGGCAGCGTAGGCCACGACGGCCAGCGAGGCGAGGGCGGGTCCAACCGAGCCGCCTCGGCTGCCGACGAAGACAAGGCCGATGACCACGCCGTAGCCGATCGATCCGTACAGGGTCCATGAGATCTGGACCCTGCGTAGGGTCAGATTGCCCACCAGGAACCGAAGGCCCTCCAGCAGCTCGTGCCAGAGAGACCGGTGCCCTGCGGCCGGCTCGCCGCGCTGTGTCCGGATGACGGCGAGACCCAGGGCGGAGAACAAGAACGACGCGCCGTCGAGCAAGAGCGCGTTCGGCCCGCCGATGGTGGTGACGAGCAAGCCGGCCAGGACCGGGCCAGCCACCCAGGCCAGCGACTCGCTGCCTTCGACCAGCCCATACGCCTGCTCCATGCGCTCGCGACCGACCAGTGAGGGCGTGATCGCGCTAAACGCCGCGCCGAACAGGGCCGAGAGTGCGCCGAGCGGCACAGCCGTTGCGAAGAGGACGCCAACGACCGGACCGTGCGCCAGAGCCGTGGCCGGGATGAGGAGTGTGAGGACTCCCCGGCCCAGGTCGACCAGCAGAAGGGTGCGACGACGGTCCCAGCGGTCGACCAGCGCGCCGCAGGGAAGCTGAAGCGCAAGAGAGGGGACGACCTCGAGGACTGCGAGCTCGGCCACCAGGGTGGGAGCATGCGTGAGCTGGAGCAAGAAGAGGGGGACCGCGACATTGCGAACGGCGTCGCCCAGGTTGGACACGCACTGCGTGACCAGGAAGATTGAAAAGCCGCGATTGCGGCGCAGGAGAGTGAGCAAAGAAGAGCCTCATGAGAACGGGTGGATGAGACACGGCCGTCACTGCGGCGCGGCAGTCCACCGATTCCCGGGAATTCGCCGGGACCCGCGGGCCCGGGCTCCTCCCTGCGCTGTGTCGGAGCGGTCAGCGACTCCCTGGACCTTGATCACGCGAGGCCCAGGTCTCTCCGCCGGGTTTCCGCGCCACGCCTAGCGGTGGTTCGACTCCGACGGAAAGGTCGGCGGATCCTGCCACGCGCCGCGTTGCGTAGGCGTCATCCTTGCCATCTGGCTGCTCCGGGCAGTCATCGTACACCCTCGCGCTTGAGTGAACGCAGTCAGGGTGGTGGCGTGATTGATCAGTGACGACCGGACAGGACTGTCCAGCCACTCAGCCCTCGCGTGCTCGTCAGGACGTCTCGTCTATGCAAACCGCCACAGCCAGCAGCAGCACGTCGTCCTGACCGGGTCCGACAGCCGCGTCCGTACGTATCGCGAAGCGTGAACCAGCGCTTCGAGATGGATGCCACGATCTCTCCGTCGGAATGGATCTCGTATTCGTGATTCGTGATGTCGCCCCGAGCCTCGAGGACCTGACCGTCCCCGACCTCGACCGAGTAATGCTCACGAAGGAAGGTGAACAGGGCCTTCTTCGCCGTCGCAAGAACTTGCCCGCCACGCTCGATTGTCATCGTCGGTCGAAATGCAACGAGCTTGGCCTCTATCCTGGCGAGCTCTGAGCCGTTGGTGTCCTAGAGCGCGAAGGTTTCGCGAATTCTCAAGACGTACCGTCGACCCTGTATACGGGCTCGCTGGTCGGTCTCGATCCAGAAGTCGTCGCCGATGGAGATCAGCTTCTGTCGCAGCTGATGTCGAGTTCAGGCAGCTCGAAGGGGTAGACGACTTCGACTTCGGCGATCGCCTTCGGGAAGTCGCGCTGGTTGTTCGTGATGAACCGGTCGGCGCCGGCACCGACGGCTGTAGCGAGATGGACCGCGTCTGCGGACCTCAGCCGGTACAGCGCGCCAAGACCCACGGCCAAGCGGGCTGTGGCTCGTCCACGGGCAAAAGATCCAGCCTCGCCAGCACCGCTGCGAGGGCAGTTGCCTCATGCTCAACTCCCTCTCCGGTCGGCTTGCTCAGGAGCTCGGGGAGCAGGAGCACCGACCCAATCCCGGCCGGTATCGCAGGGTCTCGGCCAGGCTCACGAAGCAGGCCGAGCACCCGGCGCCCGCGGGTGTGGCGTGGCGAGGCGGCGTAGATGAACACATCGGCGTCGAAGGCATCCACGCGACAGCTCTCAGCGAGACTCGGGCTGACGGACAGCCACGTCACCCGACCACCCTCCTGGCCGGCCAACCCGCGTCGCCTCGCCGTCGGACCCTTCCAGCGCGCGTCGGTCACCCGCCGCCCAGCCGCGCCGCTCGCGTCTCCAGGTAGCGGCGCTCGGGCAGGCTGCCCGTCAGGCGGGCCGCGGCCTCGTAGTGGGCGCGGGCGGCGCCGTGGTCGCCGGCCATCTCCAGCAGATGCGCCCGGACTGCGTCCAGACGGTGGCGGCCCTCCAGCCGGCCGTCAGCCTCCACGCTCGCAAGGAGGTCCAGGGCGGCCCGCGGGCCGTGCACCATCCCCACCGCCACCGCGCGGTTCAGCGTGACCACCGGGCCCGGCGTGAGCCGCTCCAGCACGTCATACAGGCCCAGGATCTGTGGCCAGTCGGTGTCCTCGGCGCACGCCGCCTCGTCGTGCACGGCCGCGATCGCCGCCTGCACCTGGTATGGGCCGGCCTGCCCGTGCGCCAGCGTTTCCGTGAGGAGCCCCGCACCCTCGGCGATAGCCGCCCGGGTCCAGCGCGACCGTTCCTGCTCGGCCAGCGGCACCGGCGTCCCGTCCGCCAGTGTGCGCGCTGCACGCCGGGCGTCAGTGAGCAGCATCAGCGCCAGCAGGCCCGCCACCTCGCCGTCGTCGGGCAGCAGGTTGTGGACAGCGCGCGTGAGCCGGATCGCCTCGACGGTCAGGTCGGTGCGCTGGAGGTCGGGCCCCGAAGTCGCGGTGTAGCCCTCGTTGAAGATCAGGTAGAGGACGCGTAGCACCGCGCGAAGCCGTCCGTCCCACTCCTCCTGGCGGGGCATGCGGAACGGGATGCCCGTGACCCGGATGCGTTGCTTCGCTCTGCTGATGCGCTGCCCCATGGTGGCCTCCGGCACCAGGAACGCGCTGGCGATCTCCGCAGTGGTCAAGCCGCCGACGGCTCGCAGCGTGATCGCGACCTGCGAGGTTGGCGAGAGCGCGGGGTGGCAGCAGAGGAATAGCAGGCGCAGTGTGTCGTCCCGTTCGGCCGGGTTCTCCTCGTCCGCGGCCGGGGCCAGGAACTCGTCAGGCGGGACCAGGGCGGCGGCGCTGGCTTCGTACCGCTGGCGGGCGTCGTCAGCGCGGAGCTGGTCCGTCAGTCGGCGCGAGGCGACGGTGATCAGCCAGGCTCGCGGGTTCCCTGGCCGGTCCTGCGCCGGCCACTGCACCGCCGCGGCCAGCAGCGCCTCCTGCACGGCATCCTCGGCAGCGTCGAAGTGGCCGTACCGGCGTACGACGGCGCCGAGCACCTGCGGCGTCAGCTCGCGCAGCAGGTCCTCGACGGCCACCTTGCCTGTCACGGATGTCGAAAACGGACCGCGAGGCCCGACGTCCCCCACGAGAGGCGCCCGTGGAGGCGCCGCCAACCGTTAGGAGTACGTTCCATGTCGATGAAGTATCTGATGCTGGTCTGCGTCGACCCATCGATCAAGCTTTCACCCGGTGACGACGGCGACGTCGAGCCGTGGGTCGACGAGATGACCCGCCGTGGCGCGCGCCTGGTCGGCTCGCCCGTGGCGCGTGCGGAGCACGCCACCACAGTCCGCGTGCGCGACGGGGAGCTGTCGATTACGGACGGCCCCTTCGCCGAGGCAAAGGAGCAGATGGTGGGCTTCGACCTGATTGAGTGCGCTGACCTGGACGAGGCGATCGAGATCGCTTCCAAGCACCCGTTGGCCCGCCGTGGGGCGATGGACATCCGGCCGTTCATCGACGTCTGACGAGCACGCGCCGGGGCCGGGCCGGCGCCCGGCCCTAGGGGAACGGATTCGCCTGGCCATCCATGTCCGGCCCGGACGGCGAACGAAAGGCGTTGTTTCAGGACATGGTGTCCGAGGTCGGCGTACGGAGCTGGAGGTGGATCGTTTCTGTCTTCCGGCTCCCCCTTGCGGGGGCCATCCGAGGAGGAGGGGCTGGTTCGTGAGCTGTTCCGAGTGGTGGGCCAAGTAGGAGCCGAACCCGCGGCTTACGCCGCGGTTCTACAGGACGCCCCGGAATTGGGACGACGAATCCCAGGCCACACTACAAAAAACAGTGATGGTGGCGGCGGCTGGGTTCGAACCAGCGACAACACGATTATGAGTCGTGCGCTCTACCACTGAGCTACGCCGCCAGGCGTAGTCAGAGGTTAGCGCGCGGCGCGTGCTCTCGCCTTGGTCCTGCGCTTCTTGGCACGGCGCTTGGCAATCGCCACGCGCTTCCGCTTGTTCAAATAGTCGCCTCTCCCGAATACATTGAAGGAGCCGGCTGAGCCGGCTCCTGCAAGAGTCAAAGGTGGTTGCGGGGGTCGGATTCGAACCGACGACCTTCGGGTTATGAGCCGTGTCGCCTACTCGGCCATTGACGCCCAACCCGGGCCATTGACAGCCGCTCGATCTCGAAACTGTACACCCATTCGGCTGCTGACGGCCACCTGCGGCCGGGCGCGGCTGGCGCTGCCGTGGCATCCGTGACCCCGTCTGTGACCCTCAACGGGCCTTGATCCGCTCGCGCTCCTGGTCGGCCGCCTCGAGCAGCTGCGCAGGCGTCAGGCCCAGCGCGCGGGCGATGCGCTCCTGAATCGACAGCGAGGGGTCCTGGAAGCCACGCTCGATGAGGCTGATGGTGCGGCGGTTCACATCGGCAGCCTCGGCCAGATCCAGCTGACGCATTCCGCGGCGCAGACGGGCGAACCTCACCGCCCTCCCGAAAGCGGTGCGGATCTCGGCGCTCACCGCCACAACCAGCGCC
>DATFWQ010000348.1:0-2324 GCA_035259145.1 Candidatus Dormiibacterota bacterium | reverse complement strand
TGGGCCCCGACTCGGTCGCGAGCGGCGGCAGGTCGCGGCGCAGCACGCGAATCCAGCGGCCGCGCAGCCAGTTCCTGCACTCGTTGGCGACGATGGCGAGGAACCAGGGCCGCAGCCCCTCGGCGCCGCCCCGCAGCTGAGCGCGCGCCCGCCATGCCCGGAGCGCGGCCTCCTGCACGCAGTCCTCGGCCTGGCTCGGATCGCGGACCATGACGAGCGCCAGCCGGTAGGCGGGCGAGATGAGCGGCTGGATCAGCGTCTCGAAAGCGAGCCGGGCGCCCTCCCGGGCCTCCTCGACGAGCGCTTCGTCACTGGTGAATGGGACGTGCATCTCTAATATGACGGTGCTCGACTGCGATTCGTCACCCGGCTGGCCGGCTTCGTGTGAGGACAGGCACCCCGACTGCCTCGCCGCCGACCTCGTCGATGCCTCGAGGCACCTCCTGATCGCCCGAGTGTCGTGTCCGACCAGGCACCCGAGGGAGCCGCGACGGCGAGGCAATATGGTGATCGCTGGGCTGGCGGTGCTGCGCCGCCTGATTCACGCGACGTCGCCGCTCTTCGTCTACTGGGCGCGGCGAGCCACCAGGCCGGGTCGACCGGGATCGGTCCGGTGTAGTTTCGGCGTGCCAGATCCACCACTCGTACAGCGCGGTCTGGGGATAGCCCTCCGGCGAGTCCTACCAAATCTCTTGGCGGCCGCGCGCAGTGATGTCGAGGTAGGGGACGGCCGATCTACGAGCAGCCCAGGCAGATCCTGCTCCTTCTCTTCGTGGTCTTGGCGCCCGCTGCCACAACGCGCCCACTCCCGAGGACGAATTCTCAGACCAGCGTCGCCGCGCTGGATGTGCAGGTCATGGGCGCGGCGTGGCCAGAGTTTCCCGCGATCTGCCTGCGCCGCAATTCTCTATGCCTTGAGCTGCAACCTCACAACTGCGAAGCCGCGATTCCTCGCGCGGTCGAGAGCAGAGAGATCAGGCCGACCGTCAGAGCCCTTCCAGATGCCTGTAAAAAGGGCGATAGTTGGATTGAGATTGAGCATTCGTCCGAGGATACCCGTCAACGCATCGAGTTCGGTGACCACTTCGGAAGTCACTTCCAGCCATTCGCCGCACAGTTGCACGCGCGCAGGCCTACGATCGCCGAGATTGCGCTTCCATCTGCCGGCGCTCGGGACGAGCAGTGCACTGCCGTCTCGGACATAGCTGACTGGTGTTGTGTAGGACCGGCCGGTGCGCCGCCCGGTGAAGGTCAGAAGCATCAATCGCCTACTCATGACCCCATGGAAGCGAGACGACAGGATTCCGCGCGCGATCGGGTTGAAGTAGCCCACGATCCGCTCCAGGACCCGGCTCAAAGCAATCCTTATCAAAGCCTCGACACGTCTCATTTGCAGTTGACCTCACTGAAACTGTTGTTGGAGGTCAGCCTGGTGCCGGGATGTGAGGATGGTGTGAAGATGTCGCGGAGGATCGAGATGTCGCTCGCCACAAACATGGGACCAGCTGGCCACGATTGGCCGGAAAACTGAGGACCAGCCCGTAGCCCCGCCCTAGGCACCTGCGCCGTTACATGTGCCCAGTCGGTTCAGTGGGAGCAGGGCACCTAGATCGGCTGACCGTCCAGCCCGCATCATGGCCAGCGGCGTCTCCTGTCTTGGGATGAGTGACCGTCAGCTCGGCCCGGCAAACCCCCAGCCCGGGACGCCCCGGCCCGCGTGCGTTACTCCCTGCCCGTGCTCTACTCCGTCGTCTACGTTGTGGTCGCAGCCTGCTCAGTCGCTGATCGTCCGAGGCCGTTCCGAGGCCCGGCTTCGCGCTGAAGTGCTGGCCCTACGCCGTCAGCTCACGGTGCTTGAGAAACATCAACCGCACGTAGGTCTCTATCGGCGCGCCCGGCCGGCCCATGCGAGGCGACAAGTGCGGTACGAACGGGGCGAGGAACCGCTCCAACGATCATGCGCGGCGCTTTACTTAGGGCAGCCGGCTCGTTCAGCCCCATACGAGGACCTGACGCCCCACCACGTCACCGCGGGCGAGAGCCTCAAGCTTCTCGTTGATGTCCTCGTACTTGATCGGCGTGACGGTGTGGTGGATCTGGCCCGCGCTAGCCAGCGCCAAGACCTCGGTGAGGTCGTTGTAGTTACCCCAGAACGATCCGGAGTACCACCGCTCACCCGACACGAACGAGAACAGCGGGAAATTGGCCTCCGTCCCCATAAGGCCGACCGACACCATGCCCCCCTCGGGCGCCAGGAGAGCGGCTCCGAGCTTCAGAGACTCCGTGCCAGCGCAGTCCAGGATCGCGTCGATGTTCTTTCGGCC
>DATFWQ010000347.1:0-21828 GCA_035259145.1 Candidatus Dormiibacterota bacterium | reverse complement strand
GAGACTCAGGCTTCTCGATCTAATGCCCCTGCGACTGCGGCACGCCGTCAGCGGGGCAGACGCCCGCCGCACTGGGTGCAGAAGCTGTGTCGCTGCAGGTTGTGGTGGCCGCAGGACGGGCATATCAGCCGCCTGGGCGGCTTGTCCTCCATCCAGCGATCCCGGTCTCGCCGGTACCACAGGCCATCAGCCGGCCCGAGCACCCACTCGCGGCCCTCCATATCCCGCACCCGCAAGTCCCGAATCGCGTCACGGAATGCCCGAGCATCCAGGGCTCCACCGCGGCGCTCCTCGACCAGCTCCTCATAGCGGAGCTCCGCCTGACCAAAGGGATCGATCGCCATAGCCGCCAGATATAATCGCTCCTGAGGCAGCCCCAGGTTTTAGCTTTGCGTCGCACGACTGCTCGATCTGCCCGCTCCGCCTCCACGGCCCGACGACCCTCCGGACGGTCGCGGCGGACTCGTGTCCGGCGCCGAACGGCGCCGCTGCTGACTCCCACCCAGGCGCGTGAGGCGGCCGGTGTGGTCGTGTTCGGCGCCGGTGTGCTGTGCCTGGTCGCGCTCGTGGTCGGTGGCGGCCCCCTGCTCGACAGCCTGCACACCTTCCTCTTGCGAGCCTTTGGCTACGGCTGGCCACTCCCCGTCGGCGCGGCGATCGCAATCGGAGGCCTCTGGATCTGGCCCAAGCCACCACCTCTGCGTGGCGCCCACCTGGCTGCCGGGCTGGTCGGAGGCCTGGCTCTCGTCGGGCTCCTGAGCCTGGCCTCGGCGTCGGCCGGCGGGGAAGTCGGTCGCACCGTGCTCGGGCTGGTAGCCGGGCCGGCCGGCAAAGTTGGTGCGCTCGTGATCCTCAGCTTGATCCTGGTGCTGGGGGCGATCGTGGCCTTCCGCTTCAGCCTGGGCATCATGCTGCTGGGCGCGGTGGCCACGGCGCGGGCCGCCTACGAAGAGCGGCAGCGCCTCGAAAGCCTGGTGAAGCGCCCGAACAGGGTCCAGGCAGGGCAGCTCGGTCGCCGTGGCACTGAAGCGCGTGGTGCTCCCCTGACCGTGTCTGCCACTACCGCGGCCACGCCAGGGGCGGATCTAGCACTGGCTGCTGAACCCCTCCCGGCCTGGCTGCCTGAAGCACATGAGGCTCAGGAAGAACGGGCTCTGGTGGCAGCGCGGCTGCGTGCTGGACGCGACATGTCAGCCTCCGGCCCTGGGCGGGCGGTAGCCGTAGCCCCGGATGACGCGCGAGCGGTCGTCCAGGTCATCGGCGGAGAGTGGGATGACGAGCCTGACATCGACTGGAGGCTTCCGCCGATGAGCCTGCTGGACAGCGTCAGCGCCAAGAAGGAGCGGATGCAGGAGGAGATCAAGCGCAACGTGCGCATCATCGAGGGCACCCTGGCCACGTTCGGTGTGCAGGCCCGGGTGATCGACGTCAGCTCCGGTCCCGCCGTCACCCAGTACGCGCTGCAGCCGGCGGCAGGTGTCCAGGTGCGCCGGGTGGTCTCCCTTCAGAACGACCTCTCTCTCGCGCTGGCGGCGGCACCGCTCCGAATCGAGGCTCCAATCCCCGGCAAGTCAGCCATCGGCATCGAGGTGCCCAACAAGGCCGCCACCCTGGTGACCATACGCGAGGTCGTCGAATCGAACGGCTTTCAGAACAGCGGCAACCTGCTCGGGGTCGCGCTCGGCAACGACGTTGCGGGACAGCCCGTCTCGGCCGACCTGACCCGCATGCCGCACCTGCTGATCGCGGGGGCTACAGGGCAGGGGAAGAGCGTATGTGTCAACACACTGATCTGCAGCTTGCTGATTCAGGCTACGCCTGCCCAGCTGCGCATGGTGATGATCGACCCGAAGCGCGTCGAGCTGCAGGGCTATAACGGCCTGCCACACCTGGCAGCGCCTGTTCTGGTGGAATCCCACCAGGCGGCCGCCGCGCTGCGGTGGGCAGTCGCTGAGATGGAGCGCCGCTACAGGCTGCTCGCGCAGGAGGGGGTCCGCAACATCGCGCTCTTCAACGAGCGAGCCACCGTGAAGCGGGCACGGAACCTGCCCTACATCGTGGTGGTGATCGACGAGCTTGCCGACCTCATGATGGTGGCGGCCGGCGAAATCGAGGAGGTCATCTGCCGCATCGCGCAGCTAGCCCGAGCGGTCGGCATTCACCTGGTGATCGCCACCCAGCGGCCGTCGACCGACATCATCACAGGCCTGATCAAGGCCAACATCCCGACGCGCATAGCGTTCGCAGTCGGCTCGCAGGTGGACAGCCGTGTGATCCTCGACTCGGTGGGCGCGGAGAAGCTGCTGGGCCGCGGCGACATGCTCTACCAGCCAGTCGACGCCGGCAAGCCGGTTCGTCTGCAGGGCGCATTCATCTCGGAGGGGGAGATGGATGCCCTGGTGCGCTTCTGGCAAAGCCAGGGCGAGCCGCGATACCTGGAGGGCGTGCTGGACGCCGGCATCAACATGCCCAGCGAGGAGGGCAGGTCGGAGCGGCGGTTGGATCCGCTGTTCGCTCGAGCCGCACGTGCGGTGGCAGCCGAGGGCGGCGCCTCGGTCTCGCTGGTCCAGCGCAAGTTCAACGTCGGCTACTCCCGGGCAGGTCGGATCGTGGACCAGCTCGCCGAGCACCGTGTGATCGGCGCCTACCAGGGCAGCAAGTCGCGAGAGGTCCTGATGAACCTGCCAGACGTCGACGAGCTGCTGGAGCAGCTCGGGCTCGAGGGCTGACAGGTACCGCTTCGGTCGGGCCGGTACCATCGCCGCACATGCGCCGGGTGTCTGTCGTGGGCAACACCGGGTCGGGCAAGACAAGGCTGGCGAGGCGGATCGCCGAGCGGCTCCGAGTCCCCTGCCTTGAGCTCGATTCGATCCATCACCAGGCTGACTGGCAGCCGCTCGATCCCGACACCTTCCGCGCCAGGGTGCGCGAGCATACGGCTGGCGACGGCTGGGTCGTCGACGGTAACTACAGCGCCGTTCAGGATCTGGTCTGGTCCCGCGCCGATACGGTCATCTGGCTGGACCTTTCTCGCCCGGTGGTCATGTGGCAGGTCGTGGGCCGCACGCTGAGGAGAGCCGTGACCCGCGAGGAACTCTGGAACGGCAACAGGGAACCCCTTCGGAACTTCCTGACGCTCGAGCCGGAGGACTCGGTGATCGCGTGGGCCTGGACCCGGCACCGAGTCTACCGGGAACGATACGAGCTCGCGATGAGCAATCCCAGCTGGGCCCACCTGAGGTTTGTGCGGGTGCGGTCCCGTCATGATGTGAAGCGACTCTTTGGGGGGCCCGGTTGCCCAGAATGTGAAGTGAAGTGAACCTGCCGAATGCGCTGACCGTGAGCCGCCTGGTGGCCATCCCTGTGCTCATGGTCCTGCTGATGGCCCGATTTCCGAATCACGACCTGCTGGCAGCGATCGTGTTCGTCCTGGCCTCACTGACCGACACCCTGGACGGCAACCTCGCCCGCAGACGCGCTCAAGTCACCGAGCTGGGTAAGTTCCTGGACCCGCTGGCTGACAAGCTCTTCATCCTGTCGGTGCTGATCGTCCTGGTCCAGGAACGTGAGCTGGCCGCATGGGTCGTGGTCGTGATCTTCGGGCGGGAGCTGCTGATCACGGTCCTGCGTTCCCTGAGCGCCAACCACGGCAGGGTGATCGCCGCCACGCCGTTCGGTAAAACCAAGACGGTGCTCCAGGTGGCTGCGGTCCTGCTGCTGATCCTGCAGCGTCCCTACCCGATCCTGGGGCTCCCGGCCCAGGTGGTGCTCGGACTTGCTGTGGCGTTCACCGTCCTGAGCGGTCTGGACTACCTGTGGCGGTTCCGGCATCTGCTCACGCGCATGGACTTGAGAGCTCCCCTGCCCGCCGGCGGGGGTGCGCCGGGCGCCGAGTCACCGGTGGACCCCCTGGTGCGCCGCCTCCACGAGCGCCTCGTTGGCCGCGGGCTCACACTTGCAGTTGCCGAGTCCTGCACCGGTGGCTTGCTGGCGGCCACGATCACCGATCAACCGGGCAGCTCGGCCTACTTCAAGGGCGGCGTGGTTGCATATTCCAACGAGATCAAGGAGCGCCTGCTGGGTGTCGCGCCTGAGCTGCTTCGTCGGTACGGGGCAGTAAGCGCCGAGGTAGCACAGGCGCTGGCGGAGGGAGCCCGAAAGCGATTCGGGGCTGACCTGGCCGTGGCGATCACCGGGATCGCAGGCCCTGAGGCTGACGGGACGGAGAAGCCCATAGGCCTCACGCACATATGGCTGGCGGCGGCCGAGAACGGGCAGGGAAGCCGGTTCGTGTTTCGCGGCGATCGTTGGGCGAATCGGCGGCAGGCGGTTGGGGAGGCGCTCGGCCTCCTGCTAAGCCGGTTGGGTGGCGCCTGACGTCATACTGGACGGCCTGGCTGGAGCTGCTGCTGAGCACGAACCGAATTTGAGCGACCTGATCGAGGTGCCGTGGCAACGCGTCGGCCACTGGCTGGCCGGCTTCGACGAGCAGCATCGGGTGGTGCGGACGGTGTACGACACGGCCACGGTGCGGTTCGAGGCCGCCGACGGCACGGTGGCCGAGTGCGAACCGCCTTTTCCACCTCTTACCGAACCTGCTGCGTTCGAGGGCCTGGCCGCCGATGCCCTGATCGCCCACGTCGACCGCGAGAGGGTGGTCGGGGTGTTGCTGGCCCGCCTCGGAGGTCATGCCGCAGGTGTGTTCGAGGGCGATCAGATGGTGGCCTGGAAGGTGGGCTCACGGCCGGTTCAGGGGCGCAACGCTGCTGGCGGCTGGTCGCAGCAGCGCTTCCAGCGCCGCCGTGAGAACCAGGCGCGCGAGGCCGCCCACGCAGCGGCTGGAGACGCCGCCAGGGTGCTCCTTCCGCGGCTTTCCGTGCTGCAGGCGGTCGTGCTGGGTGGCGATCGTCAGGCGGTCGACGCGCTGCGCGACGATCGGCGGCTTGCGCCCCTGTTTGCCCGGGCGGTCGACCGCTTTCTGACGACTCCCGATCCTAAGCTCGCAGTTCTCTCGGATTCACCGCGGCTGTTTCGTTCCGTGCGGGCGCGGGTGATCGACGCGGCCCCCGCGACCACACCGGCGACTTGACTCGGCGAACGCGCGTTCGTATAATTTCATGAATTCGATCCCACGGTAGCCCACTGTTAAGGGCTTTGACCGCGAGGTTCCAACCGTCCAAACTCAAATACGACCCACCAACGCCGCCGCCAGCGAGCAGGAGGAACCGTGGAAAAAGAAAAGGCACTCAGCAGCGCGATGCAGCAGATCGTGCGGAGTTATGGCCCAGGCTCGATCATGAAACTTGGAGAGCAGGCGGCCTCGCGCGAGATTACCGTCATCCCTACCGGGGCGTTGCCCCTTGACCTGGCGCTTGGAGTCGGCGGGATGCCGCGCGGCCGGGTGGTGGAGATCTACGGTCCCGAGTCGGCCGGCAAGACGACCGTCGCTCTCCACGTGATTGCAGAGGCGCAGAAGCAGGGTGGCGTCGCCGCCTTCGTCGACGCCGAACACGCACTCGATCCGATCTACGCCAGCAGGATCGGCGTCAACATCGACGAGCTGCTGATCAGCCAGCCGGACACGGGCGAGCAGGCCCTCGACATCGTCGAGGTCCTGGTCCGCAGTGGCGCCGTGGACGTCATCGTGATCGACTCGGTGGCCGCCCTGGTACCCAAGGCCGAGATCGAGGGCGAGATGGGGGATAGCCATGTCGGACTCCAGGCCCGGCTGATGTCGCAGGCGCTGCGCAAGCTCACCGCCGCCATCTCCAAGTCCAACTCGACAGTGATCTTCCTGAACCAGCTGAGAGAGCGAGTGGGCATCATGTTCGGCAATCCCGAGACACAGCCGGGCGGCCGTGCGCTCAAGTTCTACTCGTCCGTCCGCCTGGACATCCGCAAGGTCGAGGTGATCAAGTCAGGTCTCGAGAGCATCGGCGCGCGGGTCAAGATCAAAGTGGTCAAGAACAAGGTGGCACCGCCCTTCCGGCAGGCCGAATTCGACATCCTGTTCAACGAGGGCATCTCTCGTGAAGGCGCTCTGATCGACGCCGCCGTCGAGCACGGGATCATCGAGAAGAGCGGCACTTGGATGTCGTACGGCGACATGCGCCTGGGCCAGGGTCGTGAGAACGTGCGCAACTTCCTGCGTGAGAACCCGACGCTGTCAGGGGAGATGGAAGCGGCGGTCCGCGGCAAGGTGGCCGGCCGAGCTGGCAACTCGGAGGTAACCCGCAGCACGGTGCGCACCAGTGTCCCGATCAGCGCCCCGGCCAGTGCCCCCGTCGAGGAATAGGCCGCAGCCGGACGCCTGCGATATCGCTGTCCGGCTGCTCAGCCTGCGACCGCACAGCGAGCTCGAGCTACGCCAGAAGCTGCGCCGCAGAGGATGTGACGCGGACTCGATCGATGGCGCAGTTGCCCGTGCATTACGGCTGGGCTACCTGGATGATGCTGCGTTCGCGCGCGCTCTGGTGACACAGCGGTCTCGCACGCGTGGCCCCGCCGTCGTGGCTGCCGAGCTGGCGGCAAAGGGCGTCCACCGCGGACTCGCCCGCGAGGCGCTTGGGACCGTCG
Source organism: Candidatus Dormiibacterota bacterium (assembly GCA_035259145.1). Taxonomy (GTDB): domain Bacteria; phylum Chloroflexota; class Dormibacteria; order Dormibacterales; family Dormibacteraceae; genus CF-161. Next base: position 15,252 of record DATFWQ010000347.1, on the reverse strand, counting down.
CTCATGCCTCTCAGGTCGAGGCGGCCCGACGGCTGGCTGCCCGAAGCAGTCATGCCAACCGCCAGGTCGTGGCCACCCGGCTGCTTCGCCGAGGCTTCGGCACCGACGTCATCCGCGAGGCGCTGGAACTGGAAGAGCTCGACCCCGGCTGCTGAGGCTCAGCCAGCCGGCTGCCGCGGCCACGGCCTTTTCTTTGCGTACGTCGGATCGTAGGACACCCGCTTTCTGGCTGGCGAGTCGGACGGCGAGTGAACTGTCTACACCAGGCGATGGAGGACTCGATACGACACCTGCCATATCTCGGCCCGTCAATGGCGGATGGATAAGTACACTTGACACCAGGATCGGGCAGATTGCCACCGTTCTAGTCCCGCTCTAGAATCCGATTCTTAGCAGGTCCGCCCGCCCTCGCGCGGACGGCCTGCGTAAACAGAAGTCGTCCTGACCATCTACGGGGCCTGGAGCCTCGTCTCTGGTTCAGCACCTTCACAACCGAATAGCGAGAGGTGAACCAACGAATGCCTAGTTTCGTTCTGTTCCTGTTGTTGGTGGGCACCGCGATCGTCTTTGGGATCCTCGGCGGCATCGCCGTCTTCTTTGTCGCAAGAGCCGGCTTCCTACGCTGGCAGCACACCGAGCTGCTGGATGCTGAAGCCCGGGCTCAGCAGCGTCTCTCCGGGATCGAGACTGAAGCCAAGGAGCGACTGCTCGAGGCCAAGGAGGAAGCGGTCCGAATCCGCCGGTCGGCGGAGGAGGAGGCACGAGAGACGCGGGCACAAGCTCAGCAAACCCAGCACCGCTTGCAGCAAAAAGAAGAGACCCTCGAGCGTCGAATCGAAGACCTCAGTCGGCGCGAGCAGGCGATCGCTGAGCGGGAGCGGGGTGTCGATGAGCTCCGGTCTGAACTCGAAGACGCCACACAGCAGCAGCTCCGGGAGCTCGAACGGGCCGCCAACATGACCCGTCAAGAAGCTCAAGGGATCCTGATCGGACAGGTCGAGCAGGACCTCCGAAACGAAATCGCTCGCAGAGTGAGGGAGGCCGAGCTGGCGGCTCGTGACGGAAGCGAGCGCCGAGCTCGCGCGATTGTCACCGAGGCGATCCAGCGCGTCGCCGCCGACCAGACGGCCGAGACATCGATCTCGGTCCTCCCGCTTCCCAACGAGGAGATCAAGGGCCGAATTATCGGCCGTGAGGGGCGCAACATCCGCGCGCTCCAGCAGGCGACCGGAATCGACCTGATCATCGACGACACTCCTGAAGCGATCGTGATCAGCGGCTTCGATCCTGTCCGCCGCGAGGTGGCCAGGACCGCTTTGAACAAGCTGATCGTCGACGGTCGCATCCACCCGGCCCGGATCGAGGAGACCGTGGCCAAAGCACGGCAGGAGGTCCAGCAGCGCATCAAGGAAGAAGGCGAGGCGGCAGTCCTGGAGCTTGGTCTCCATGGCCTGCACCCCGAGATCGTCAAACACCTGGGCGTCCTCCGCTTCAGGACCAGCTATGGTCAGCAGGTCCTGGCCCACTCCAAGGAGGTGGCATATCTCGCCGCAACGCTAGCGGCCGAGATCGGCGCGGACGTCAGGATCGCCAAGACGGCGGGCCTGCTGCATGACATCGGCAAGGCCATCGACCACGAGATCGAGGGTTCGCACGCCGTGATCGGGGCCGACCTGGTCCAGCGGCACGGCGTTCCGGCTCCTGTGGTGCACGCAGTGCGGGCACATCACTATGACGAGGAGCCGCGCACGATCGAGGCACAGCTGCTGATCGCCGCCGACGCGATTTCGGCCGCAAGGCCGGGCGCCCGGCGCGAGACGCTGGACGCCTACATCAAAAGGCTGGAGAAGCTCGAGCAGATCGCGAACTCCTTCCAGGGGGTGCAGCAGTCGTACGCAATCCAGGCCGGCCGCGAGATCCGGATCCTGGTCCAGCCAGAGCAGGTCGACGACACGTCGGCCCAGCTCATGGCTCGTGACATCGCTAAGCGGATCGAGAGCGAACTCAGTTTTCCCGGTCAGATCCGGGTCACTGTTGTCCGCGAGACCCGCGCCATCGAGTACGCAAAATAGAGGGGAGGCCCCGCTGGGCCTCCCTTTTTTGCTTTCCTTGAGCGCGTGGCTACCCCAGACGCTCCCGTCGTCGACTCAGAAGACTTCCGGGTTCTATTCGTTGCAGACGTGGTCGGCCGGCCCGGTCGCCACGCGCTGGCAGCCGTTCTTCCTCGGCTGAAAGAGGAGCTGCGGCCGCACCTGACGATCGTGAACGGCGAGAACTCGGCCGGGGGCTTCGGCATCACGGCCGCCACTGCTGAGGAGCTCCGGGCCTCCGGAGCTGACCTGATCACTACGGGCAATCACGTCTGGGACCAGAAGCAATTCGTGGTGGAGATCACACAGGTCGAGCGTGTGCTGCGTCCATTTAACTTTCCGCCTGGCGCGCCGGGGATCGGCGCAATGGTTCTCAACGCCGACGGCGAAGATGTGCTCGTGATGAACCTGCAGGGGCGAATCTTCCTCCCGGAACTGGACGACCCTTTCCGAGCAGCCGACGCGATCCTGGCTGCCCATGCCGGCCCCAAGATCATCGTTTGCGACATGCACGCCGAAGCCACCTCGGAGAAGACTGCAATGGGCTGGCACCTGGCCGGCCGTGTCAGCGCGGTAGTCGGCACCCATACCCACATTCCCACGGCGGATGCGAGGGTGTTGCCGGGCGGCACAGCCTACGTCACCGATGTCGGCATGGTCGGCCCCAGGGACAGCGTCATCGGCGTGCAGAAGGAGGCGGCGCTGCATCGTTTCATCACGGGGATGCCGAGTCGATTCGAAACCGCCGCCGGCGTCGTGACATTCAACTCGGTACTGGTTACGATTAACAGACGCACCGGACGGGCCACATCGATCCAGCGAATAGACCGAGAACATACTTGACGGGGGTTCCAGCAATGACCGGGGAGGGCCGCGCACCGGTGGAGGTGCTTAAGGTATCAGCGACCTCCAAACCGGTGGCGGTTGCGGGCGCTATTGCCGGCGTGATCAGAAATCACGGCCGTGTGGAGGTACAAGCAATCGGTGCCGGTGCCATCAACCAGGCGGTCAAAGCAATCGCAATCTCGCGCGGCTACGTGGCGCCGGGCGGAATCGATATCGTCTGCATTCCGTCGTTCATCGACATCTCGATAGACGGCGAGGAAAGAACGGGCATCAGGCTGCTGGTGGAGATCCGGTAGCACTGGGGGGTGCGCTGGAAGCGCTGGCACCTTCGGAGTCCGGTCCATTCACGCAGGATCGTGAGTACGACGCCGTTCGGGCCGCGACGACCAGGAGTGTGATGGTGGAGGGCGCTGCCAATGTGGACCTGAGTTCCGCGCCTCGAGAGCCATCTCGAACCCCCAGGTATGTCAGTGCAGGCAAAGAGCCACGATCTGCCACCTGAGTTGGAACCTGTCGTCACAGCAATGCAGCGCGTGCGCTCGGTCATCGGTCCCGAGATGATGGAGGTCATTCTCCAGCTCGACCTGACCATGGCTCAGTTCCAGGCGCTTCACGTCGTGTGGCGGCGGTCCGGGTGAGCGGCCGGCAGCTCGCCAGGGAGCCAGGTGTCACTCCTGCGGCCGTGGTGCCACTGTGCGATCGGCTCGAAGAGCAGGGCTACATTCAGAGGATCCGCGACAGCTCCGATCGGCGCGTCTGGTGGTCAGAGCTGACTCCGGCTGGGGAGGACATATTCGAGCGGGTCACAGCAGTCCCGCGGGCACGCGTCGGTCCCGCCCTTGCCAGCCTCTCCGAGGACGATCGCCGGAACCTGGCGCGAATCCTGAACGCGCTGGCCGACGCCCTGACGGCTGCGAGCTCCCAGGCCTAGGGCAGGCCTAGGGCGCACCGTCAGGCATCCGGGATATCCTGGGCTCGCACCGTGGCTCGGACATTTCACGTCTGGACGATCGGCTGCCAGATGAACCTGGCCGACTCCGAGAGCCTGGCACGGCAGCTTCTGGCAGCCGGGTACCGGGAGACGCCGGACATGGATCGAGCCGACATCGCGATCCTCAACACGTGCGTCGTCCGCCAGGCCAGCGAAGACAAGGTCTATTCGAAGCTCCATGAGCTCCGGCGGTGGAAGACGGCGGACCGGACGATCGCCGTCACCGGCTGCATCGTCCGCAAGGAGGGGGAGGCGCTCCGGGATCGATTCCACCACCTCGACGCGGTGGTGCCGATCGGTGACTATCAGCAGTTCCTGGCCGACCTGGAGGCTCGCTACGACTACGGCATGGGTGAGCCGCTGCCACTGGCCGGCCGGACCGGGATCAGCCACTACGTGAACGTCGTCCAGGGCTGCGATCACAACTGCACGTTTTGCATCGTGCCAAAGGTTCGCGGTCGCGAGGTGCATGTGCCACTTCCTCGTCTGCTTGCCGAGTGCCGGCAGGCTGTGAGCGAGGGCGCCCGCGAGGTCGTGCTGCTTGGCCAGAACGTCGACGACTACCGCGACCCAGGGGCTGGGGGCGGCCTGGCCGCGCTTGTCCGCCAGGTCGGGTCCATCCCGGGCCTGAAGCGGGTCCGGTTCATGACGTCCCACCCGCAGGACCTCGAGATGGAGCTGCTCGAGGTCATGGCCGCCTCGCCGGTGGTTGCGCAGGAACTCCAGCTGCCGGTCCAGTCGGGGGACGATCTGATCCTCAAACGGATGGCCCGCGGGTACAAGGTCGACCGCTATCGAGAGATCGTGGCTCGCGCCCGCAGCCTGATGCCGGATGTCGGACTCTACACGGACGTCATCGTCGGCTTCCCCGGCGAGACCCAAGAGCAGTTCCTGAACACGCGGCGCTTGATGGAGGAAATCGAGTTCGACGTCGTCCATCTGGCACAGTACTCGCCCCGGCCCGGAACTCACGCCGGTGACCGCTGGCCCGACGACGTTCCGGGATACGAAAAGCGCCGGCGTATCAACGACCTGCTGGCCCTGCAGCGAGAGATCGCAGGGCGGCGCACGGCGCGCTGGGTCGGCCGCACCGTCGAGGTGCTGGTCGAAGGCACCGACCAGCTGGGCCGACCCTACGGCCGCAATCGCCAGGGCAAGCGTGTCGTTGTCAAAAGGGCGCCGGCCCCGGCAGGCGAGATTGTGCGCGTAATGGTGGAGGAGGCCTCGCCCGGCCATCTGGCCGGGTCACTCGCAGCGTGAGCTCCAGCCGCCCGACCCCACGATACGCAGGGTTTCGCGGGGGCACTGGGGCCGCCGGCAGCACGCCGGCGATGAAACAGTACTGGGCCGCCAAGCTCAGGCATCCGGGGGCGATCTTGCTCTTCCGAATGGGCGACTTCTACGAGATCTTTTTCGACGACGCCGTCGAGGCGGCCCCGATAATGGGCGTGACCCTCACTTCGCGGCCGATGCGCGACGGCCGGCAGCCGATGTGCGGCGTTCCTCACCACGCATGGCAGGGCTACGTCGGCAAACTTCTGCGGGCCGGCAAGAAGGTGGTGATCTGCGACCAGGTTGACGAACCCGCTGGCGGAGGGCACTCCGGGGTCGTGCGACGCGAGATCACGCGCGTGCTGACACCAGGGACAGTGGTGGACGACGCCTACCTGGAGCCAGGAATCTCCAACTGGCTTGTGGCGGCGTGGTCCCGGGGCGCAGAGAGTGGGCTGGCGGCCTGCGACGTGTCGACAGGTGAGCTAATGCTGTGCCAGCTGCCGCTGGACCAGCTGCAATCGGAGATCGATCGCCTGGCGCCGGCTGAGCTGCTGCAGCCGCCGGCAATCGACTCCTATCGGTTCGATCCTGAGCGAGGCCGGCAGAGGCTGGCCGACCAGCTTGAGGTCCGCTTCGCTGCCTCGATCGGTGCTGAAGAGTCGCCGTTGGCGATCGGCGCGGCCGGTGTGATCCTCGAGTACCTGCAGCACAACCAGGTGCCGGTGGAGCCAGGCCTGTTCAGGATCCGCACGTATTCGCCCGACGCGACCATGCAGCTGGATGCCCCGACCGTGCGCAACCTGGAGCTGCCTGCCCTGCTCCAACTGGTCGACCGCACGTGTACCCCGATCGGCGCCCGCCGATTGCGTCGCTGGATCTGGGCGCCGCTGCGTGACGCCGAGGCCATCGAGATGCGGCTGGGCGCAGTCAGCGAGCTATCAAAGGGCGGCCGGACCGCCCTCCGGACAGCTCTGGGGGAGGTCGGAGACCTGGAGCGTCTCGTCGGCCGGGCTGCCCGGGGCCTGGCGTCTCCGCGAGAGCTGGTCGCGCTGCGCCGATCGCTCGAGGCCGTGCCTGCGGTTTCCGCAGCAGGCGCCACCGCAGCCTCACTGCTGCTGCGCCAGCTCGCGGCGGCGATCAAGCCAGACCCTACCCTCGCGGACGAGCTGGCAAGAGCGCTCGCCGAGGACCCTCCTGCCGTCATGCGCGACGGTGGCGCCATCCGTCCTGCCTACGACGCCGAGCTTGACCGCATCCAGGAGGCTTCGAGCGCAGCTCGCGAATGGATCTCCTCGCTCGAGCAGGTCGAGCGCGAGCGAACCGGCATCAAGAGCCTGAAGGTCGGCTACAACCGCGTCTTCGGCTATTACATCGAGGTCAGCCACGCCAACGTCGAGCTGATTCCCGACGACTACATCCGCAAGCAGACGCTCACCGGCGCAGAGCGCTATCTCACGCCTGAGCTGAAAGAGAAGGAGGCGATCGTCCTCAACGCGCTCCAGGACAGAGTGGATCGTGAGCTGGAGATCTTGCGCGAGCTGCAGAGGCGTGTGGCGCACGCGGCGCCGGACCTGCTCTCATGCGCCGCCGCCATCGGTGAGCTGGACGCCCTCGCTTCTCTGGCCGAGACCGGGGCAGACCTGGGCTGGGTGCGGCCAGGGGTCAGCACGGGCTTGCGCCTTGCGATCGAGGGTGGGCGCCACCCCATGGTGGAGGCGTCGCTCGGCCGCGAGGACTTCGTGCCCAATGACACCGTCCTGGACCCCTCCCGTGAGCAGATCGTCGTACTGACAGGGCCAAATATGGCGGGGAAGTCCACGTATCTCCGGCAGGTGGCGCTGATCGTCCTGCTGGCCCAGTCTGGCAGCCTCGTGCCGGCGAGCTCGGCCTCGATCGGCCTGGTCGACCGCGTCTTCACCCGCGTCGGTGCCCACGACGACCTGGCCGCGGGCATGTCCACCTTCATGGTGGAGATGACCGAGACCGCAAACATCCTCAACCACGCCAGCCCGTCATCGCTGGTGGTGCTCGACGAGGTGGGGAGGGGGACTTCGACGTACGACGGCGTCTCGATCGCCCAGGCGGTCGTGGAGCACATTCACGACTCCCCCCGTCTCGGCTGCCGGACGCTCTTCGCGACCCACTATCACGAGCTGACGGCGCTGGCCGACCGGCTGGCGCGCGTCCGCAACGAGCGCGTCGAGGTCGCCGAGGAGGGAGGCAGCATCCGCTTCCTCCACCGCGTGGTCGCCGGCGGGGCGGACCGCTCATATGGCATCCATGTGGCGGCGCTGGCGGGGCTGCCGCCACAGCTCATCGCCCGCGCCCGCGAGGTCCTGGCCGAGCTAGAACGGCAGCGGCCGCTGGAGCCGGTGGAGCAGCAGCTAGCCCTCCCTCTGGTCGAAGACGAGGTCCGGCAGGAGTTGAGCACGATCGAGCTGGACGGCCTGAGCCCGCTGGAGGCGCTGCAGAAGCTCTACGAGCTTCGGGCGAGGTTGAGGGGGACGTGACGATCCGCGTCCTGGCTCAGCACGTGGCCGACGCCATCGCTGCCGGCGAGGTGATCGAGCGACCGGCTTCGGTCGTGAAGGAGCTGGTCGAGAACTCACTGGACGCAGGAGCTCGCCGGGTCACGGTCGAGGTCAGAGGAGCGGGCAGGACGCTGATTCGCGTGGCGGACGATGGCGGAGGCATAGATGGAGACGAGCTGCTGCTGGCGTTCCAGCGTCACGCGACAAGCAAGGTCGAAACCCTGGAGGACCTTACAGTGGTCAGGTCGCTGGGCTTTCGGGGCGAAGCCCTGGCCAGCGTGGCGGCCGTCTCCGACGTGGAATGCCGAAGCGGCGGCCGGAGGATCCGGCTGCGCTCAGGCAACGTGCTCGACGAGGCGGCTGCGATTCCGGTGCCGGGCACAGCCATCGACGTTCGCGACCTCTTCGCCACCACGCCAGCCCGGCTCAAGTTCCTGAAGAGCGAGGCGACTGAGAACGCTGCGTGCGTCAAGGCTGTCCAGTCTTACGCGTTGCTGTACCCCGAGGTCAGATTCGAGATGACCGTGGACGGCCGTTCCACGCTGAGGACCGCCGGCGACGGCGACCACAGGGCCGCGGCCGCCGCGGTGCTGGGAGCTGCGGTGGCCGCTGAATTGCTTGAGGTTGAAGTGGAGGGCGTCCGTGGGCTGGTTTCCCAGCCGCGGCTCAGCCGCGGCAACCGTAACGCCATCTTGCTGGCTGTCAACCGGCGACCGGCGGCTTCGCGGTCGCTCCAGTTCGCAGTCGAGGAATGCTACGTGGGCTCCCTCGAGCGTGGCCGGTACCCGGTGGCGGTGCTTGACCTCAAGGTCGACCCTCGTGCGGTCGACGTAAACGTGCATCCCGCCAAGCGGGAAGTCCGCTTTCACGCAGAGCGCGCGCTCTTTGCCGGCGTGCAGCGAGCTGTGCGGTCTGTGCTGACCGGCGCCCTCCCGTACCGTCTGGATGTGACGCCAGGGGCAGTCGCCGGTGTCGCGGATGTCGCGCGGGAGTGGCACGCGCCGCGGGTCCATGAGGCTTCGCCGCTGCTGGTGACGTCTCAGTCTGCCGGGCCGGCCAGCCCGGCTTCGCCCATGCGGCCACTGGGCCAGGTGCTTGAGGGCTTCCTTGTCGCGGAGAGCGCTGAAGGTGTGGTGCTGATCGACCAGCACGCCGCCCACGAACGAGTACTGTACAACCGGTTCCTCGCACGCCTGGAGAATCGGAGCCTGGCGGCGGTGAGTCAGGCGCTGCTCCTGCCGGAGACCGTGGAGCTCACGCCGGACCTGATGGCGGCAGCGTCAGAGCACCGGGACCGTTTGCGCGCTCTCGGTTTCGAGGTTGATGAGTTCGGCCTACGAGCGCTGCGCGTCACCGCCGTGCCCGCCGAGACGCCGGCTGGCCGGGCACTGCCATCGCTGCTCGACCTGCTCGAGGTGTTTGCCGAGTCGGGAGCCGATGGCACGACTGCTCGTGCCGCGGCGTCGCTGGCGTGCCACTCGGCCGTGCGTTTTGGGGACCGCCTGGACCCGTCCGAACAGCGCCGGCTCCTGGCCGAGCTCGAGGTGGCCGACCAGTCGACAACCTGCCCGCACGGGCGCCCCACGCGCCTGGTGCTGACCTGGCAGGAGCTGAGGCGCCATTTTCGTCGCAACTACTGAGGGCCACGCCGGCTCTCCCGGCGGAGCAAGACCGTACGCGGTTCCCATCATCCTGGGGCCGACCGGGATCGGCAAGAGCAGGGCCGCCTTCGAGATCGCGCGTGCACGCGACGGCGAGATCATCGTGTGCGACTCGCGCCAGGTGTACGACCGGCTCGACATCGCCACCAACAAGCCTTCGCCGGAGGCCATGCGCCAGGTTCGCTACCACCTGGTCGGTATCGCCGATCCGCGCGCCACATACACCGCCTTCGAGTTCGTGGAGGCCGCCACCGGCGCCATCGCGGGCATCGCGGCTCGTGGCAAGCTCGCGATCGTGGAGGGCGGCAGCATGCTCTGGGCGGATGCCCTGACCGAGGGGTTCTCGCTCGCCGGTGTAGAGCCAAGGCCACAGCGCCGAGCTGAGCTGGAGCAGCTGCCGGTGGAAGAGCTGTCCGGTCTGCTGTACCGCCTCGACCCCGAAGCCGTGGTCGACACCCGCAACCCAGTCCGGCTCATTCGAGCCATCGAGATCCTCGAGGTCGCAGGCCCGCCCCTTGCCCGCCGTCGCACCCGCCGGCCGCCGGCCTGGACGCCTGTCCGGATCGGGCTGACGGCCGATCTGGGGACGATCGACAAATGGCTGGCCGAGCGGTCCCGCGACCAGCTGGCGCGCGGGCTCGTCGAAGAGACGCGCGCGGCCCTGGCTTTCGGCGTACCACCCGACGCGCCCGTGCTGACGGGCATCGGCTACGCCGAAGCGATGATGTACATCAATGGCGAGGTGGCGCTGGAGGACCTGGCCGGCGTCATGGCGCGCTCGAACCGGCGCTACGCTCGCCGCCAGCTACGCTGGCTGCGGCGCAATCCCGCCATCACCTGGTTCGACGCGACGGCCAACCCGGTGCCGCGTATCCTTGAGTTTCTGCAAGAGCAGCGCCTTTGATCGACACGCAGCCAGCGCGAGAACGCGCCTATCTCATCGGTGTCCAGCTCCCCGGCACGTCCCATGAGGTGCTGACGGAGCAAATGCGGGAGCTGGAGGAGCTGACCCGGACGGCTGGTGGTGACGTTGTGCTCTCCGACGTCCAGCGCCGGGAGGAGGTGGAGCCCGCCTTCTTCGTCGGCCGGGGCAAGGTAGCCGAGATCCGCGAAAGACGCCAGGAGTTGCGCTACGACCTTGTCATCTGCAACGAAGACCTGAGCCCGCGCCAGCAGCGGAACCTCGAAAAGGAGCTCAGCATCCGGGTAGTAGACCGGACCGAGCTGATCCTCGACATCTTCGCCCAGCACGCCCGGACGCACGAAGGCCGGATTCAGGTCGAGGCCGCCCAGCTTCGCCACCTGCTCCCGCGCCTGATCGGCGCGTACGACTACCACCGCCAGATGGGCGGCATCGGCACCCGCGGCGGCCCAGGCGAGCAGCAGATCGAGGTCGAGCGCCGGCGCATCCGGCGCCGCCTGCGCCTCCTGGACGAGGAGCTGGCTCAGGTGCGGTCGCAGCGGGGGCAGCAGCGAATCGGCCGCCGCCGTGCTGAGCTGACCACGGTTGCCATCGTCGGCTACACGAACGCGGGCAAGTCGACGCTGATCAACGCCTTAACCGGCGCCGGGGTTCGTGCAGGTGATTCGCTGTTCGTCACGCTCGACCCGACGACGCGCCGGCTGCGTCTGCCGAGCGCCCGCGAGGTGCTGCTGACTGACACCGTCGGCTTCATCCAGAAGCTGCCCACGGACCTGATCGCGGCGTTCAGAGCCACCCTGGAGGAAGTCACATTCGCTGACGTGATTCTCGAGGTGGTGGATGCGGCTGCGCCCGCGGCCCTGGAGCAAGCTACGACCGTTGACGAGATCCTCGGCGAGCTGGGCGCCGCAGACAAGCCGCGTGTCGTGGCGATCAACAAGGTCGACCTGCTGGGTCCGGCCACCGTGCGCCGAGTCATGCGGTGCTTTGCCGAGCGCTACAGGAGCCAGGTGCCGATCTCGGCGTTGCGAGGCGCGGGTCTGGATGCACTGGGCGACGCCATCGACGCGGCCACAGCGGACCGCTTTGTCGCGCTGGAGGTCCTGATCCCTTACGGGCGGGAGGAGATGCTGCATGAGTTGCGCCAGCATGGCGACCTCCAGCGTGTCGAGTACACAGACCGAGGGACGTACGCGCAGGGCCGTGCGCCGAGCGAGCTCGCTCACCGCTTCAGGGATTACGCCACCAGCATCCCACCGCCCTGACGCTCGGTGGAAACGCTCGCCAGGATCGCTCTCGACCTCGTCAACATCCGGTCGGTCAGCCGGCAGGAGCAGGACATCACGACCTGGATCGGGAAGCACGTGGCGAGCCTGCCGAGCCTGCGAGTCATGCACCGGCAGGACGACGCCGTCGTGTTTGGCCCCACTGGCGTGCCCGACGTGATCCTGGCCGGACACTCCGACACCGTCCCGGAGCAGGGCAACCTGCCGGGTAGGTTGGAGAACGGCCAGGTGCACGGGTTGGGGGCTGCCGACATGAAGGGCTCCCTGGCGGTGATGCTGACCCTTGCCGCCGAGCTAGACCGTCTCCAGCTTCAGCTCAATCCTCTTTTTGTCATCTTTGGGCGCGAGGAGCTGCCGCTTGCCGAGAGCGTGCTGGAGCGGCTGTTCACAAGCTGTCCTTCAATTCTCGAGGCGAGGCTGGCGGTCATGATGGAGCCCACCGCCAACCGGCTGCAGGCAGGCTGTCTGGGCAACATAGCGGCGTCGCTGGTATTCCACGGCGTCGCGGCGCATTCCGCCCGGCCGTGGCTCGGGGTCAACGCCATCCATGAAGCCGTCCGCAGCCTCCGCCCACTGGTGGACACAGCGCCTGATGCTGTCGAGCTGGGTGGACTGACCTTCCGCGAGGTGCTGAGCGTGACCGAGATTGCGGGTGGAATCGCGAACAATGTGATCCCAGATCGCGTCGAATGCGGACTCAACTTCCGATACGCCGGTCACCGCTCGAAGGCACAGGCCGAGGCCCGGTTGCGCGAGCTTATCGGCCCCGCGGGCATCCTGACTGTCCAGAGCAACGCACCCTCTGCGCCGGTTGCCGCCGACAACCCGCTCCTGGAGCGGTTGCGCCTGGCCGGTGGGCTGTCCATCGAGGCCAAGCAGGCGTGGACACCGGTGGCTGAGTTCGCGGCCCACGGCCTCGATGCGGTCAATTTCGGCCCCGGTGACCCCGAATCTGCCCACCGCAGGGACGAGCGGATCAGCGTGGACGCGATGGCAGAAAGTCTTTCAACCTTGCGAAACTTCCTGTGTAGGTAGATCCAGTTGAGTGCGTGGAGTCGCTCTTCTTTCCTGTGGAGGTGCTGCGCACATCGACGCCGCTGAACAGCTTCGCAGGCGGATAGACGCCGTCTACGAGACAGGCGGTATGGACGCCGAGGCGGTCGAGGAGACGGTCCGGCGGCTGGACAGAGGCCTGGTAAGGAGTGCCGAGAAGGGGCCCGATGGTTGGGTCGTCAACGAGTGGGTCAAGAAAGCCATCCTGCTCTACTTTCGTTTGCGCAACATTGAAACGATTGAGATCGGGCCTTTCGAGTACCGAGACAAGATCCCGCTCAAGCGCGACCTGGAGGTGACTGGGGCGCGGGTGGTTCCGCCCGCGGTGGCCCGGTACGGCAGCTTCCTGTCAGTGGACGTGATCATGATGCCGAGCTATGTGAATATCGGCGCCTGGGTTGGTCCTGGCACGATGGTCGACACCTGGGCGACGGTCGGGTCATGCGCGCAGATCGGGGCACGCGTCCACCTGTCCGGTGGGGTCGGCATCGGCGGGGTTCTGGAGCCGCTGCAGGCCCGGCCGGTGATCGTGGAGGACGACTGCTTCATCGCCTCGCGCTGCATAGTGACCGAGGGGGTGGTGGTCGGTGAACGGGCGGTCCTCGGTGCCAACGTGGTCCTGACCGGGTCGACGCCGATCATCGACGTCACGGGACCCCACCCGGTGGAACACCGCGGTGCCGTACCGCCAGGCGCTGTCGTGGTCCCCGGCTCGCGAACTCGGAAGTTCCCAGCCGGCGAGTTCCAGGTGGCGACGGGCCTGATAGTGGGCTGGCGCAATGAGCAGACCGACCGAAAGGTCAGTCTGAACGACGCCCTTCGGGAGCACGGGATCGCCACCTGACGAGCCAGGTCGCGTACTTGCCGGCTCCCGACTGTCAGGTCGGGCGCTCAGTAGCTGCGGAGCAACCCTTTCACCTCACCGACCATCGCCGCCTGCTCCGGCTCGATGGGTGCATAAGCGGGATTCTCTGCGATCAGCCGCACGCGTCCTGCAGAGCGGTCGAGCCGCTTGACCGTAGCCTCGTCCTCGACCAGGGCCACGACGATGGTGCCGTCGTCCGCGTCCTGCTGCGGCTTCACTATCACGAGGTCGCCGTCGAGGATGCCGGCATTCACCATGGAGTCGCCGCGGACCCGGAGAGCGAACCAGCCCACCTCAGCGATCTCGGGCGAGAGCATCAGGTGGTCCTCGATGTTCTGCTCGGCCAGTATCGGAGTGCCCGCAGCGACATTGCCGACGACCGGGACCGCCACCGCTCGCCGGCGAAGCTGGTCGTCCCTCACGTCTTGCACCAGTTGGACCGTGCGTGACTTGCTGGGATCGCGCTTTATGAAGCCTCTGCGCTCAAGCTGGTTCAAGTGGTTGTGGACCGTCGAGCTGGATGAGAGCCCGACGGCCTCGCCGATCTCTCGCACGCTCGGCGGGTAGTTGCGGATCCTGGTCACTTCGCGTATGTACTCCAGGATCCGCGCCTGGCGGTTGCTCAGCTCTTGACTCAATTTCTGCTACCTCTTCTGCTACCTCGTTGGCTGCTTGTGAAGTGCTCGGCAGAACCGAAGCACCACTCATCCTAGCAAAAACCTATGAAAATGACAAACCTATGTTCGTCGAACGCTTGACCCCCGAACGCGCGTTTGCTATCGTCTCTAAGAACAGATGTACGCGCTACGGACCAGGCCGGCGATGGGCCGCTGCTGGAATCCCCCGGAGTCGCTCCTTCGAAGGTCGCGCTTGGCCATCCAAGCCCTGGTCGCGTGTCTGCTCCTGGCGCTCGGCTACGCGCAGGCATGGGAGGGTTCCGCGGCCTCGCCAGCGAGACCCGAGGCCGCCTACGAGACTGTATCGGTCGGCGATGGAGAAACCCTCTGGGCGATCGCCACCCGCCGGTATCCGGGTGAAGATCCCCGTGTGAAGATCGCCCAGATAGAGCAACTCAACGGGCTCAGTGGTCCGACGATCCTCGCCGGGCAGCGGTTGAAGGTGCCTGTGGGATGAGCGCGTAATCTGGGCGTTGTGGAGGTCGAGCTCGTCACCCGGCGGGGCTGTCACCTTTGCGAGGACACGCGGGATCTCCTTCGGCAGCTTGGTGTGGAGCCGAAGGTGCGCGACGTGGACGCGGATCCAGAACTATTCCGACTCTATGACTTCCGGGTACCGGTTCTCTTGCTCGACGGACGGGTGGTGGGGGAGGGTCGGCTGGATGACCAGGCCGTGAGGCGTGCGCTCGGAGTCTGAGCGACCGGTCGCCACTGGCGTCCAGGTCTGCGCCTGCGGTGGGAGTGCCGCCATCGTCGTGCACGAGCTGACGCAGGCGGCCTTTGCCGGCTACGACGCTCTCGACCCTCCGTCGGGCGCTTCGCGAGAGACCGCCGAGTCCGTGCGCCGAGACCTGGAGGCGGCCGGCGGTGCGCTGGCGTGGCTGGATTCGCGACCGGTGGGCTGCCTTCGATGTGTGGTCGGGGCCGACCACCTCCACGTGCGTCGGGTGGCGGTGGCGCCAGAGCGCCAGGGCAGGGGGATAGGCCGCGCTCTGATGGCGTGGGCCGAGGTGCAAGCAGGCGATCGCGGTCTATCGCGCGTGACAGTGGGTGTG
>DATFWQ010000346.1:0-19624 GCA_035259145.1 Candidatus Dormiibacterota bacterium | reverse complement strand
GACGCCACCTCGGCCAGGAACAGGCCGTAGCGGGTGTACACGTAGGGCTGCGACCGGGCGCTGTTGAGGTTGTGCATCGAATGCCCCAGCTCGTGCGCGAGCGTGCTCATGCTCTGCAGGCTGCCGCCGAAGCTCATGAAGATGAACGGCCGCGTGTCCGGCCGGCCCAGCGAGAACGCCCCCTGCCGCTTACCCCGGTTGGGGTACACGTCGACCCAGCGCTCGTGCAGGACTCCCCGCCGCAGGTCCTGGACGTAGTCCTCGCCCAGCGGCGCCATGCCCTCGGATATCCAGTCCACGGCCTGCTGAAAGTCGACTTCCACGCGGGGCGCCAGCGGCGCCCGGGCGTCGAACTCTCGCAGCAAGTCTAGGCCCAGCGCCCGGCGCCGCAAGCGCCAGTAGCGCTGCCAGATGCCCACGTTGTCGCGGAACGCGCCGATCACGTTGTGGAAGACCGCGGCGGGGGATGTGCGCTGGCGTCAGGGCCGCGTCCAGTGAGTCGTGATAGCCGCGCGCCCGGGCCAGGAACACGTCGCGCTTCATTCCGGTTGCGAGGCAGGCGGCCATGGTCCTGGCGGCCGCCAGGTGCGCGTCGGCATAGCTCTCCCAGGCGCTCCGCCGGAGCTGGCGGTCGGCGCTGCTGAGCAGCTCCTGGTACACGCCGTGCGCGACCTCGTACTCGGTTCCGTCCGACGCGACCGCTGGCGCGAAGCGCAGGTCGGCGTTCGTGAGCACGCCGTGCACCGAGGCCGCGCTCTCCAGAGGCTCTGACGCCTGGCCGAGAACCTCCTCGACCTCTGCCGACCGGACGTGCGGCGCCTGGCTTGCCAGACGGTCGACCCAGTGCGCGTAGATCGCCAGCGGCTGATGCTCGCCCACCCAGCGCCGGAGGACGTCCGGTCCGACCGCCAGAAGCTCCGGCTGCACAAAGGCAAGCGCCGCCTGGACTCGGGCGCCCAGGCCCCTGGCCTGGTCGGCCAGCGCCGCAGCGACCTCGTCGGCTGCGTCCACGGAGGAGCGCATCGTGGCGTAGACCACGACCCGGTCCAGCGCCCGCGACACCCGCTCGGACGCGGCCAGGAAGTCCGCGAGTACCTCTGGGCCCTCCCCCAGCCGGCCGCGGAATCGCTCGAGCTCGGGCAGCGCGGCCAGGACCCTCGCGCGCTCGGCCGACCACCCAGCGTCGTTATGAAAGACGCTCTCGACGTCCCAGGTGTCCTCGACCGGGATCTCCGCGCGGGCGCGCAGGGTCGTCGCCATATTCCAAGGCATTCTGAGCCATGAGGCCCGCCCAGAGATCAGCTCATCTCTTCGCTGCGTGGGGCATCGAGCGTGGGCATGCGGATCCCGCGCTCACGCGCGACCTGCAGAGCGCTCTCGTAGCCCGCGTCGGCGTGGCGCACGACACCGAGGCCCGGATCGCACGTCAGCACCCGCTCCAGACGCTCGGCCGCCTGATCAGTGCCGTCGGCGACAACGACCATACCCGCGTGCAGTGAGTACCCGATGCCCACCCCGCCACCGTGGTGGATCGACACCCAGTGCGCCCCCGCCGCGGTGTTGACCAGAGCGTTCAGCATGGGCCAGTCGGCGATCGCGTCGGAACCGTCGGCCATCGCCTCAGTCTCTCGGTAAGGCGACGCAACGCTGCCCGCGTCCAGGTGGTCGCGTCCAATGACGATGGGTGCCCGAACCCGGCCCTCAGCCACCAGCCGGTTGAAGGCCAGCCCCGCCGCCGCTCGCCCGCCGTAGCCCAGCCAGCAGATCCGGGCCGGCAGTCCTTGATAGGCGACTCGCTCCTCCGCCATCCGCAGCCACCGCTGGAGCCGCTGGTCATGCGGGAACAGCTCCAGCACCGCCCGGTCGGTCGCGAGGATGTCCTCAGGGTCGCCTGAGAGGGCGACCCACCGGAAGGGCCCCTTGCCCTCGCAGAACATGGGGCGGATGAAGGCGGGTACGAAGCCGGGGTAGTCGAAGGCACGCTCGCAGCCACCTTCCCGGGCCCCCTGCCGGAGGTTGTTGCCGTAGTCGAAGACCACCGCACCCGCCTCCTGGAGGGCGAGCATTGCCCGAACCTGGTCGGCCATGGACCTGTGCGCCTGGCGGACGTAATCCTCGGGCGAACGCCGCCGAAGGTCCGCCGCGTCGTGCGGAGAGAGGTCGACCGGCACATAGCCGTTGAGCGGATCGTGCGCGGACGTCTGATCGGTGACCGCGTCCGGCCGGAAGCCGCGGCGGACGAGCTCGACGTGTACGTCGGCGGCGTTGCCGGCCAGTCCGATCGAAAGGGCCCTGCCTGCCGCCCGCGCCTCCTCGACCCAGGCCAGGGCTTCGTCGAGGTCTGCGGTCGAGCGGTCGAGGTAGCGCGTCTGCAGCCGCCGCCGGATGCGTGCTCGATCGACCTCCACGATCAGCGCCACGCCCTCGTTCATGGTCACGGCCAGCGGCTGGGCGCCGCCCATGCCGCCGAGGCCGGCTGTCAGCACGACGCGGCCGCGCAGCGTTCCGCCGAAGTGCTGGTCTGCCAGCTCGGCCAGGGTCTCGTACGTGCCCTGGAGGATGCCCTGGGTGCCGATGTAGATCCAGGACCCGGCGGTCATCTGGCCGTACATGGTCAGGCCCGCCTGCTCCAGGGCGCGGAAGGTGTCCCAGTCTGCCCACTTCGGCACCAGCATGCTGTTGGAGATCAGCACACGAGGCGCGAACGTATGGGTGCGGAAGACTGCGACCGGCTTGCCTGACTGGACCAGCAGCGTCTCGTCATCGGCCAGGTCGCGCAGCGCGGCCACGATGGCGTCGAACGCCTCCCAGCTCCGCGCCGCCCTGCCGGTGCCGCCGTAGACGACCAGGTCGTCGGGACGCTCGGCGACCTCGGGGTCCAGGTTGTTCATCAGCATGCGCAGCGCTGCTTCCTGCGCCCAGCCGCGGCAGGTCAGCGACGAGCCCCGTGGGGCTCTGACGAGTCGGGGTCCAGTCACGTTTTCACTCGGCGCCACCAGCTTCCTCCTCCTGGGTGACGAGCTTTCCCCCCTTCACGACCGAGGCCACCAGGTTGACCCCGTAGTGGTAGGCGAGGTCGATCTCGCTGCGGCTTTCGAGGACCAGGAGGTCGCAGTCTAGGCCCGGCGCCAGGCGGCCGCAGCGGTCACTGCGGGCGAGGGCCGCTGCGGCATGCCGCGTCACGCCAAGCAGGGCCTCCTCGGGGGTCATCCGAAGGCAGGCGCACCCCAGCGCAACCGCCAGCTGCAGGTTCTCGGAGTAGGAGGTGCCGGGGTTGAAGTCCGTCGAGAGCGCGACGTGGACCCCATGGTCGAGCAGCATGCGCGCGGGTGCGAAGGGCTCCCCGGTCATCATCGACGCTCCGGGCATCAATACCGCCACGGTGCCGGCCCTCGCCAGGGCAGTTGCGTCCAGCGGCGTCGCGTGCTCCAGATGGTCGGCCGAAACAGCGCCGACAGCAGCCGCCAGCGCGCTCCCGCCGGCGTGGCTGAGCTGGTCGGCGTGGACCTTCGGTCGCATGCCGACGGCCAGCCCAGCTTCCAGGACTCGGCGCGACTGCAGGACGCTGAACGCGCCGTCCGGCTCACACCAGACGTCGCAGAACGCGGCCAGTCCGACAGCCGCGGGCACGATCGACCCGCAGACCAGGTCCACGTACTGGTCGGACCGGTGACTGAACTCCGCCGGCACGATGTGGGCAGCCAGCAGCGTCGGCACCACACCGTCCAGCTGAGATGCAATCCGCAGCAGGCGGAGTTCCTGGGCCTGCTCCAGACCGTATCCGCTCTTGGCCTCCACGGTGGTGACGCCGAATGAGCGAAAGCGTGCCACCCGCTCCTGCGCCAGCGCTTGCAGCTCCGCGTCTGAGGCCGCGCGTGTGGCTTTGACAGTCGTCATGATCCCGCCCGCCCGATATGAGTCTCCCCGCATGCGCGCAGCGAACTCAGGCCCTCTGTCGCCCGCGAAGACGAGGTGCGTGTGGCACTCGACCAGACCGGGGATCACCGCACGGCCGCCTGCATCGAGCTCGACCGCACCACGCGGGGCCACGCTCCGCAGGTACGACTCGGGACCCACCCACACGATGCGACCGCGAGTCGCAATCAGCGCCCCGTCGGGGATCACTCCAAGCGGCCCCTCGCCGAGCGTCGCGTCACAGGTGACGAGCCGGCGTGTATTCCGAACGACCAGGTTCACTGCAGTGGTCCGAGCACCCGCTCCACCGCGGCGACCACGGCGCCGCTCTGCACCAGCTGAGCCGCCTCGGCCAGCTGGGGCGCAACCGACCGGTCGGGGCCGGCGCCTCCGATCCGATCGTGGACCAGGTCTCGCACGGCTGCCGTCGCCGGCGCCGGGTGCAGCGGGGTCCGCAGCTCCAGCGCCCGCGCCGCGCACACAAGCTCGACCGCAAGGATGCGACAGAGGTTGGCCAGGACCTGTCGCACCTTTACCGCGGCGCTCCAGCCCATCGACACGTGGTCTTCTTGCATGCCGGATGTCGGCACCGAGTCCGTGCTTGCGGGGTTGGCCAGAAGGCGGTTCCCGGCGACCAGGGCAGCGGCCGTGTACTGGGCGAGCATCAGCCCGGAGTGGACCCCGGGCTCGAGCGCCAGGAAGGCCGGCAGGCCCGATGAGCGGTGCGGGTCGAGCAGGCGGTCGACGCGCCGCTCGGCGATCGCGCCCACCTCCGCCGAGGCGATCGCAAGGAAGTCGCACGCAAAGGCCAGCGGCTCGCCGTGAAAGTTGCCGTTCGACTCGATCCGGCCGTCGGGCAGCACGACGGGGTTGTCTATGGACGCCGCGAGCTCGCGTTCTGCGATCTGTTCTGCGAAATCCAGCGTGTCGCGAGCAGCGCCTGCAACCTGGGGACTGCACCTCATGGAGTAGGAATCCTGGACGGCGTGTGCCGAGTGGCGGTGGGAGGCGACGATGCCGGAGCCTGCCATCAGGCGGCTCAGATTGGCTGCGCTCCGCGCCTGGCCTGGATGAGGCCGCAGCGCCTGAAGTTCGGCGGCGAAGGCTCGATCGGTGCCGAGCAGCGCCTCGACGCTCATGGCGGCGGTGACGTCTGCCGACCGGAACAGCAGCCGGGCGTCTTCACACGCCAGCACCAGCATGGCAAGCATCCCGTCGGTCCCATTGACCAGCGACAGCCCCTCTTTGGCCTCCAGCCTGAGCGGTCCCGCCCCAGCAGGCGGCGTCTCGGCCTCGCCGATCAGGCACAGTGCGACGTGGGCCAGCGGCGCCAGGTCGCCGCTGGCCCCTAGAGAGCCGTGAATGGGCACGGCCGGTACCTGCCCGGCGTTCAGCAGCGCCGCGAGCGCTTCAGCGACGGCCGGCCGGACCCCGCAGCAGCCCGTCGCCAGCGTCCGCAGCCGCAGCAGCATCATGCCCCGCACGACCTCGGCGGCCACTGGTTCCCCCATGCCGGCGGCGTGCGAGCGGATCAGCGCGTGCTGCAGCTCCGAGCGCCGGCTGGGAGGAATCCGGGTCCCGGCGAGGGCGCCGAACCCGGTAGAGATTCCATAGACGGGCTGCTCGCCCACCGCCAGCTCTTCAACCCGCGCTCGGGTCCGTCGCATCGTCTCGCGCGCCTCGCCCGCGAGCTCCACAGGCTCGCCACCACGGGCGACTGCGATCACCTCAGCGAACGTCAGCGGCCTGCCGCTGACCCGAACGGTCATGTCCTCAGCTTGCGACAGTTCCGGCCCGCGCGGATGCCTGAGCGTTCAGCGGCTGCATCCCGGGCACCCCGCTCAGTCGCCCTCCCGCAAGGAGTCATAACCAGGCCCGCGATCGAAGAACGGTCTCTGTCGGGCCGGCCGCCGGAGCTCGACGATACCGCCGTCACGGACCACCACTCCATAGTCCCGCTCAGCCGACTCGACCGAGACCAGGCCGCGCATGACGTCCGCAAGCACCAGCTCCGGCTCACGCTCGAAGGGGTCACCCCAGCCCCCACCGCCGGTCGTGCGCAGCCGCAGCAGCGTTCCTGCGGGCAGCGGCACGTCGTCGTTCATGCCTGGCAGGGGCCGCCCGTCAACGGACGCTTCATAGGGCAGGCCCGCCATGCCGCCGGCGACGCCGTAACAGCCAAGCCGGGCCCGGTCGGCGGTCGAGACGAACCAGGCGTCGCCGAGCAGCCGGATCCGCTTGTCGTAGCCGAGGCCACCCCGCCGGCGGCCTGGGCCACCAGAGTCCATCGCCAGGGCCAGCTGCTCGATGATGACCGGAAAGCGCGTCTCCGCGAACTCGGCAGGAAGGTTCTTCGAGTCCGGCACAATGTGGATCGCGTCTGAGCCGTCTGCGTAGAAGCGGCCGCCGGAGCCACCTCCCAGAACCTCGCGCAGCAGGTACCAGCGGCCGTTCTCCTCAACTCCGTGGATCCCCCAGTAGCGGATCGTCTCCTGGTCGGCAGGCATCCGGCCACCCACGGCCTGCGCCAGGCAGCCGGCGAAGACGCCCAGCAGGCGCAGGATCAAGAAGCTGCGGGCGTTGGTCGGCGCGGGGAACTCGGGCGTGACGAGCGTGCCCCTGGGCGGGAAGCGCAGCTCCAGGATGTCGCAGATGCCCTCGTTGATGTCTAGCTCGGCCGCCCGCTCAGGGGAGTCGGCAAGGTTGCGCAGGATGCAGGCCATCCACTTACGCAAGAACAGGCCGTCCGCATAGTCACCCGCGTGGTTTATCGGACCACGAGCCTGCGGACCGGTTCCGCTCAGGTCGCAGACGATGCGGTCGGGGGTCTTGGTCATGGTCATGTGGAGCACGTGCAGGCGCGGTTCAGCCACGCCGTCGTGCTCGATGTAGTCCTCAAACTCGTAGGTGCCGTCTGGGATCCTGGGCAGGATCTCGCGGCGGAAGTTGTCCGCGCATCGCTCGACCAGCGCCTGGAAGCACGCCTCCACCGTCTCAGTGCCGCAGCGCTCGAACAGCTTCTGCAGACGGCGGGCTCCCATCTGGCACGCTGCTACTTCAGAGTCCAGGTCGCCCGCGAATGATTCGGGCGTGCGCGAGTTGCGGACGATTACGCGATAAAGGTCGTCGTTGCGAACTCCCCGGCTGAAAAGCCGCACCGGCGGGATCATCAACCCTTCCTGGAAGGCCGAGGTGGCGTGGGCAGGCATAGAGCCGGGGACCATGCCGCCGATGTCGTCGTGGTGCCCGAAGGCCTGAACGAACGCGACCACTTCGCCCTTGTGGAATACGGGCACGGTTGTCGTCAGGTCGGGCAGGTGGCCGATCGAACCCTCTGAGAGATAGACGTCGTTGTGGTAGAACACGTCTCCCTCGCGCATGACGTCCAGCGGGAAGTCGCGGACGACCGGCTGGACCATGGCCGAGTAGGAGCGGCCCGTCAGCTTGCGGCACCGGCGGTCATGGATGCCGGCGCGATAGTCGTGCTGGTCGCGGATCATAGGCGAGCGGGCGGTCCGCTCGATCGCAGCCTCTACCTCGGCCTCGACGGACGCGAGGGTGCCCTCCACCACCTGGAGAACGATTGGATCTACGGCAGCCGCCCTAACCACTCCGGAGCACCAGGTTGGCCAGCCGATCCACCTCGATCGTGAAGCCTTCCTCTACGACGGTGGTCGAGCCATACTCCTGCACGATCACAGGGCCTTCAGCACGAAACCCAGCCGGTAGGTCGTCGCGTCTGTAGATCACGAAGTCCGCCCGCCGGCCGATGGGGCGGCCGGTGCCGCCGGGCGGTGGCGGCTCCAGCCGCGGACGGTCGATGCCGCCAAGCCCGGTGACCTTCCAGTTGACGAACTCGAGCACCTGTCCAGCCCGGTAGGCGTAGCCGTAGATCCGCTCGTGCTCGTCGTGGAAGGCGGCAGCCGCGGCCTCGGGGTCGAAGGGCTGGCCGGCCGGCACCGTGATCTCGTGCGCTTCGCCCAGGTAGCGGGCGTCCACGCCGCGCACCAGGGCCATGCGCTCGTCGGCCACGCCCTCGGAGCGCAGCGACTGGACCGCCTCGGCCTCGAGCTGAGCGAAGGTCCGCTCGATCTCTGTCGGGTCGACCTCGTCGTGGCGCCGGACCAGGGTGACGACGTGGTCGTCCTTGAGATCGACTGCGAGCAGGCCGAAGGCGGAGACGTTGCCCGGGCTGGGAGGGACGAGCACGGTGCCGAGGCCGAGGAGCTGAGCGATCCGGCAAGCCTGGAGCGGACCCGCGCCGCCAAAGGCGACCAGCGTGTCGCCGGTGGGGTCGATGCCGCGCTTGACCGTGAGCTGGAGGACTGCGTTGGCCTGGTTGTGCGCCGAGATCTCCAGGATGCCCTGGGCTGCTCGCTCCAGCGAGAGGCCCAGCGCCTCGGCGATCCTGGATACACCAATCTCGGCCAGTTCCCGACGAAGCCTGATTGCGCCGCCGGCCAGCAGGTCCGGTGCGCGACCGAGCACGAGATGGGCGTCGGTGACGGTGGCATGCTCTCCACCCCGGCCGTACGCCATCGGCCCCGGATCGGCACCTGCGCTGCGCGGGCCGACACGCAGCCCGCCGTCGGCGCCGATCGACGCGATCGAGCCCCCGCCCGTGCCGACCGACACGATGTCGATCATCGGCACCCGCACCGGGAAGCGGCCGATGCGGCCTTCCCTTGTGAGCTGCGGCTCGGCGCCCTCGACCAGGCATACGTCGGTCGACGTGCCGCCGGTGTCGATCGTGATGACGCGCTCGAAACCGGCCTGCTGAGCCAGCCAGGAGGCGCCGAGGGCACCGGCCGCCGGCCCGGAGAGCGCCGTCGAGATCGGCCGACGGGCGACCGCTGCGGCCGGCATCACCCCGCCGTTCGACTTCATGATCAGCAGAGGCGCGCTGCCCACCACCTCGCCGAGCCGGCGTTGAGCGCGGGCCAGATAGCCGTTCACGTGCGGTTTGACCAACGCATCGACCAGCGTGGTGACGGTGCGCTCGTATTCCCGGTACTCCGGCCAGACCTCGCTCGAGATCGAGACGACGAGGTCAGGAATCTCTTCGAGCAGGATCTCGCGCACTCGCAGCTCGTGGGCGGAATTCGCGTAGGCGTGGATGAAGCAGATCCCAACGGTCCTGACGCCCAGCTGTCGCAGGCTCCGGGCGACGCTGCGTGCGTCCTCTTCGTCGAGAGGCACGAGCACCTTGCCCCTGAAGTTCAATCGCTCGGTCACCTCGAACACCCGCTCCAGCGGCACGATCCGGTCAGGCTTGACCCAGAAGTAGGAATTGCCGTAACCAGAGGGAACACTCTGACGGGCGATCTCGAGAACGTGCCGAAAGCCACGGGTAGTGACCAGCGCCAGGTTCTGAAAACGCTCCTCCAGCATTGCGTTGGTGGCGACAGTGGTGCCGTGGGCCACGGCTTCGGGGCTGGTGTCCGGGACCAGCCCAACTAGACGGCGAAGGCCCTCTATCAGCGCTTCTGCTGGATCGGCCGGGGTGCTGGGGACCTTGAGCCTGGTTGTCTTTCCTGTGCCATCGAGCGACACCAGGTCGGTGAAGGTGCCTCCGGTGTCGATACCGACGCGAGCCTGCATGGTGGCAGAGCCTACGGCTTGTTGCGCCCGTGGTCAGCTGGTGCTTTCTGCATGCACGCGCCAGCGACCAACTGTGCGAAAGCCGAATCGGGACAGTATCGGGCCTGATGTGTCTGGCCTAGCCTGGACGCCCAGCCCGGCGGCGCCGACCTCTCGGGCCAGGCCAAGCCTTGCCGAGACCAGCGCCCGGTACACGCCGCGCCTCTGGAGGCGCGGGTGGACCGCGCCGCCGTTCATGAGGACGGCATGCGGGCGCACCGTCGCCCAGCCCGCGCCGGCGGGCTCGCCGCCGACCATGGCCAGGAAAAAACGGCGCGCTGGATCGGCGCACGCCTCGGCGAATCGCAAGGGCTGGCCGGGTAAGGGGCCGCCATCGTGGAAGGCGGCCGCCTGCACGGCCTCGGCGGCCTGATAAGTGGCCTCGTCGCGCAGCGCGTCGACGACGGCGATGGCCGGATCGCCGGACGCGACAGTCGCTACCGCCGGCAGGACCATGACGTCCAGCTCCTGGATCCGAGGGATCCCTCGAGCCGTGAGGCGGTCGCCAAGGTCGACGGGTTCGGCACCCGGATCAAGAATCCACATGCAGCACAGACCGTGCGCGGCGGCCAGCTCGCGCGTCTCGTCGATCATCGGGTGCACCCGCTCGGGAGCACAGCGGATCAGGCAAACGTGGTTGGGGCCTGGCATTGGAAAGCTCGGCCACAGCTCCACCAGCCGCTCGTGCGTCCGGTGCTGGATCAGTCCGACCTGCGGCCGGCCCCACGGGCGTAGTGCGAGTTCGACGAGCGGTTCCGGGGGCATCGGGCAATTCTCGCGCGGAATAAGACTCGGCATCGCTATTGTTGTCGGCGCAAATGACGCAACCACAGACGCAGTCGCAGGGCGGGCTGATCGCCGGGACGTGGAATGTGGACCCGCTCCACAGCCAGGTCATGGTCGGCGTCCGCCATTTCTCGGTGGCCAACCTCAGGGCCAAGTTTCCGAAGGTCACAGGGGGGCTCCAGGTCGACGCCGAGAACCCGCTCCGCTCCTCCTTCCAGGTGGAGATCGACGCTCGCGCGGTGACCACGGGCCACCCAGCGCAGGAGGATTTCATGCGCTCGGAGCCCTGGCTCGACGTGGAAAATCATCCCACGATCACATTTCGAAGCTCCGCGATCGAGCCCACCGACAGCGGTTTCCTGATCAGGGGGAACCTGACCCTGAAGGGCGTGACTCGTGCGATCGAGATCCCGGCTGACTTCCATGGCGTCGTCAGCGACCCCTGGGGCCTGCGGGCCGGCTTCACCTCGCAGTTCACAGTCGACCGGCGGGACTTCGGCATTACGTGGAACCGGGTCTTCGACTGGGGCGTGATGGCAGGGGACGAGCTGACCTTCACGCTGGACGTCGAGCTGGCGTACCCGGACGAGTCGCTGGCGCAGAAGCCGCAGGCCTGACGCGGCGCGCCTTGCCGGCGGCGGAGCTGAATGCTGCGCCGGGGGCGTGCGTTGTCAGCGACCGAAGTGATCCAACTTTGCGGTTTGCCGTGGGGGGACGCACGCCTAAGATGTAGGCCCGAATTGGGCGGGCGGGCGACACAGCGAAACGCATATCTGACTGGGGGCGGGCCAGACGAGCAAGCCCCGATGGTGCGAGCTGCGCTCGCGCCCAGTGGTGCTCGCTTGCCTCGCCAGCTGACCAGCTTCGTGGGTCGGGAACGCGAGCTCGGCGACGTCATCACGGCGCTCCGGGGTCATCGGGTGCTCACGATCTGCGGCCCGGGAGGGGCCGGCAAGACCCGCCTGGCTCTTGCCGCCGCCGAGCGCCTGCTGCCGACTTTTCCTGGTGGCGTCTTTCTTGCCGAGATCGCCGACGTGACCGACCCGCAGCTCGTTGCCACCTCGGTGGCGTCGTCACTGGGTATCCGTGAGCGTCCTGGGGTCCAGGTCGTGACCAGCCTGATAGACGCCCTTGGCGAGGCTCAGGTGCTGATCCTGCTCGAAAACTGCGAACACCAGGCCGCTGCGTGCGGCGAGCTGGCGTTCCAGCTGCTCCAGGCATCCCCCGGAGTCCAGCTCCTGGCCAGCAGCCGTGAGCCACTCGGGGTGCCCGGAGAGCTGGCGTGGCGGCTGCCCCGGCTCCCGATCCCGGGGCCCGACGGCGATCCGCAGAGCCTCGCGCGCCACGACTCGGTGCGACTGTTCGTTGAGCGAGCGCGCTCGTTCCAGCCCTTGTTCACGCTGTCCGGCGCCAACGCCTCAGCCGTCGGCACGATCTGCCGGCTCACTGAGGGCATCCCGCTCGCCATCGAGCTGGCCGCCGGGCGCCTCACAACACTCTCGGTGGAGCAGGTGGCGGACCAGCTGCGCGACGCGCTCAACGTGCTCACGACGAGCTCTCGTGCCGTGCCGGCTCGTCACCGAACCTTGAGGGCCACCATTGATTGGAGCTACGAGCGGCTGGGCGGTTCGGAGAAGGCGCTGTTCACGCGCCTGTCGGTGTTCTCAGGACTCGCCAGTCTCGACGCCGTCCGCGCCATCTGCGCCGGCGCGGCGCTGCCCGAAGTCGACGTTCTGGACACCCTGGCGCGGCTGATCGACAAGTCGCTGGTCCATGCGGAGGCGGCCCCGCGAGAACTGCGGTACCGGCTCCTCGAGCTGCCGCGCCAGTATGCCGCCGAACGGCTCGAGGCCGAAGGCGAGGCGGAGGGGGTCCACGCCCGCCACGCGGAATACTTCGCGGCACTGGCCGAGGTGTCGGGTAAGGAGCAAACCCTGAGTCAGATCGATGAGTGGGTGCAGCGCCTGGCCGACGACCGGCAGAACTTCCGCGCCGCCCTGGCCTGGAGCCTCGTCGCCGACCGTGGCCTGGCGCTGCGGCTGGCCGGAGGCCTCTCCTGGTTCTGGCACATTCTGTCGAACCTTACCGAGGGCCGGCGCTGGCTCGAACAGGCACTCGCCACCCCCGGAGGGGATCCGGCCGTGCGTGTCCGAGCCCTACGCGGCGCAGGCCAGATCGTCTACCGGCAGGGCGACTGCGTAGCGGCTCAGGCGTTCCTTACCGAGGCGCTTACCATCCTCCGAGAGCTGGCTGACGAGCCCGAGATGGCGCGAGTGCTGCGTGCACTCGGCCTGGTCCTGCTTTCGCTGGCGGATCACCGCGGCGCCGAGCGCAGCCTGGAAGAGGCGCTCGCCATCCAGCAGCGGCTGGGCCATCGGAGCGGTACGGGACGCACCTTAGGCAGTCTCGCCCTGGTGGCGATCGCAGACGGCCGTTACGAGGTCGCGCGAGCCAGGCTGGAGGAGTGCATCCTCCAGGCTCGGGCCAACAAAGATGAATGGGGGCTTGCGACGGCAATCGGCGTTCAG
This sequence comes from Candidatus Dormiibacterota bacterium, assembly GCA_035259145.1. Taxonomy (GTDB): domain Bacteria; phylum Chloroflexota; class Dormibacteria; order Dormibacterales; family Dormibacteraceae; genus CF-161. The sequence continues at coordinate 6,755 of DATFWQ010000346.1, read as the reverse complement.
GGGGAGCTGGCCCTCGAGGTCGGCGACCACGAGGCCGCCCGATCCCACCTGCGGGTGAGCATCGGCGTGCTCGGCCGGCTCGACGACGGCATGAGCGTGGCCTACAGGCTGGAGGGGTTCGCACGGCTGGCAGCTGCGCGTTCCGAGCACGAGCGCGCGCTGACGCTGGCCGCGGCGGCGGCCGCGATCCGGACCCGGCTGGGGGCAGTGGCCGCTCCGCACTGGCAGCGCCGGCTCGAGGTGTCGATGGCGCGCAGCAGGCTCGCGCTCCCAGCCCACGCCGTACCAGCCGCGGAGGCGCGTGGCAGGGGTATGTCCGTGCCAGAGTCGACGAGATTCGCGATCGACGCCGCCGAGCCTCTTTCTCCAAGGCCGCCACAGGAGCACAGCTTCCCGGGTTGGGCGTCGGTCCGGACGCGGGCTGCAGGCCTTTCGGCCAGGGAGTGGGATGTGCTGTCACTGCTGATGACCGGGCTGTCCAACCGGTTGATCGCTTCCCGGCTCTCGATCAGCCCGAACACGGTGAACAAGCACGTGGCGAGCATCCTCGAAAAGCTGGCGGCCCGCTCGCGATCCCAGGCTATCGCGATCGTGCTTGGGCTCGAGCTGCTCCCCTGAGACACGCCAGGCGCAGGGCGACCGGCTCTAAATCTTGTAGGTGACGAGCGGCGGCTGACGCGGCTTACAGCACCCTGGTCAGCCGGCGGGCGTAGCACCTGCTCCCGGGGCCGCTGCAGGCACCACCAGCTCCAGGAGCACGCGCTGGCTGCGTGCGTCCACCAGCCACAGCATCTGGAGCAGCCCGCTGGTTGTACTGATGCCGGCGCGAGTGCCCACTACGGCCCAGACAAGCCTGTGCACCATGGTCGTGCCGCGCGCACTCGGCCCGACGTTGTTGGCCGTCGCATACGTCAGGCTGCTCTCTACCACTCCTTGCACACCACCGTTGCTCTGACGCACGACGGATTCTGCGTCTCTTCGGAGCAGCACGGTGCTCGGCAGGCGGACGCCGACAGACGTGACGCTATCCGGGAGCTCGAACGGCTGGAGCGTCGATTCCAGGCGAACACCCATTGCCGCCAGCTGAGAGGGAGCCACGGTCTCCAGCACGGGGCTCGAAGGGGGCGCGCTCAACGGGCTGGGCAGGGTCGCGCTGAGGATGGCCCACGTCAGCACACAGGAAAGGGCCGCACTGCTAAACGCTGCGCCTCCCCAAGCCCAGACGCGCACGACATCCATGCTACGAAAGCCAGGCCAATTGTTCCAGCCCATAGAATCCAGCCAAGCAGGGCTCGACATGGCACTCCACTTCCAGGCCGCCGCGGACGAGTATCTGAGCTGGCTCCAGCTGGAAGCCAACCGTAGCCAGAACACTGTTCGTGCCTACCAGGGCGAGCTGCGCAAGCTCGGCGGCTTCCTCGCCGCCCGAGGTCACGGTCTGGACATGGCCGGCCTCCGCCACGACGATCTGCGCGCTTACCAGCGGCATCTGGCGCTGCACCTGAAGAGCCCGGCATCGCGAGCACGCGCCCTGGTCGCGGTCCGCTCATGGCTGCGCTGGCTCGCGCGAGAGAAGCTCGTGCCGACCGACCTTTCCAGCTCGGTCACGCTGCCGAAGGTGGAGCAGCGGCTCCCCAAGCCGATGCCCGCGGACGAACTGGCCAGGCTGCTGGCATCCATGCCGGGTGAGACACTGATGGCGAAGCGCGATCGGGCGCTGGTGCACTTCCTGATCAGCACCGGGTGCCGGATCTCTGAAGCGCTCCAGCTCGACCGAACCGACGTACCCCGCCGGGGCAACCGGCTGGTTGTTACCGGCAAGGGCTCGAAGCAGCGCGCGGTTTATCTCACGTCGGACGCCAAGGATGCGATCGACGACTACTTGCAGTCGCGAGAGGACGCCAGCATGGCGCTGTTCGTCAACTACGACCGGTCCCGGAGACCTGGTGACGAGCGCCGCCTGACGGCCGCCGGCGCCCGTCACATAGTTCGGCGGCTGCGCCGGGAGCTGGGCGCGTGGTCGTTCAAGTCGCCGCATGTTGCCAGGCACACCGCGGCCACCAACCTCCTCGAGGTCACCGGTGGTGACGTCCGGCTTGTCCAGGAGGTGCTGGGCCACGCCAACCTGAACACACTGCAGGGGTACACGAAAATCGTGGACGCACGCAAGCAGGAAGCGTACAGGCTGTATCAGGACTACCTTGCCCGGAAGCGGAGGGAAGGCGGATGAGCTTGCATACCCGGTTGACCCGGCTACTCGACATCGAACACCCCGTCGTCATGGGCGGAATGGGAGGCGGAGCCACCGTGCCCGCCATGGTCACGGCTGTCTCTGAGGCCGGCGGCCTGGGGGTGCTGGGGGTCACGCGCTATCCGCCCGACGTAGTTGCTTCTCAGGTGGAGGAGGTACGGGCCTCCACTTCCAGGCCGTTCGGCCTCAACCTGCTGCTCTTTCTGTCGGACGACGACTCGATCGCGACGGTGCTGGCCCAGAGTCCGGCCGTGCTTTCCACCGCCTGGGCGTGGCCTGAGCAGGAGCTCGCGCCGATCTTCGAGCGGGCCAAGGGAGCCGGTGCGAGGACGATGCACATGGTGTCAGGCGTGGAGGAGGCAAAGCGGGCCGCCGAGGCAGGTGCCGAGTTGATCGTGGCCCAGGGTACTGAGGGCGGCGGTCATGTGGGCACGGTAGCGACCATGGCCCTGGTGCCCATGGTCGTCCGGGCTGTGGCACCGATCCCGGTGGTGGCAGCGGGCGGTCTGGCCACGGGCGCTCAGCTTGCCGCGACTTTGATGCTCGGGGCGAACGGTGTGCTGATGGGAACGCGCTTCCTGGCGACCGATGAGTCGCCGTGGCCCCCGTCGTTCAAGCGAGCCATCGTGGAGAGTGACGGCCATGACACCGAGTTGAGCGAGATCCCGGACCTTGCCAAGGCCACTGCCTGGCCAGGTGCCTTCGACCGGGTCCGGCGCAACCGCTTGATCTCCGCCTGGGCCGGCCGAGAGCACGAGCTGCGCAGGCGGCGAGCGGAAGTCTCGGCAGCGATGATTCGCGCAGTGCGCGAAGACGACTCCGATCAGGGCGAGCTGAACTTCGGCCAGTCGGCGGGGCTCATCGACTCCATCGAGCCGTGCGGCGACGTTGTACGCCGGATCTCAGCCGAGGCCGAGGCGCTGCTGCTCGGTACGGCCGACCGTCTCGTAACGCCTGGTCGACAGTAACCGCAGCATACGGAGCCAAACGGTGCCAGACGCCGCCCGTCACCACCTCCGGTGGGAAGGCAGCTACCATCTGCGCCAGCATGGAGGGGTTCGGAGGGGGAGGCCTGACTCCCCCTGCTACTTTCTAGTCGTCGTCCGCCTCGGTGAGCATGAGGCTGTCCTGGATCTCATACAGGACATCCATCGCCTCAGTCACGCTGTCCGGCCTGGGCTGCTGGACGAGTTCGACGACGGCGCTCTCCGCCATCAGCCGGTGCAGCTCCATTGCCAGCCGCTCCGGTACCTGCGTCCGCTCGGCGAGGTTCAGCATCTCCAGCTCGTTCAACAGCCGGTCGATGTAGCGGATCCTGTTCCGGCGGCTGTACTTGACCTCACGCGCCCGCCGCTCACGCTCCTCGATGTCTTCAATCGCCACGCAGGCTTCCTGAATCATTGCTTCACCCTCTTGCACTTCCTGGCGGACAGGGTGAAGTCTATATGCTTCCAAGATTTTGTCAAGGACATCCTTGAAAAAAGTTGTCAAGACTGGTCCCGTGGCTGTGCTAAGCTCGCGGCCAGGCCCGCCGGACATGCATTCTCTGATCGCCGGCCGATCCACCAGGATGGAGGTCCTGGAGCTCCTCCGCCGAAGGCAGGCGGCGAGCGCCGAGACGATTTCTTCTCAGCTGGGAGTCACCCCGAACGCCGTCCGCCAGCACCTGATGAACCTCGAACGCGACGGCCTTGTCCAGAGCGCGCCGGTGAAGAGCAAGCGCGGGCGGCCGTCGCTGATGTTCTCCCTGACCGACAAGGCCGATGCGGCCTTCCCCAAGCGATATGGGCAGCTCGCGACGATGATCCTCAACGAGGTCACCGAGCTGGGAGGCCCGGAGCTCGTGGATGCTGTCTTCGAGCGCGTGGCCCAGCGCTACGCAGGCGGGATCGAAGCGCAGATGAAGGGCCTGAGCTTCGATCAGAAGCTGGATCGCGTCGTCGAATGGATCGGGCGCGCGGGTACCCTGGCGGAGAAGGAAGAGACGGCTGAAGGAGTGCGGATCACCATCCACAACTGCCCGTTCAGGAACACGGCCCTCAAGTACCCGCAGGTCTGCACGATCACCCCGCACCTTCTCGTGAAGCTGCTGGACGCCACCGTCTCACAGGCGGCATCCATCCACCGTCGTGACCCCTACTGTGCCTTTCTCGTCCAGCGACCGGCCGAATATCCCGACGCTGAGTAGCGCCCAGGTCCGCGAGGTCGACCAGCTGACGGCGCGGCGTTTCGCGATCCCGGTCAGCTGGCTGATGGAGGCCGCAGGCTGGCAGGTGGCTCGGCAGTGCCGCGATCGCGCTTACGTCGTCTGCGGCAGGGGCAACAATGGGGGGGATGGACTGGCGGCCGCCAGACACCTGCACAGGTGGGGCCGGCTGGCGGGCCTTGCATGCCTGGATACGACTGCGCTGTCCGGGCCGGCGGCAGAACAGGCGCGAGCGCTGCGCGCACTTGGGGTGGAGATCGCCCCCGAGCCAGAATTCAACGGCGCGCAGCTGGTGGTCGATGCGCTCCTGGGCACGGGACTCTCGCGGCCGGCCGAGGGGCGCATCGCTGAGTGGATCGAGGCCATCAACGTATCAGGCCGACGGGTCGTGTCGGTGGACGTGCCGTCCGGGCTCGATGCGGACAGCGGGCTCGCGACGGGAGCGTGCGTCAGGGCGACGGTGACCGTCACCCTTGGCCTGCCCAAGCCCGGCCTGCTGGCGGGCGACGGCCCGGTTCACGCCGGTGAAGTCTGGGTGGCGGACATCGGGGTGCCGTTCGAGGCCTACGCGGCCATCGGCGTCGAGGTGCCGCCGCACCTGTTCGGGATGCACGACCGATTTCAGCTCGCGGCGGCCCACAGTTGATGCTTTGCCGCGAGACACCGCAAACCGAGTTACGCTACCGCCGGGCATGACTCGGCACGTGACGTGGGACAAAGGCATCTCGCTGGTCGGGCACGACCTCTGGCTCGACCCGCTGACGGTGCGCGACCTCGCCTTCGTCTCACATGCCCACACTGACCACGCGCGCCGCCACCGGACCGCCTTGATGACCGCAGGCACACACGCCGTGCTCCCTGGCCTGCGCCGCCCGAAAGGCGTCCGCCTGCTCCCGCTCGGTGAGTGGCACCCCCTTGGTGAAGCCAGCGTCTCTCTCTACGACGCCGGCCACATGCTCGGCTCTGCGCAGATCCTCTTCGAGCATGGTGGCTGCCGGCTCCTGTACACCGGTGACCTCAAGCTCCGTCACGGCGGCAACCAGCCGGACACACCCATCCCACTGGCAGACGTCGTGGTCATCGAGAGCACTTACGGCCGGCCTCACTTCCGGTTCCCTGACCCGGACTGCGTCGCCGAGCAGGTGGCGCACTGGTGCCACCGCGCGCTGGCGGCAGGCGTGACTCCGGTCCTGCTGGCCCACGCCCTGGGAAAGGCGCAGGAGCTGATGCTCGCGCTGGCATCCTTCGGGCTCCGCTTCGCGCTGGAAGAGCGGTGCGTGCCCTCCGCCCGCGGCTACGAAGCCGCCGGGATCGGGCTGCCCGACTGGATCGAGCTCGATGGCCAGGTCAGCGACCGCGTCGTCATAGCCCCGCCTGTCGGAAAGGACGCCGTCCGCGCACTTGGCCGATACCGCACTGCACTGGTCTCGGGCTGGGCGCTGGATCCCAGCTTCTGGCGCATTTTTGGAGCCGACCTGGCCTTCCCCCTCTCGGACCACTGTGACTTCGACGACCTGGTCGAGGTCGTGCGGCGCTCCGGTGCCGACCAGGTCTACACGGTGCACGGCTTTACGAGCGACTTTGCCAGGCACCTGAGGAGACGGGGCGTCCGCGCCCATCCCCTTCAGGAGACCGAGCAGCTCGCCCTCGCCCTGTAGGGCGCTCCAATCGAGCACCGCCGGTGGCTGGTGTCAGGGTCAAGGTGAGGGCTCCCCTTCGCTTCCGAGCCGCGCGAGCGCTTCTGCGGCTACTCCTCGGGCTGGTCTTCCGCGTGCACCTCGAGGGAGAGGAGGGGCTCCCGGCAGGTCCCTACCTCCTGGCATGCAACCACTTGAGCTGGGTCGACCCGTTTCTGCTGCTCGCCTGGCTGCCCCCCAGTCCGCGTTTGCACTTCCTGGGGAGACGGTCGGCCGTCTACAACCGGCGCTGGAAGCGGTGGGTGCTGATGTTCGTGGGCGGAGTCATTCCCGTGGAAAGCGGTCAGCTTCGCCACCTCTCCGAAGCCGTGGCCGGCGTGCTCCGGCGCGGCGGCGCGGTTGCGATCTTCCCTGAGGGTGGCGTGGGCCCAATGGAGGGAGTCCTGCAGCCGCTTCACAGCGGCGTTGGGCACTTTGTAGGCGACAACGGCGTGCCTGTTGTGGCGGCCGGCCTTGCGGGGACGCATGAGCTATGGCGGGGTAAGCCGATCATGATCCGGATCGGCGCCACGGTGCAGCCGTCGCGCTCGCTGGCCGGCGACATGGCCGCCATCGAAGCGGCGATGCGGGCGGCACTGCCGCCCTACCACGACCCCGGCGG
>DATFWQ010000345.1:0-6834 GCA_035259145.1 Candidatus Dormiibacterota bacterium | reverse complement strand
GCTACCATCGAACTGGCCTGTGTGCGGCATCTTTGGTATCCATGGCGACCGCGTCGACGTCGCCAACCTGACCTACTTCGGCCTCTTTGCTCTCCAGCACCGGGGTCAGGAGTCGGCGGGGATCGCCGTCGGCGACCGCCTAGGCATACGCATCCACCGTGACATGGGTCTCGTCGCCCAGGTCTTCACCCCGGCGATCATGAAAGAGCTCAAGGGGGTGGTCGCGATAGGCCACACTCGCTACTCGACGACCGGCGCCAGCAAGTTCGAAAACGCCCACCCCGTCCGGTTCCATCACCCCGTGCTGGGCCCCGGAGCCATCGCCCACAACGGCAACCTGATCAACTCAGCGGCCGTCCGCCGCGAACTGGAAGACAGGGGCGTGCCCTTCGACACCGGCCTGGACACCGAGCTGATGGCACGACTGATCGAGAACACTCACGGCTCGGGCTGGGAGGAGGTGCTGCGCCGGGCCTTCGTCCGGGTCACCGGGGCCTACTCCTGCGCGATCCTCACCCCCGACTCGGTGATCGCGCTTCGCGACCCGTACGGCTTCCGGCCGCTCTGCATCGGCTTCATCCCCCTGAGCGGGCAGCCCGCCCACGTCATCGCCTCGGAGACCTGCGCGCTCGACACCGTCAACGCCACCTTCGTGCGTGAGGTCCAGCCTGGCGAGATGGTGATCATGGACCACCGTGGTCTCCACTCCACACGATTCCAGGAGTCAGGGCGCCATGCGATGTGCGTTTTCGAGTTCATCTACTTCGCGCGTCCGGACTCCATCCTCAAGAACTGCGAGCTCGAGGAGGCGCGCGTCCGAATGGGCCACGAACTGGCGCGCGAGCAGCCGGTCGATGCGGACATGGTCATCGGTCTGCCGGATTCCGGGACGCCGGCCGCCATCGGCTACGCCGAGGAATCCGGCATCCCGTTTCGTGAAGGGCTGATCAAGTCGCGCTACATCAACCGCACGTTCATCCAGCCCGATCAGTCCCTGCGTGAGGCCGGGGTCATGCTCAAGCTGAACCCATTGCGCCGGTCGCTGCGGGACAAGCGCGTGGTGGCAGTGGACGACTCGATCGTGCGCGGAACCACGTCGCGCCGGATCATCGACGTGATGCGGCGGGCTGGCGCACGCGAGGTGCACATCCGAGTCTCAAGCCCGCCCATGCGCTTCCCCTGCTTCATGGGGGTCGACATCGGCTCGACCAAGCAGCTGGTGGCGGCCGGGCGCACGGTCGAAGAGGTGCGTGAGTTCCTGGGTGCCGATTCACTGGCATATCTGTCGATCCCGGGCCTCATAAGGGCGGTCGGTCACGGCACGATGGACCAGTTCTGCCGTGCCTGCTTCGACGGCGCGTACCCCGTGCCCGTGCCCCAACAGCTCGAGATGGACAAGATGGCGCTGGAGCTTCCCCTCCCCCCGATGCCCGTCGTCCCTGCCGTACCCCCCTCCTCTACGCCGCCCGTGGTCCCCACGCAGGCGGCCTCATGGGGTGCGGAGGCTGGCGGGCCATCCCGGGAACGGGGAAGGGCCTCCAGGGCGGGTGCAGTCCCCCGGGAATGCGGGAGGGGGTAGTGCTGCAGGAGCGGCTCTCCTACAAGGCGGCGGGGGTCGACATCGACGCATACAAGCGCATGCTCGAGCGTGTCACACCGCTGATCTCGGCCACGCACGGCCCCGAGGTGGTCACCGGCATCGGGCCTTTCGCCGGCATCTACGAGCTTCCAGGCGGCGGCCGGCTGGCCGCGTCCGCGGACAGCGTCGGCACCAAGGTCAAGGTGGCCACCGCCTGCGGATGCCACCGGGCGATCGGGCACGACATCGTCAACCACTGCGTCAACGACGTCGCCACAGCCGGCGCCCAGCCGCTCTTCTGCCTCGACTATTTCGCGAGCGGGCGTCTCGACGAGGCCGTCTTCAGCGAAGTCGTTGGAGGCCTCGCCGAGGCCTGTCGTGCGAACGGCTGTGCCCTTCTGGGAGGCGAGACAGCCGAGATGCCCGGCGTCTACTCGCCCGGCGACTACGACGTCGTCGGCTTCGTGATCGGCTACATCGACCCGAGCATGAGGCGCGACCCGGTCAGAGCCGGAGATCTCCTGATCGGCCTGCCCTCGAGCGGACTCCATACGAACGGCTTCTCACTTGCTCGCAAGGTCTTTGAGGACGTCCCGCTTGACCACGTGTTCCCCGAGCTGGGCCGCCCCCTCGGTGAGGTCCTGCTGGAGCCGCACCGCCCGTACCTGAACGACCTCCGCATGCTGCCCTGGAAGGCCGCCGCTCACATAACCGGTGGTGGCCTGCTCGGGAACATCGGGCGTGCCCTGCCCGAGGGCCTGGCAGCCGAACTGGAGCGCTCGGCCTGGTCGGTGCCGCCTGTGTTCGAGCTGATCGCACGCCGGGGCCGCGTAGCCGACGACGAGATGCTGGCCACCTTCAACATGGGGCTCGGAATGGTGCTGGTCACAGATGGTCCGCTGCCGGGCCTGCCCGTGGTCGGTCGCGTCCTGGAGCAGGCCGGAAGCCAGCGCGTCAGCATCAGATGACCTCGGCTGTCCGGCTGGGCGTTCTGGCCAGCGGCAAGGGATCCAACCTCCGAAACCTCGTCGAGCGCGACTACACGGTCGTCGCCGTGGCCACCAACCGGCCCAGCTGCGGCGCCGCCCAGTTCGCACGCGAGAGCGGCCTGGCGCTCGGCGAGTTCTCACAGCGCCGCTTCGTCTCGCGCGAGGCACGCGACGTGGCGATGCGGAACTGGCTGCGCGGGCGTGGCGTCGAGCTGGTCGTCAACGCCGGCTACGACCGGATCCTCAGCCCGTGCTTCACGGCGGCCTTCGCCGGCCGGATCATCAACGTCCACCCCTCGCTTCTGCCACAGTTCGCGGGAGGAATGGACGCGGTCGAGCGCGCACTGGCCAGCGGTGTCCCCACGACTGGCTGCACCGTCCACATGGTCACCGACGACGTCGACGCCGGGCCGATCCTGATTCAGGCCGCGGTGCCGGTGCTGCCGAACGACACAGTCCAGACTCTGCAAGCCCGCGTCCAGGCCGAGGAGCACCGTATCCTGCCTGAAGCGATCGAGATCCTTGCCCAAACGAGCCCTTCTCTCCGTCCATAACAAGGCGGGCCTGCCGGCCTTCGCCCGCGGCCTGAGCCGGCTCGGCCACGAGCTGTACTCGACCGGGGGCACGATGCGCGCCCTCGAGGAAGCTTCGATCGACGTCCAGCCGGTGACCGATCTGACAGGCTTCCCGGAGATCCTCGACGGCCGGGTCAAGACCCTGCACCCTGGTGTCCACGCGGGCTTGCTCGCGCGGCGTGACGTGCCCGAGCACATTCAGGAGATGAAAGCTCGCGGCCTGGAGCTCATCGACCTGCTGTGCGTCAACCTGTACCCGTTCGCGGAGACCCTCGCGCAGCCCGGCGCCAGCTACGCGGACATCGTTGAGCAGATCGACGTAGGCGGTGCAGCTATGGTTCGGGCTGCGGCGAAGAACCACGCCTCCGTGATCGTGGTGGTGCGGCCGGAGCGCTACAGCGAGGTCCTGACGGCGCTCCACGAGGGTACGGTCAACGCCGCCATGCGCCGCCGCCTGGCGGTCGAAGCCTTCGCCCATACGGCGGCCTACGATTCCCAGATCGCGGCCTGGCTGCATGACTCCGACGGCGACGGTCTGGACACCTTTCCCCCGGAGTTCACCCTGGCCGGCAGTCTCGCCCAGCAGCTGCGATACGGCGAGAACCCGCACCAGGTGGCGGCCTTCTACCGTCTGGGCCATGATCCCGGCGCTCTTGGCTCGGCGCGGCAGCGCCAGGGCATGGAGCTCAGCTACAACAACATCCAGGACGCCTCCGCGGCATATGAGCTGGTGGCAGAGTTCGCGCGGCCCGCCGCGACGATCGTCAAGCACACCAACCCGTGCGGTCTGGCTGTCGCAGACACCCTGGAGGCTGCGTACCGCAAGGCCCTGGACTGCGATCCGCGCTCTGCATTCGGCGGCGTCGTCGCCCTCAACCGGACGCTGGACCAGCCGACCGCCGAACAGATCCTGGCCTTGAAGACCGACGTCGTCCTGGCGCCCGGCTACACCGACGAATCGCTCCAGCTGCTGGCCAGACGCCAGAACCTGCGAGTAATCGAGGTCGGGCGGGCGCGAATGAAGGGATACGACGTGCGGTCGGTCCCAGGTGGATTTCTGGCCCAGTCCTGGGATCGCCGTGGCTTCCACCGCAACACGTTCCGCGTCGGCAGCCGGCGCCAGCCCACCCCCCAGGAATGGGAACAGCTAGAGTTCGCATGGCTCGCTGTCAAGCACGTCAAGTCCAACGCCATCGTGATCGCGCGGGACTTCGCCGCGGTAGGCGTAGGAGCTGGTCAGATGAGCCGGGTTGAGGCGGCCCAGATCGCCGTCGAGCGGGCAGGCGATCGTGTCCAGGGCGCGGTGATGGCGTCTGACGCCTTCTTTCCTTTCGCCGACGGGGTCGAAGTCGGTCTCAAGGCGGGGGTCACGGCGGTGATCCAGCCGGGCGGCTCGGTCCGCGACCGAGAGATCGTCGACGCTGTGGACGCAGCCGGCGCCGCGATGGTGCTGACCAGCGAGCGCCACTTCCGCCACTGACGCGCCTTCTGCTTCAATACTGTTCGCCATTTCTTAACCGACCGCGACATGCGGTTTGTGAGCGGTGGGCAGCCGTCCTGACGAGTTCGGTGCGACGGGAAGGAGGGAACGCGCCAGTGTCCGGAAGTGAGCTCTTCACAGGGCGGATGCGCCCGTGACCGAACCGCTCGCTACGGACCTCTACGAAACGTTTCGCGCGGACCCCCTCACGCGCCGCCAGCTGTCGCGAGTCGTGGTGGCCGCCGGCATCGGCAGCATCATCGAGTGGTACGACTTCCTGATCTACGGAACAGCGACGGCGCTGTACATCGGTCCCACCTTCTTTCCGTCAAAGGATCCGCTGGCCAGCACCGTCGCGGGGTTCGCGACGTTCTTCGTCGGCTTCGTCGGCCGGCCGATCGGCGCGGCCCTGTTTGGGCACTTCGGCGATCGCGTCGGGCGCAAGGCAACGCTCGTCTTCACGCTGGTCCTGATGGGTCTGAGCACCGCGCTGATCGGTCTCGTTCCGGGCTACGCCGAGATCGGGATCACAGGCGGCGTCATCCTCGTCGTGCTGCGGTGCGTGCAGGGGATCGCGCTCGGCGGCGAGTGGGCCGGGGCGGTCTTACTGACCATGGAGTGGGGGCCGAGACAGCGCAAGGGTCTGCTGGCCGCAGTGCCGCAGTCGGGCATCGGGATAGGTCTGGCCCTCGGATTCCTCATGCTCCAGGAGTCGGCGAGGCTGGGCGTTCCGCCCTACTGGGTATGGCGCCTGCCAATGCTCGCCAGCGTCCTGCTCGTTTTCGTCGGGCTGTACGTCCGGCTGGGAATCCTCGAGACCCCGGTCTTCACGCGCTTGCTCGAGGAACGGCTGATCGAGCCAAGACCGCTGGTCACGGTGGCTCGCCGAGCCTGGCGTGACGTGGTGGCGGTGTGGCTGGCACGCACCAGCCAGCTGGTCGCCTTTTACATCTTCACGAACTTCGTGCTGACCTACGCGGTCAGGTTTGTGCACTTCAAACAGCCGGAGGTCTATTTCTGGGTCCTTGTCGTGTCGCTGCTGGAGACGCTGGACGTCCTGTTCTGGGGCTGGATGTCGGACAGGGTCGGCCGCAAGCGGATCATCCGGGCGGGCATGCTGGCGCTGGCCGCATTCACCGTCCCGTACTTCCTCCTGCTGGACAGCCGGGTGGCGGTGCTCGCGTTCGTTGCCATCCTCGTGTCCTACATAGTGCTGGACATGCAGTACTCGCCCTTCGCTGCGCTGGTAGCCGAGGCGTTCACAGGGCGCATCCGCTACAGCGGTGCCTCGCTCGGCTACCACCTGGGTTCGCTCACCGGCGGCGGGGCGACCCCGATCATCGCGCTGGCGCTCCTCAAGTCAACCGGGACGTCGATGTCGATCGCCTTGTTCATGATCGCAACCGTGCTGGTGAGCCTGGTGGCGTTCGCCTTCGTGCGGGACCGAACAATGCAGAGCATCGTGGTCGAGTACGACCGGCAGCCGGTGACTCTCTTGCCCGCCGTCCGGGGAGTCGGTCAGGTGGCCAGCACATAGGGGCAGGGCCACAGCGCTCACAGGCCTCGCTACCGGTACGATCGAGCGATGGACCGGGCCGACACCGAACCGCGACGCGCGGGTTTTCCAGGCGAGCGTGCCAGGCACCATATGCGAAAGCTCGGACGCTCGAACCCGAAGGTGACCTGCGCATCGTGTCGTCAGTTCGACGGCATGGCCTGGTGCCGGCGCTGGAACTTCCACACCGAGGCCTCCTCGCCGATCTGCGACCAGTACCGGCCCCGCACCGAACCTCCGTCCGCGTAACTGGAAAAGCCGTGCGCACGCGGCCGGCGGCGAATACTGGAGGGATGGAACCCGACGAAATCCTGCAGCAGGCTCGAGACACGCTGACCGTCCGCCGCGTCTTCGGTGAGCCCATAGAGCGCGACGGCATTCTTGTGGTGCCGGTCGCCCGCGTCTTCGGAGGCGCTGGCGCGGGCAGCGGTCAAGAAGAAACCGGCAAGGACGAGGATGGGCGACCTAACCGCCGCGGAAGTGGCGGCGGTTGGGGCGCCGTGGCACATCCCGCCGGCGTCTACGTGATCTCGGGCGCCAATGTGCGCTGGGTGCCGGCGCTGAACCTGAACCAGATAATCCTGGGCGGCCAGATCGCTGCCGTAGTCGGCCTGCTGGTGCTGCGCTCGGTCGTGAAGGCTCTGCGCCGCTGATCC
>DATFWQ010000344.1:0-3269 GCA_035259145.1 Candidatus Dormiibacterota bacterium | reverse complement strand
CGTGACCCACCACACCTTCTCGGCCCAGGACCTGGACAACAACTTCGCCGGCCCGGGGACGCCGGGTCACTGGCTGGGCACCGACGAGCTGGGCCGGGACACGCTGACCCGGCTCGCCTACGGCGCCCAGGTCTCGCTCGGCGTCGCCTTCCTGACCGTGCTCCTGTCTCTCACGCTGGGGGCCACCGCCGGGCTCATCGCCGGCCACTTCGGGGGGCCCATCGACGAGGTGCTGATGCGTGTCGTCGACATCATCCTGGCCGTGCCCCGCATCTTCCTATTCATCCTGGTCGGCATCCTCTTCTTCCATAACATCAACGTGCTCACGCTGTCGCTCGTCATCGCGGGCGTGGGTTGGGGCGGGACGGCCCGGCTGGTGCGGGGAGAGGTGCTCTCGTTGCGGACCCGCGACTTCATGCTCGCCAGCCGCTCGATCGGGGGCACCAACTTCCGGCTGATCCGCGTTCACCTGCTGCCCAACGTGCTGCCCGTCCTGATCGTGGCCGCGTCTCTGGGCGTGGGGACCATCATGCTGGCCGAGGCGGCGATCGACTACCTGGGGTTCGGCATCCACCCACCCACGGCCAGTTGGGGCAACATGCTTACCAACGCCCAGACCTACTTCGTGCACTCGCCCTGGTTGGTCTTCCTGCCCGGCCTGTGCATCTTCGCCACGGTGCTGGCGGCCAACGTCTTCGGGAACGGCGTCCGTGACGCCTTCGACCCCAGGCTGAAGTAGCGGTTCGGTATCCGATGTAGCGGCGGACCATCGAGGACATGACCGGAGCAGGGAGCGCAAGACGTCTTTTTGACGGTTAGATCGGGTTCATCGGATATTTCCGAACTCCCCGCGCCTGAGGGGACGAAGAGAAGCGCACCTCTCGGCCGCGCGCTGGTCAGTCGGGCTGGAGCGCAGCGATCTGATCTGGGCTGTAACCGAGCACTTCCGCGAGCACCTCAGTGGTGTGCTGCCCGAGCAGCGGCGGCGGCAGGCGGATCGGAAGCGAAAAGCCGTCCAACTTCCAGGGCGTGCCCACCTGGCTTATGGGCCCGGCCCTGGGATGCTCGATGTCGACTCGCATTGCCCTCGCGATCGCGACGGGGTCGCCGAACGCGGCGGCCAGGTCGTGAATCGGCCCCGCCGGGATGCCTGCCGCCTCCATCCGCGCCAGCCACTCGCCGGTGGAGCGGCGGGTCAGCCGGCGCTCGATCTCGATGGTCAGCGCGGCTCGCTGGGACTGGCGGCCTGCGTTGGTGGCAAAGCGTGCGTCCGCCAGCAGCTCCGGTGCCTGCAGCGTCTCGCAGAACCGTTTGAACTGTGCGTCGGACCCCACCGCCAGGTTCAGGTGGCCGTCCCGAGTGGCGAACGTCCCGTAAGGGGCGATCGTCGCGTGGTGGTTGCCTTCGCGCCGTGGTGGTTCGCCACTGGCGAAGTAGCGGCTGGCCTGGTAGGTGTGAAGGGCGAGCAGTGAGTCGTTCAGGGCGACGTCGATATACCGGCCAACACCGGTGCGCGCCCTCTCCAGGAGAGCGGCCATGATTCCCTGGGCGGCGAACATCCCGGCCACGATGTCGCCCACGGGCACGCCCACCTTGGTCGGCGTGCCGCCCGGCTCCCCGGTGATGCTCATCAAGCCCGAGGTGCCCTGGGCGATCTGGTCATAGCCGGCCAGGGAGGGGCGGCCCTGACCGAACCCGCTGATCGACGCGTAGACCAGCTCGGGCCTTCGCTGGTGAAGCCCATCCCAGCCGAGACCCAGCCGTGAGGCGGTGCCGGGCCGAAAGTTCTCCACCAGGACGTCCGAAGCCAGGGCCAGCTCGACCGCCGCTCGGAGCCCGGTCTCCTGCTTGAGGTCGAGCGCGACGCTGCGTTTGTTGCGGTTGACCGACAGAAAGTAGGTCGACTCCCCGTTCAGGAACGGAGGCCCCCAGTGGCGCGCATGATCGCCTTCGCCTGGCTGCTCTACCTTGATTACGTCGGCCCCGAGGTCGCCGAGAAGCATCGTGCAGTAAGGCCCGGCTAGAGCATGCGTCAGGTCGAGCACCCGCAGACCGGCCAGCGGCTGTGGGCCGGTATCGACGGCCCCGTTCGACAGTCCCCCGTGCGCTCCCTCTTCCCGGTCTGACACGTTGCTCGTTAGCGTACGCTTCGGCACCGGGTGCAACGGAAGGACCAGGTGGTCCTGATAACCGGGACCAGCCGAGCCAGGGGGATCGGAGCGGGTGTGGCGAAGAGGTTGGCCTCAGACGGCTGGGACGTCGGTTTGACATGGTGGCTGCCCGCGGATAAAGGCCTGCCCTGGTCCGGCGGCCCCGACGAGCCATTCCAGCTCGTCGAGGACCTGCGCGAGGCGGGTGTCCGGGTCGCCTGGCACGAGGCCGACCTGACTGACCCGGCGGCCCCGAGGGAGATCTTCGAAGCCATCGAGACCGAGCTCGGAACGGTGACCGCGCTCGTGAACTCGCATGCCGTCAGCCTTACCGGAGGCATCTTCGACACCACCGTGGAGGACTTCGACAGGCACATGGCAGTCAATGCGCGCGCGACTCTGCTCCTCATCCGCGAGTTCGCGCGGCGCCTGCCGACCGGCACGGCGGGTCGGGTGGTAAGCCTGACCAGCGACGCCGTGCACGGCGAGGTGGCGTACGGCGCCAGCAAGGCGGCGCTGGAGCGAATCACGATCGCCGCCGCACGCGAGCTGGCGCCCCGGGGCATCACCGTCAACGCGGTCAACCCGGGACCGAACGACACCGGCTGGATCGGTGCCAGGGTGCGCCGCAGATTGCTGCATGACATGCCGATGGGGCGCTTTGGCCGGCCGGCCGATACCGCTGCCCTGGTGTCCTTCCTCTGTTCAGAGGACGGCGGGTGGATCACGGGCCAGGTGCTGGTCAGCAACGGCGGCGCCGTGGGCGGATAGCGAAGACCTTGTATCACACTGCATTATCATGTAGCGATGACACAGAAGACTCAGCCGTTCAGTCTTCGGCTGTCGGCGCGAGTCTATAGTCAGCTGGCCGAAGAAGCTAAGCGGACACGCCGCAGCAAAGCAGCGGTACTCGAGGCGCTGGCGGATGAGGCTCTGCGGTCTCGGCGCTTCCCAGGCATTGGATTCAAGGGCGTCGACTGGGATCGCCGCGCCTGGCTGGTGGGTACGGGCATGGACGTCTGGGAGATCATCGAGGCGCTGCAGGATTTCGGATCCATCGAGAGGATGGCAGCCGAGTCGGAGCTCACCGAGCACCAGATCCGTCTGGCCGAGGCCTAC
>DATFWQ010000343.1:0-2811 GCA_035259145.1 Candidatus Dormiibacterota bacterium | reverse complement strand
AAAGATCAGGCTCAGCAGCTCGAAAGCGACGCCCGCGAACAGCGCTCCGGGCCACGTCTCGCGCACGTCCATCCGGCGGTTCGGGACGACCAAGTAGATCACGAAGTACAGAACGAACGCCGACGTCACACCCAGGGCGGCCTGAATGAGGCGCGCGCCCTCGCTGGAGGGCACAAGCGCGGGCGTGTCGGTGAGCTCAGCGACCAGAGGCAGGACCAGGACCGAGCCGACGGCCAGTAGCGCCAGCACGCTCACGATCAGCATTAGCGCCAGCGCCATCAGCTTCTGCAGCGGGAAGGGTCGTAGCGGAGCATCGAACGCGCGGTCGAACGCCGCCTCCATCGCACCGAACAAGTTGGAGGCGATCCACAGGAAGCCGAGGAGGGCGAGCACGGCCAGGAGCCCGCGGCGCTCCTGGATGCCAGCAATCGCCGCGATGGCCTGCTGGCGGGCGGACGCGTCCGTCGGCAGGAGGTCGAGCACCACCCGAGCAACAATGTCCTGCTGGACGCCGACGTGGGACAGCACGAAGCCCGCGGTCGCCGCGAGGCCCAGCGCGATTGGCAGGATCGACGACAGCATGTTCCACGCGATCACGGTCGCCCAGTTCGGACCGTCGTCCCGGTAGAACTTCACGACCACGAGTCCAGGGAACGTCGTCGCCAGCCGCTGGGCAAGGCGAACGGCGGACGGCGGCGCGGTCATGTCCCTGACGCTACCAGTTGGGCTGACCGCGACCGAGTGTCATTTCGCCGCCGATGGTCAGATGTGATCACGGTTGCCTCCTGCCTTGATCAGTCGCAGCGCAGCACCTCGACGACCGTCCTGTGCAACCGGCTACGACACGGCCACACTGGCTGACGACCAGGAAACGATGGCCTAACAGCCAGCGCTTCAGAGGCGACGCTTGTGTCTCGCGCCACGGATCGATTGCCACCTGATAATCGTGGCGGCAAGGCAGACGAGTGAGCGCTCCGATCGACACATCGACCCCCAGGCCGGGCGAGGTGGTCCGCCTCGCCGAGCTGCTGGCGGGCCGTCTCGCTCGCCACAGATCTCGCCGACCACGCCCCATTCGAGAGCGCCCTCGGCGACGCCCTCACCTCGCTCCAGCTTGCGCGCCTGGCGGGTTTGAGCGGTGAGGACATGACCGACGTCTACTACTTCGCCCTGCTCTACCACCTCGGCTGCACTGCCTCTGCCGACCGGCAGGCCAAGGTCGCCGCCGGCGACGACGTCACCTCCCGGCGCTGGTTCTCCGAGGCCCACTACACCGATCGTGGCGACCTCGGCGTGCTGTTTGGTGCGCCACTGGCCGCGGCGATCGTCGCCAGGTCCCAGTTGCCGGACCTCCCGTTCGCCGGCGCGTTCGTGGACGCCTTCGTCGTCATGCTGGCGTCCAACCAGTTCGACTGGCTGGTGCTCGATTGGCTCGTCTTCTGCACGCTGAAGCCGGGGTTCGTAGTGCTGCCCGGCTACAAGGACTACGCGATGCACTGCCGGGCTTCCTGATCGGGCTCGGACTCGCTCTGGCGGCGTCCCCCGCCATCGGCGCCATCACGCTCATGCCTTCTCCCTGACCCGAGGCGTCAAACAATGTACGACTCGCGTTGGGCCGGGCTCACAGAAAGAGGTCCGCCAGCACGTGCCCGACGATCAGGCCCAGGAGGTCACGCGCCGCCCAGCGCCAAGCGCCCAACTTGGACAGGCTGCCGCTGGGGTCGTCCCACCAGGTGCCGACGCTTGCCCACCGCCAGCGCCGGGCCGCGCGGCGTCACGTGGCCGTACAGCTTGACCACCGTGTCCTCCCGGTCGCCGAGACGCTCGGCCACGACCTTGAGGCTGACACCTTCCTCCAGCAGCTGCGTCGCAGAGGCATCGGCCGCCGTACGAAAGCGACGAGCAGGCTGCCACATACGGGCCGTTTTCGGCCGATCCGACTGGCTTAGCGTTCAATCCTGCTCCGCTATTCCCTTACGCCGTCAACTGACGGTCGACCCGTCGAGCCGGCCTTGCCGGTCGAAGGAGTCGCAGCAGCACCACCACCACCGGCGGCGGCCGTCTCCGTCCGGGCCGATGGCTCCTTGCTGCAACGACGATCACCGCGCATTTCCTTGACATGCCACCCTAGCATGGCACTATAGTGCTAGCTAGCTAGTGCCAGGGATCTAGATAAGAGGAGAATCTTGGTGATCGAGTTCCACCTGAACGGGCGGTCCGGCGTCGCGCCGTACCTGCAGCTGATCCACCAGGTGCGGCACGCTCTGCGGCTGGGCCTGCTGCGCGAGGGCGACCAGCTGCCGAAGGTCAAGGACGTGGCGGCGGGCCTGGCGATCAACCCGAACACGGTGCTGAAGGCCTACCGGGAGCTGGAGTACGAGGGCCTGGCAGCGGCCCGGCCGGGGGTCGGGACATTCGTAACCGGGACGCTCGGCGGTGGGTCGCTGGCCGCGCACGGGCCGCTACGTCGCGACCTGCAGCGGTGGCTGGCGAGGGCGCGCCGTGCGGGGCTGGACGACGAATCCATAGAGGCCCTGTTCGTCAGCACCTTTCGGTCCGCCGCTGAGGAGGGCATAGCGTGACCGCAGTCATCGAGACCGAAGGGCTTGGCAAGCGGTACCGGCGGCTGTGGGCGCTGAGCGACTGCACGCTTTCCATCCCGGCCGGCTTTGTCGTCGGCCTGGTCGGCCCGAACGGGGCGGGGAAGACGACCCTGCTCAACCTGGCCACCGGCATGCTGGCGCCGACCGCGGGCACGATCGAGGTGCTCGGCGGGAGGCCCGCTGCCGGCCCGGCACAGCTGGCCAGGGT
>DATFWQ010000342.1:0-7680 GCA_035259145.1 Candidatus Dormiibacterota bacterium | reverse complement strand
GAAACGCGAGCACTTGAGCCGCCGCCGCGTTGGCCTCCACGACGCGACCTGTGCGGTCGAGGACAAAGATGGCCTGCGGTATGAGGTCGACCACCGATCGCCAGACGAGCTCACCGCCGGCCTGACCCAGGGCGACTTCTGAGCTGGTCGACTCCCTCTCAATCGGAGCATCCAGTGCTGGGACGGTGAGCTCGCCCTGCGCAGCCTTCACGGCCACCTTCAGCGAAACGCCGTATCTGGTCACCGACCGCTTGACCTGGAGCAGGATCGCGATGTCCTCCGGGCTGTACCTCCGCTGGCGCGATGCGCTCCGCCGCGGCGTAAGGACCTGGTAGCGCCGCTCCCAGGCTCGGATCGTGTGCGGCGAAACACTCAGCATCGCTGCAACCTCCCCGATCGAAAACAGCGTGGGCTCCGTTGTCTGGCACTCCCTTCGGCGCGTGGCCGGCAGTCCAAGCTTTGCGTGGCCTTTCTCTTCCTCGGCGGTGATCCGCCTGCCCATGTAGACAAACGATTAGACACCCACGGCGTGGGTGTTACCGGCGCGATTGCGCTCATGTAGGGCGCGGCAGGAACCGCGCCGGGCAGTACGGCGTGACGCCCTCTACGCTTGATACCTTCGCATCAGCCGATGGACCAGCTGCCGAGCGTCCTCGAGCGCGCTTCCGTACTGGCGACGAAGCTGCGCATCCCAGGTGTTCGCCCCGACATCCTGGCCCGTCCGCGCCTCGTCGAGCGGCTGGAGGAGGCGTCTAACCGCGCGCTGATCCTGGTCAGCGCCCCGCCCGGGTTTGGGAAGTCGACCCTGCTCTCAGACTGGGCCCGCGCCACGGCTGCGCCCGTCGCGTGGCTTTCCCTGGAAGCCGGCGACAACGACGCGTCACGCTTCTGGAGGTACGTGGCGGCCGCGCTTGCACGAGTCCACCCGGGCGTCGAGGAGCGGCCCGTCCGTGCTCTGAGGGCTCGCAGTCAGCCGGATCCCGAGGTCCTCGTTGGGACGCTGGTGAACGAGCTCGCAGCACATCCACGGGAGCTCGCCCTTGTCCTCGATGACTATCACGTAATCGAATCTCCTGCTGTTCACGACAGCGTGGCCTTTCTGCTCCAGCACTTGCCGCCCGGATTACGCCTCGTCATAGCCGGCCGGAGTGACCCGCCCATCGCGTTGACATTGATGCGCGGCAGGGGACAGCTGACCGAGCTTCGTGCTCAGGACCTCCGCTTTACCCCGGAAGAAGCCGCGGCGCTCCTGCTGGAGGCCTGGAGTCTCGATCTACCCGAGCAGAGCGTGGCTGCCCTGGCCGAGCGGACCGAAGGCTGGATCACCGGCCTGCAGCTCGCCGCGTTGTCCTTGCGCGGGTCTACCGATCCGGTCAGGCTGATCGCGGGATTCACCGGCAGCCACCGCTACGTCCTCGACTACCTGACGGAGGAGGTGCTCGAGCGGCAGCCCGAGAGTGTCCGCAGCTTCCTGCTCGAGACGTCGATCCTGGAGCGGCTGAGCGGCCCTCTTTCGGATGCCGTCACCGGGCGCTCCGACGGGCAGTCGATGCTCGAGAGCCTCGAGCGGGCCAATCTGTTCCTGGTGGCACTGGATGAGGAGCGCCGCTGGTATCGCTACCACCGGCTCTTCTCAGACCTGCTTCGTGTGCGCCTGGCAGAGCGCGATCGCGGGCGGACAGCGGAACTGCACCGGAACGCGGCCGCCTGGTGCGAGGACCACGGGCTGGTCGACGATGCGGTTCGGCACAGCCTCGCGGTGGGCGACGCCCACTGGGCGGCGGAGATCGTGGAGCGCCACGTCGACGAGACCCTCGGACGCGGGGAAGGGGACACCCTACGGAGGTGGCTCTCCGCCCTATCTCCTGAAGCCGTGCGCTCGAGACCAGGCCTGTGCCTCGTGCAGGCGATCACTCTCTACAACGCTGGGCACCTGGCGTCGGCCGAGGCCTGGCTCGATGACGCCGAACGGGCGCTTGCGGCCGGGGGCCGTGAACCCGCGGCCGAACGCGGCGGCACAGACGGCGTGCTCGCGACCATCCCCGCCACCATCATGAGTGTCCGCGCCAGCCTCGCCATCGCTCGTGGCGAGCCCGTGCGAGCGCGACGGCTCGTCCAACGGGCTCAGTCCCTGACGTCCGAAACCGATTGGTCCCCGCGCCTCTCCGTCCGATGGAACCTGGCGCTGGCGAACTGGATGGAGGGCCGCTTTGCCGACGCGGAGCACGAGCTGAGCGGTCTTGTTGCAGAGGGGCGCGCCAGCGACATGCCTCACCTCGCGCTCAGCGCCGGTTCCGTCCTGGGGCGGGTCCAGCGGGCCCAGGGCCGGCTTGGAGCGGCCCTGCGCACTTACCAGGAAGGGCTCGAGTTCGGAGCCGGTGCCGGGCGCCCGAAGGTGCTGACCGTAGGGGAGGCCCACATCGGCATCGCCGAGGTGCTGTACCAGCGCGACCGGCTCGACGACGCCATGAGCCATGTCGCGGAGGGCATCGGACTGTGCAGGCGGCTTACGTCGGCACAGTCTCTGGCCACGGGCCTGGCCACGATGGCGTGGATCCGGCAGGCTATGGGCGACCCTGCGGCTGCAATCGAGGCGATGGAGGAGGCCTATCGTGTCCTACCCAGCCTCGACGTGGTATCCCTCCACAACCCGGTCCCCGCCCAGCGGGCTCGACTGCTGCTGGCCCAGGGAAAGGTGGCTGCGGCTGCAAACTGGGTCGAGGAACGCCGGCTGGCGGAGACTGACGAGCCGGCGTACGCAAGGGAGCAGGAATACCTGGTGCTGGCTCGCTTGCTGCTCGCCACGAGTTCGCCCGGCAGGGCCCTTGGTCTGCTGGAGCGCCTTCACGACGCTGCCAGGGCGCAGGGGCGGTTCGGAAGCGTCATCGAGGTGCGGGCTCTGCAGGCTCTGGCAATTCGGGCCCAGGGTGACGGAATTCGGGCCCTCAGCAGACTGGTGGACGCTCTCAAGCTCGGCCGGCCAGAGGGCTACGTCAGGGTCTTCGCCGATGAGGGCCGGTCGATGGCCGCCCTTCTCGGGGGACTTGTGGCTCGCGGCAAGAGGAAGAAGGTCTCCGTCCCGGTCGCCGAGGTCCCCGCCGGCTACCTCGGCCGTGTGCTGCGGGCAGTCCGATCGCCTTCCGATCGTGGGCCGGCGGTGCCAGGGAAAGAGGGCGTCCACGCTGTCGCCGGCCTGGTCGAGGTCCTGACGGGTCGGGAGCTGGAGGTCGTGGCGATGCTGGCCGAAGGGAGGTCGAATCGAGAGATCGCCGACGAATTCGTCGTCACGCTGGACACCGTGAAGAAGCACGTGACCCACATCCTCGATAAGCTCGGAGCGGCAAATCGCACACAGGCTGTGGCCAGGGCCAGAGAGCTCGGGCTGATCCCCTAGCGCAGGAGTACTCCCCCTGACTTGGCAGGGACACCCCTCGCCCGGCTTCACCGGGTACTCCCCCGACATCCCCACCCCGCGAAGCAGGCTTCGCGGGGACCCCGGGTCGCGGGGACCCCCCTCCCCCGGCTTCGCCGGGTACTCCCCCGACTTCGCGGGGGAGAGGGCCGCGGGTCTGCGGCTGATGCGCTGGTCAGGGGACCTCCTTGAGATCGACGATCGTCAGGTTACTGCCGCGGGCCGCGTCGAGCAGCCTGGCATCGGAGCACAAGAAGATGTCGCAGCCGCTGTGCGACGCCGCTGCAAGATGGATGGCATCGTAGCCGTGTAATCGGAACCGCTCGGCGGTCTGAGCGGCAGCCGCGACCAGCTCCTCATCAGCGAAGACAACTGCCATCTCCTGCCACATTTGGGACCACGCCGCCTTCGCCTGTTGGAAGCGGGTGTGTCGCAGGCGGCCGCCCCCGTGTTCGCTCGTCAAGGCGGCCCGCGCCTCGACCGGCGCAAGATGGACCGTCGTGACCTCGTCGGCGTCCTGCCATACCCTCCTGGCGGTCTCGTGTCCTGACCGCACGCGAAGCACCAGCGCCATGATGGCACTGGTGTCGAAGTAGGCGATCACCGCCGTCGCGCCTGTACCGCCCGTGTAATGTCGTCCAGAGTCCCGTCGTACTCGACCGGCTTTGGCTCCGTGCGGCTGCGCAGCGCTGGTGCTCGCGCCCGGCCCCGAGCGATCAGGTCGTCCAGCGTGTTCCGCCGCCGGGCAGTGATGTACGCGACGGGGTGTCCATGGTCAGTGACCACGATCTCAGCACCTTGACGCACTAGCGTGAGGTAGCGGCTGAGCTGGGCTCTGAGCTCGGCCACCCCGACATCCAAGCGCGAGGTGTCCGCCTTCTCGGTTCTAGCGACTTTCACTCTTGGATTATAGCTAATTCAGGCGATTTTTTATGGGAAGGTATAGCGTTCAAATCCTCTGGTGCCCAGGGGTTGGGCGGCTCTCCGGTAAGTAACTACAGGAGTGGCCGTGCCCGGACTCAGCCCTCGCCCAGCCGGAGGGCGTTGTTCCCGTGCACTGCCTTCCAGACACCTTCGAACCCGTGGCCCGCCACCGCGATGACCAGGAATGCGATCCACGCGCCTGCGCGGATGTCCCGCCCCGCCAGTACGGCCACCACGCCGGCGACGGCTAGCGCCGACCAGCCCAGGCCGGTCACGATGCAGTGTGCCTCCCGGCATCGAGCGAAGTTGGCGAGACAGTAGGCACCGGCGACCAGGAAGAAGACGGCCTCCAGCAAGAGACCACCGACTGGGCCGAGCGCGGAGGTCGCGGCGTACGCAGCCGCGACCGTCACGAAGACAAAGCAACCGCGGAGAAACGGCGCGGTCATGTTCGTGTAGGCGTCCAGCGCGCGCTCAAAGCGGTTACCGGGAGGGGCCGCCGGCGGAGCGCAGGTACCGCCCACGCACGTCCACTGCGCCCACCAGGAGTCTGCTCGCTGCTGTCTCATACCGCTCCTCCAGCTCCTCCAACCCGGGCTGTCAGCACCCGGGCCATCTCCTCCCACGAAAAGGAACCTGGACGCAGGTGCCACTCAGCCATAAGTCCGTGGAGTGTGGCCCGAATCAGCTGGGCGTGCAGGTCCGGGTCGGTCTCGGGTGGCCACTCACCGCAGGCGATCCCAGCCTCGATGAGCTGCTTCAAACTCCCCTGGGCCTCCGTCTCGGAGGATCTGACCCGCTCTGCGATAGCGTCGACGTACGCCCCCTGGGTCCGCACTTCTATCAAGACCCGGCAGAGGTCCGTTTCCTCACTGACGTGGGCGCCGACGGCGACGATGATCGCCTCCAGCGCCCTGCTCGGCGACCGCGACCCGAGATCACGGAGCCGGGCGAGCGCAGCATCGATCCGCGCTATGAGCCCGCAGTCCCACGAGTCGTAGAGCTGCTGAAACAGAGCCTCTTTGCTTTCGAAGTACACATAGGGCGCTCCTTTCGACACCCCTGCCTCAGCCGCGATGTCGTCGACAGTGGTGGGGTAGTAGCCGCTGCGAGCGAAGCATCGCAGCGCCGCCCTCAGGATGTTCTCGCGCCGGGCCTCCCTTGCCTCCGCGCCCAGTCGGGGCACGCTCCTCCTCCAGCAAGACGAATAAAAGGTGACCGGTCAGTCATTATAGCTCCTTAGAACTTACTGGCGCACCGCGAAGAGCCCAGCTACACCCACGGCGTACAGCGCGAGGACGGCGATCGAGTCGGGTCCAAGCTTCCCCCACCGGCGTCTCGGCCGGGCGATGATCCCGGCGCCGTACACGGCCGTGAGGATCAGGCCGAGCTCCCCGATCCAGCTGTTCGCATTTCCCTGACTGGGCAGGACCGGCTTGCCTGCCGCCAGGTCCGCGATCAGGAAGAGGCACACCTGGAAGGCGTTGCCGCCGAAGATGTCGCCCATCGCCAGCTGGTAGTCGCCCAGCTGAGTGGCGGCGATCCCGCTGCTGACCTCCGGCAGGGCCGTCACCGCGGCGAGGATCGTCGCACCGAAAACGACCCCGTTAATGCCGGCCCTGTCGGCGAGCTCGCTTCCACTGTTGGCGAGGACCACCCCCGCCACAAGCGTGACGATCGAAGCTGTCACGAAGACGGCGACCACCCTCGTGGTGCTCTTCTCCACGTGGGGACGGGTCGCGGTCGGGTGGCGCACGCGCCGGCTGGGCCTTCCCGGATTGCTCTCCGGAGCGGCAGCGCGCCACCGGGGATCCTTGCGGACCCGGTTCAGCACGACCAGCCCCGCGACCCAGAGCACCACGATGGCGACCGACGCCGGGCTGACCGGACCGATGGAGTTCGACGGAGGCAGCAGGCCGCCGGCCACCGTGGCCGTCACCACTATCACGACCAGCAGCGCCTCCAGGACGGGGATCAATGATCCGACCATGAAGGACAGCGGCCGTTCGCCCCTGATCACAGCGTCGCACAGCACGAGCACGAGCGTCTGAGTTGCGATCCCTCCGATAAGGTTCCCGGAGGCCAGGCCGAGGTTCCCCGCCAGAGCGGCCGAGATCGTTATTGCCAGCTCCGGCAGGCTTCCAGCGACCGCAAGGAAGACCATTCCCCCCACGGCCTCCCCAAAGTGCAGCCGATCGTCGAGGGCATCAGTGCTGCGGGACAGGTAGACGCCCGCTACCCAGGTCGCTGCAGCGCCGACCCCGAAGACTACGAGAAGGAGCGGGGTGCCGGCGCCAGCCACGCGCTGCATGGTAGCCGGAAGGTCACCGGGGGTCCAATCCCGGCCGACGGGCCGCCCTGAGCCCGAAGCCCCATGACGATCAGGCGGCTCGAACCTCGACGAAGCCGGCGGCGTTGAACTTGCTGAACGCCAGCGCTTCACGGATCCGGCGCCGTCGCATGACCGCAAAGCTGGTCGCATCCACGAATGAGTACTCGCGCTCGCCGCGGGCGCGGAACCAGCGCCAGGCCTCCGCCTCCGTGGCCTCGTCCACGTGCACGATCTGCACGTCGGGAAGCGCAAGCAGCTTATCCAGAAAGCCGACAGCCGCGGGATGGCCGGAACGCCGGCGCAGCAGCGTCCACGTCTCGCACAAGACGTGGTTTGTCGTCACTAGCCGGCCTAGAGCTCGCGCCTGCTCATGTCGTTGATCCCGTCGCTCCTGCAGGCCAAACCAGAAGCTGGTGTCGGCAAACCTCATCGGCCGGCGTTGTACATGGCGGCATCCAGGTCTGCAACGGGACCGTCGTTGAGCCAGCAGATCATATCGAGCCATGGATCGGCGGGAGGAGGCTTCACGTCCCCCAGCTCCCGCGCCAGCGACGCGCGGATCAGTGCGGCCTCGCCGAGAACGAGAGCCGCTGCCGCCACATCGTGCGAGCGCCGTTTTCTGCGGCGAGTCCACAGTAGCCGCCGAGCGATCCGCTGGCCACGTAACAGAGTGAGAGCGAAGCGCTGCCAGGCATGCGGACCCGTTCGACCCAAGCCGTGATAGGAGCTCCGAACGCCCGGGGCGGTGCGTCTCATCACGGAAACCCATCCGCACGTGAGGCCCTGAGCGAGGGTGTGCTCGACATCCTTGCCTCCGACTACCATCCGCCCTCGCTGCTTGCGGCGGCTTACGCGCTCGCCGCCAGCGGCGCGTGCTCGTGGGCAGAGGCGATGGCGCTGGTGACCGTCTCGCCCGCTCGCGCGGCTCGGCTAGATTCCGGGGGAGACATCGCGGCCGGCATGCGAGCCGACCTGGTTGCGGTCGGCCGCCGCCGCGAGCTGCCCTCGGTCC
>DATFWQ010000341.1:0-11296 GCA_035259145.1 Candidatus Dormiibacterota bacterium | reverse complement strand
GAGAGTCCGGTTAAGTGGGCGTCTCCACCCTCTGGGGCCTGGGGCCCAGGCGGGGGGCGGCCAGGCGCGGCCTGTCGGTCGGTCGTGGCCGGTGCGGCGGGTGCCGTCGGAGCAGGTCCAGAGCAACCGCGATCGCACGCTCGAGCTGCGGGTCCCTGCCCTCTCTGTAGTCCTGAGGAGCGTTGTCGATCTCGATGTCGGGGTCGGTCCCGTAGTTCTCGAGCCTCCAGCCCACATCGTCGAAAAAGTGCGAGAACTCGGGCTGGGTTGTGATTGTCCCGTCCGCCAGGCGGTGGCGTGGCCTGATCCCGATCACCCCGCCCCAGGTTCGCTTCCCCACCAGCGGGCCCAGGCCCATCAGCTTGAAGGCATGGCTGAAGATGTCGCCGTCCGACCCCGCGTTCTCGTTGGTCAGGGCCACCAGCGGTCCGGATGGAGACTCGTGGGGATACGGCCTCGGCGCCCCCCAGCGTGTGAAGCTGTAGCCGATCCGCCGGCGGCCGAGCTTTTGAAGAAGCAGCCCTGAGACGCTCCCGCCGCGGTTGCCGCGGACATCAACGATCAGCCCGTCGCGGTCGTACTCGACCAGAAAGGCGCGGTGGAACTCGGCGTACCCCGGCGGCATCATGTCCGGAACGTGGATGTAGCCTACGCGGCCCCCACTGGCCTCGTGGACGAAGCCGCGCTTGCTCTCGACCCACTCACGGTAGCGGGCGGGAGTCTCGTCGCCAACCGCCTTGACGGTTGCGGTCCGCGGTTGGTCCTCGCCGTCGCGGCGCAGGGTGAGCACGACCTCGTTGCCGGCCTGGTTCACCAGGCGCTGACCAGGCGAGACCTCCGCCCCCAGCCGCTGCCCATTGATCGCCAGGAGCAGGTCGCCAGGGCGGACGTCGAGGCCGGGGGCGAGCAGTGGCGAGCGCGCGTCGGGATCCCAGGGGTCGCCGTGGACCAGGCGCGCGACCCGGTAGCCACCCGCCGCAGAGTCGAATGTCCAGTCGGCCCCGAGGAAGCCCTGCTCGTAGTGCGGCCCCCAGCGGTATTCACCGCCCCGCTCGTAGGCGTGTGAGGTGCCCAGTTCACCCTGGAGCTCCCATAGCAGGTCGGAAAACTCCGAGCGCGTGGTAATCCGGTCCACCAGAGGCAGGTAGCGACCGAGAACGCGGTCCCAATCGACGCCTGAGAGGTCCTCAACCCAGAAGTGCTCCCGCTGCAGCCGCCATGCCTCCTGGAACATCTGCCGCCACTCGGCCTCGGGGGCGACCGAGACCTTGACGCGGTCGAGGTCGACCCATCCGGTCTCCCTGCTCGGCCCCTCGCCGTTGCCGCGCGACTCGGGTGCCTTCTCTCCGGCTTTGAGGACGCGGAGCCGATCGCCTGAACGGTAGAGCAGCGCCTTGCCATCCCGGCCCACCTCGAAGTCGGACAGCCGCTCGGCAAGCTTCTCTTCTTTTTGCGTCTCGAGGTCGTAGCACTCGAGCGATCCGCTCGAGCTGGGGCGAGCAAAGGGCCCACGGCCCCGACGTCCTTCGGGCGGGTGCCAGGAATAAAGGACCTTGCCCTTGATCGCCCGCACTCGGCCATATCTGCCCACGCCGACAGGAAAGCCGACCACGCGGTCGGCGATCCCGTCGAGGTCGATCTCGACGCGGGGATGCGCCTCCGGCTCTTCCTCGGACTCAGCCTTCTTGAGCGCGGCGGCCTCCTTGCTGGCGGGTGGCTTGGGGACAGGCACGAAGGGATCCGGCACGTCTTTACGGAGCGGAATGGCGAAGGGCCGTGCGGCACGAGGGAATCCGAGGTCGAACTGAATGTGGTCGAAGACCGGATCGAAGTCGCGCATCCCGATGAAGAACACGTACCGGCCCTCCGGATCGAACGTGGGCATTCGGTCGTTCAGCACCCGGCTGGTGACCTCCGCCGTCTCCCCCGAATGCGTATTGCAGACCTTGATCACGCTCGTCTGTGGGGAGTCCGGGAAGCCGTAGGCGAGCCAGCGGCCATCGGGCGACCAGGCGATGCCCTCCAGCTCGCCGAATTCACTGCGGTCGAGGACACGGAGCGATGGGGACACCTGACCGAGGTCGACGAGCAGCAGCTCGTTCCTGTGGTTCGCGATGGCGATGACCTCGGCCGTAGGCGACACCTCCAGCTCGATGGCCCTGCCCAGGTCGAGGTCGGTCAGCAGCTGCGCAGGCGCCGACCCGTCCGCACGCAGCACGGTCATCAGCTCGGCGATCCCGGAATCGCTGGCCACGGCCACCAGGCGCTCTCCGTCGTTGAGCCAGGTGAGCAAACGGTAGCGCACGCCGTCCGGCTCCCCGTGCTGGGCCACAGCTCCCTCCCAGTTGGCAAAGCTGAAGGCCTTTCCGCGCGTGGTGATCGCGAGGCCGGTGCCGTCGGAGCTCAGCGTGGCGCTGTCCAGGTAGCTCTCGGCAGCCACGAAGCGGCGGTTCCGCTGAGTCCGCGAGCTGGGCAGCTCGACCGGCAGCCTCCGCGGCTGGTCGTCCTCCGGGTCGAGCAGGAAGAGGTCCCCGCCGGCGTGATAGACGAGACGGCGGCCGTCGCCTTCCAGGTTGCGTGCGTAGAAGTCCTCATGGTCGGTGTGCCGCCTCAGGTCGTCCCCGTCCGGGGTGCAGGAGTAGACATTCCCGAAGCCCTCATGGTCGGAGAGGAAGTACACCCTTCCCCCAACCCAGCACGGACTGGACAGATTGCCGTCGAGGCGGATGAGAGGGCTGAAGGTGCCGCTGCCGTCCGGATCGATCCAGAGGGTTCCGGCGCGCCCTCCACGGTACCTCTTCCAGTGGGAGGGGTCGCGGAGGCTGCCTCGAGCGAGGGCGACCGCGCCTCCCGGTCCCTGCGCGATCGCGATCGCGGGCCCAACATGGATCTCGCTCGGCAGTCCACCGTTGGGGCTCACCTCGTTGAGCCAGAAGTCGGTCTCGAAGGGCCTGCCGGCAGCTGTCGCATAGACGATGCGAGATCCGTCTGGACGCCAGCCGCTGACGCGGCAGGGCGAGCCCTGGAAGGTCAGCCGGCGAGCCGGGCCGCCGCTGGAAGCCATCAGGTAGACGTCGGGCGGGCCCTCTTCTTCGCTCACGAAGGCGATTTGCGACCCGTCGGGTGAGAACCGGGGGTGGCTGGCCTCGCCCACCCCGGCGGTCAGGCGATAGGCGCGGCCTCCGCCGGCGCCGACCAGCCACAGGTCGTCCTCGCTAGCGAAGACGACGGAGTCGTCGTGCAAGGTTGGAAAGCGCAGATAGCCTCCTCCCGGGTGTCCCATCCCAGCCAAGTTAACACCCCTGGATGGGGCGGTTCCGGGAGCTCAGACGCGCAGCGGGTGGCCGGCGACCTGCAGTAGCGCCACGAAGCAGACGGCCGCCAGGGTGACACAGCCACCGATAGCGGCGGCTGGGTGGAGGCTTCGCCTGAAGAGCAGGCTGCCGGCGATCAGGCCGCCCGCCAGGCCGCCGAGGTGGCCACCGATCGACACCCCTGGCACCACTACCGTGAACACGAGATTGATGACGATCCACGTCAAGATGCCACTCCGACGAGGGTCGATCCCGGCCGCCCGCTGCCCGACCACGACAGCACCCATGAGCCCGAAGATTGCGCCCGAGGCCCCGACGGTGAGTGCGTCGGGGGTAAGCAGCAGGGCCCCGAGCGAGGACGTGATCAGCGCCGTGAAGTACAGAAGCGTGAACCGGATGCGCCCCAGTGCGCCCTCCAGCGGCGGCCCCAGCATGTACAGGACGACCATGTTGAAGCCCAGGTGAAGCAGCCCGCTGTGCAGGAAGCCGGCTGTGATCGCCCGCCACCAATCCCCCGCCGCCACGGCTCGCGCCGAGAGCCCGGCGATCCCCGCCAGCGGGCTGCCGCTGATGAGGCCGACCCCGGGGACGAGAACCACGCCAACGAGCCAGATGATCACGTTGACAGCGATGAGCACTGAGGTGACGCTGGCCGAGCGGCCCAGGGTGCTCATCGACCGCGCCGTGGCGCGAGGTTGAGAGCGACGAACGCAATCGACGCACTGGACACCCACCGGCGCCGGGACCATGCACGCGGGACAAACCGGGCGTTCACAGCGCTGGCAGCGGACGCCGGTCTCACGATCGGGATGTCGATAACAAGTGGCGACCTGTGCAGACACTGGCGAGCGTGATACTACGCGGTACCGTGGCAGGCAAACCGACGGTTTCGGATCGGGCCGATCCCGGGCGCGCAGCCTGAAGTGCGCCCTGCCAGGAGGCTTCTCCGGAGTGTAGCGCTGGTCCCCCTCTTCGAGACGTTCCTGGTCTCGGCGGTGATCTCTGTGCTCGTGATCCGCGCCGCTCTGGCGCTCTCGGGCTTTCCGCAGTTGGGAGGTGGCGGGCTGCACATCGCACACATGCTGTGGGGCGGGCTTCTCATGCTGCTGAGCCTCCTTTTGCTGTTCGGCTTTGTCGGTCGCGCCGTGCAGTTCACGGCTGCGATGGTGAGCGGGATCGGCTTCGGCACCTTCATCGACGAGATCGGCAAGTTCGTGACCAGCGACAACGACTACTTCTTCCGCCCGGCTGTGGCGCTGATCTACGCCGTCTTCGTCCTCCTGTCGCTGCTTGCACGCGCGCTCGAGGCGCGAAGGCCTTTCACCGACCGGGAGCTGCTGGCCAACGCCTTCGACCTGGCCAGGGAAATCCACCTGCATCACCGCCGGCCCGCTCACAGCGCCCAGGTGCTCGCCTCGCTGAGCCGACACGAATCAGGCGACCCGCTGGTCGGCGCGCTCCGACAGACGCTCGAGATAGGGATCTCGGAACCGCCACTTCTCCCGGGTCCATTTCGCCGGCTGCAGCGTCGCGCAGCGCGGTTCTACCTCGAGCTGGTCCGGTCGCGGCGCCTCCACCAGGCCGTGCTCCTGCTCTTCGTCGTGTACGCCCTGTTCGTCGCCACCTCGCTGACCCTGCTGGTGACCGCTTGGTGGTCGGCATCGCTGACCGGCCACGCCGCCGTCGCTCGGGCCGGAGCCGCGGCCGCAGACCTCTTGAGCCTGGTCATGATCGCCATCGGCGCGGCGAGGCTGCGCCGGTCGAGGAGTGGCGCCTATCGATGGCTCGAGCGAGCGGTCATGGTCAATCTGCTGGTTTCGCAAGTATTCACGTTCTACCTGCAGCAGTTCGGCGCCATCGCGGGCCTCGCGATCGACCTGATCCTGCTCGTGGTCTTGAACGGCATGATTCGGACCGAACGGCGGGCGGCGAACCGCCAGGCGCACGAGCCGCCGTCAGCGCACCCGGCGCATTGACCAGGCCTGGCGCAGGTAGTCGTCCACGGTCACCACAAACTCGGCGTGGCTCCAGGTCAGCGGGGAGACCGAAAGCGGTGCACTGGTGTGCGGATGCACCTGCTCCGCCAGTAGACCCCCCGGCAGCTGGTGACGGACGGTCCAGTCGATGATCTCGCGCGCCGGCTTCAGATCGGCCGACGTCCGTGCCTGGGCGACCTGCCACTGAGCGAGCCAGAGAGTGCTCACGAACCAGGGATTGCCGGCGGCCACCTCCACATCTCGCTCCGCCTGGAAGTAGTAGTCGTCTTCGTAGCGGGCCTGCCCGCCCGCAGCACCGCGGTTGGCCAGCCGGTCGCGCACCGCGTGCATCGTGGCCACCACTCGATCGTCGTCCGCCCGATACATCCCGAATCGCCACAGTCCGTGGAGTGCGCTGTCCACCACGGTGTCGGGATTGACCGATCCGTCGTCGGCAACCTGCAGGCGGCGGGCGAAGCGGCCCAGCTCAGGGCGGTAGAGGTCACGGTCGGTCGCAGCTCGCAGGCGGTCGCGCGCGCTTTGCAGCTCGCGCTTGAAGGCGGCGTCGCCGAACATCTCAGCGAAGCTCTCTGCCGCGCGCAGCCCGCCCCAGACCGCGCCCACCGTGAACGCGTGCACGCCCCAGCGTTCTTCCCACAGGTCCCAGGAAGGCAGCGGCAGCCCGTTCCGCTCGTCCACGTAGCCGGCCAGGAAGCGGCCGGCAGGGACGACGAGGGTCGAGTACAGGTTCATGACGAAGTCGAGGTTTCGGTGCAAGCGGTAGTGCTCCCAGAGGGACCACAGGACGAGGCCCGTCTCGTCCTCCTGGATGGGCAGAACACGGCTGCCGTTGGAGTCCATCCAGGGATGCCAGGAACTCCCTGCCCAGCCCTGGGGTGTGTACTTGTGGAGGAACATGCCTCCCGGCGCCAGCGCGCGTTCACAGAACTGGAAGAACCGGCGCGTGATGTCTTCGTGGCCGGAGCGGTCGAGTGCGTTGACGACGAGCGCGCCGTCGCGGGGCCAGACGTAGGCATAGGTGTCACGTGCGAAGTCGGTGATGTCATAGTCGCCGGCGGCGATGACGGCCCCGCGGTTGTCGCAGTGCAGCCGGGCGGTCAGCACGCTCCTCCTGTAGAGCTCGGCCGCCGGCACGCCCAGCACGTCCTCGATGGGGCGGTCGTCCTTTTCGACCCACACCCTCCAGTAGTTGCGGGTTCTGTCCCTGTACAGATCCTCACCGCGCTGCACTATCAGGTCCTGGCCGAAGCGGGTGACCTCTTCGTATCTGGCGCCGCAGCAGACCCAGTGGGTCAGGGATCTCGTCTCGGCCGGTCCCGCCGAGGGTAGGTTCAGCTGCACGGTGCAGTCGACGGAGCCCTGTTCGATGGGGTTGCGCCCAAGGCTCCCGTCCTCCGCGTCCACCCAGGTGCCGCTGGCGTTGCCGCCTTTCTTGCCGCAGGCCCACGAGCTGATGCCCAGCTCGCCCGCATCGCCACCGACGAGGAAGTAGCGCTCGCCCCTGTAGGCGATCACGGCCCGGTAGCGGGGCTCATAAAAGACGGTGTTGCCGATCTCCGACTCGTCGACGAACCAGTCGTAGTGAAAGAACGCGCGGGCGCTGTCGTAGCCCCGCTCGGTGGACAGGTGCAGGTTGCGTACGAGAAAGTTGCGGCCCATGTCTACGTAGTCGGTGCAGGTGACCTGCCACCCCGACCGGCGCATGACCACCCGTGCCACCAGCGTGTTGGGCTCGTACCCCAGCTCTCGCTCCCAGCCGTCCCCGTCCAGCCAGACGAACGTCCCGTCGACCCAGAGCCCTGTGCGGCACCGATTGCCTCGGGTCTGGTTGTAGGCGCCGACCTGCGGATAGAAGAGGTCGCGAATGGAGTACGTGTCGTCGAAGCTGACGAGGAGGTTGCCGTTGCCGAGCACCAGGGAGCGCGGCAAGCTACGTCACTTCTTGGGGTGAGGCCTCCACCTGAGGTGGGGGCTCCGGCGCTGTATCCAGCGCTCTCTCCCGCCCGCCCGCGAACTCCGGCCGGCTGCCCACCGCGTACTTTGTAAACCGTCGGCCGGCCAGCAGCTCGTCGGCCATGGACTCGAGCTCGAGGATTCGCTGGTTGGCGCGGATGGCCTCCCTGATGGAGAGGATGCCGACGGCCGGGCGCCGCTTCTCGATCACGTGCCTGAGCATCGTCAAGTGGGCGGTGTCGGGCACGCCGGGTTCCCGGATCTTGCGGACCGCGGCCCGCACCGTCGACTGCGTGCCGTCGATGGCCTCACCCTTGGCGAAGTCGAATTTGTAGAAGGGGCTACGGCCGCTCAGCCGGCGCTCGCCGCTGAGCTTGATCCACTTTGCGTCTTCCACCCCCTTCCCCACGTCGATGATGAAGCGCACGGGGTTGCCCTGGTGGGTGAAGGTCGCGTTCAGCCGGGCGTAGGTCTCGCGCCGGCCCTCCGCGGGTTCGTGACGGCCCAGCAGCAGTGGTGCCTCCGCATCTAGCCGGATCCGGTCGATGGGGGTCAGGAGCGAGATTATCGCGAAGGCGTGCGGGACCAGGTCGGCGATCACACCGATCTCCGCGGCCGCGCCGGTAAGCGGTTGGGCCTCCAGGATCTCAATCCGGATCTCGCGGACGCTGTCCATGAAGTCACGCAGCGTGCGCTCTTCGGTCAGGAGGAGCTGCAGCAGGCGCACTTCGAGCTTGAAGTAGTAGTGGTCGGCCGCCACCAGCTCGACGCCGCCCGGGGCCTGGTCGAGGAACTGCCGGTACTCGTCAGGCGTAGAACCCAGCGGCTTCTCGATCAGGACGACGTCACTCAGGTCGTAGTAGCGGCCCAGCGTCGACAGGTGGGTGGCGGCCGGCGTCGCGATGTACGTGATGACGTAGCAGCTGGGCTCCAGCTCGCGCTCGAGCTGATCGCGCGCTGGCGACTCAGGGCTGTCCCAGTAGAAGGCGTCACCGTTTGCGCGCACCTCCGCCTCGCGGCCCGCAAGCCTCTGGCGGGCGCCGGCGGAGTCGCGTTCGACGACGTGGAGCCGGAAGTTGAAGAACTGCTTGAGCGTCTGAAGGTGCGGATAGGCCTTCTGCCCCCACTGGCCCAGGCCGACGAGAACGAAGTCCTTCTGGATGTGCTGCTCTTCCTCCACCCGCGCGTGCAGCCGCGCGTTCTTGATCGCGACCGCGGCCTGGTGGGCCAGGCCCTGGGTGCGCGACACCTCTTCGGGCGTGAAGGTGCGCAGCTGCGCACGCCCCAGCACCGCTGCGCCGATTGGCTCTCCGCCGGCCTCGAGCGGGAGGGCTAGCAGGGAGCGAATCCCGAAGGCCCGAGCATATTCCGAGCCGACCAGGTCGCTGGCGAGCGCGTCGTCGACAACCAGGGGCTCGCCCCGATCGAGGACTTCGAAGAGGAAGGGCGGCTGCGGCCGTTCGCCGCGCTGCCGCTGCCAGAGCTCCTCCTGGTCTGACGCCGCCGCGCCGTACCAGCCCTCGCCGTCCTCCTCGAATAGGGCGATCTGACACGTGGAGGCGTCCACCAGGCGGACCAGGTTGTACGCGACCAGGCGCAGGGTCTGCTCCAGGTCGATCGACGACGCGATGGCCTTGCTGACGTCTGCCCCGAGCTCCAGCTGCTCGGCGTGGCGGCGGGCGTCCTCGTACAGGCGGGCGGTCTCCACGGCCACCGCCACCTGCGCAGCCGCAGCCCGAAGCGCTTCCACCTGTCCCCAGTCGGGGCGCCGCATCAGCGAGCGGTGATAGCCCACTTCGAGCACCCCCGTCGCACGGGCGCCGGCATTGAGCCCGAATGGCAGGAAGATCCGGATCAGGTCGGCGTGGCCGCTGGATTCGAAGATGTCGCCCGCGAGCGTGAAAGGCGGATCGGCCGCGGACGATGCGGCACCGCCGTTCTCAGGCTGGCCGATCAGGCCGGCAGGCACGACCGTCAAAGTCGTCCCCTCTCGCACCACGGGCACCTCCATCCAGCGCAGCCCGTCCGGCATGCCGCCCTCGATGAGGTCCGCCGCGGCGGTCTGGACACCAGTCGAGGCAGGTCCGACAAGGACCACCTGCCAGGCCCTGGCCACGAAGCTGAGTACGTCGGCGGGCGCGAGCACCCGCTCCTGCGCGAGGGCCCAGCGGGGCACCTTCGAGCCGCTGTCTCCAACGTGGGCGGCGTCGATGGCCTCTGAGGTGGCCGTGCCGGCGGCGAGCCGCACGACCGTCGTGGAGTCCGCCAGCTCGTCCAGCAGGTATACGGTCGCAAAGTCGAAGTCGAACTCCGGTACCGCCGCGTCTGTGAGGTGGTCGGCGACCGCTTCCAGGACCTCGAGACGAGATGATCCGGGCCGGAGCATCGCGGTGCTCATGTGGCTGAGGGCACCCAGCCGCCGGTTGCTCGCGACGAGGATGGTGATCATCCGGCGGTTCGCCAGGGCACCGCAAAGGAGGTCGGCGGCAGCCCTGAGCAGGACCTCGACGCCCGGCGCCCGGCGCACGCTGGCAAGTGGGTCGCGGCTCAAGACAACCAGATACCCAAGCGGGTCGCCAGCCTCGCCGAGGACGTAAGCGGCCGATGCGTGAAGCTCCGCCTCGGCCATGGCCGAGGCGACCGCCCCGGTCAGGACGGACTCCCATCGATCCTGTTTCTCGGGCAGATCGATCCGGGGAGGCGCCGCCGCGGGGGCGTGGGCTGTCACGAGCTCAAGGCCGGCGCGGCCCGGAGCAAGCTGATAGATCACCGCGGCGTCCAGATCACTGGCCAGCAACAGATCCGCAAGCGCGATCGAGAGCTGGCGTCTGAGCGCTGCGCCGTCGGCGGCGGCTTCGGGATCGTCTTCCGCCTCGTCCTGGGTGACCAGGAGCGAGGTCAGGCGGCCGATCCCCTCGAGCGCCCTGCGCTCCGCCCGGGCCAGCGCCCGCTGGATCTCGCGCGCCGACTCGGCCGCCTGCTCCTGAAGTTCGGCCAGCTTGCCGCCGCTGGGCACGGGCGACGCCTTTCTGCCGTCCCCACCGGCCACGTAGTTCAGGTAGACCAGGCCGACGAGGCGGTCGGCTGCCATGAGCGGAATGCCGACGGTGGACGCCACGCGGTAGCGGCGGACGAAGGTGCTGTCGATCTCCGAAGGTGCGTCCCGAGCCTCCAGAACGCGCCTGGTCACCGTGAGCCACACGGTCGACCCATACTGGGGCACCCGCAGCTCGTCGTGTACTTTGTTCTGAGCGACGTCCGCAAGGTAGCGGCCGAGCTGCGACTGCATGTCTGCAAGCGAGTCGAGCAGGCTGTCCTCGGGCTGACCGAGCGCGAACGGGGCATAGTACTGCCGTGTGACGTCGTCGTACAGGAACAGCGAGACGATGTCCGCGCCTGAGGCTCGCTGGAAGTCGGCGACCAGGCTGCGGAGCAGGTCCGCCAGGCCGGAGACGGCGGTATCCGTTGCCATGACTCCTCCTTTCCCGCCGATTGTCGCGCGTTCGGGGCCGATGCGGCGCAGCCTCCTATCGCGCCGTCAGCACCCCGGCGGCACGGCCGGCCTCCGCCGCAGCCTCGATCGTGGCATGCGCGCCGTCCAGGTCCGCGGCACGGAGCGGGATCACCACCCGATCTACGCCCAGGGTGGCCATCCGCTCGAAGGCGTCCCGGCCCGCCCGGCCGCCGACGGTGACCTCCACCGTGGCCGGGTCGCGCCCCGCGCCGGCGGCCGCCTCCCGCATCACGTTGATCAATCCTGGGATGCTGGCGGGATCGGCACTGGCCGGAAAGTAGCCGTCACCGAGCCGCCCCGCCCGCCGGGCCGCGGCCTCGGAGTGACCTCCGATGACGACCGGGACGGTGCCTCGGACGGGCTTCGGCCACATCCGGGCATCCTGGAAGCGGTAGAACCTGCCCGCGAATGTCGGCGCCTTCTGGCTCCACAGCGTCCGCATGGCTGCGATCGCCTCCTCTGTGCGGGCGGCCCGCTCCTCGAACGGCGCCCCGATCGCCTCGAACTCTTCGCGAAGC
>DATFWQ010000340.1:0-6337 GCA_035259145.1 Candidatus Dormiibacterota bacterium | reverse complement strand
AGCGGCACGCCCGTCGCAAGCGCCTCGGCGATGGCTCCAGGGCCCGCCTTGCCCACCGCCAGGTCGGCCGCCCGCATCAGGTCGGGCATGTCCTCGACGAAGCCAAGGACCACCGTTGGCGTTTGCAGGCGGACGCCGAGCAGCCACCTCCGAAGTCGCTCGTTCCGGCCGCAGACCGCGATCACCTGCCAGGGGTGTGGTTCGAGCGAAAGGGCGAGCAGCTGGTCCCCCAGGCCGCCAGTCCCCTCAGCGCCGCCGGCCACCAGCACCGTGGCGCGGTCCGCGTCGAGGCCCAGCCGGCGGCGCGCCGCGGCGCGCTCGCCCGGTAGGGGAGGCCGGAAGCGAACGTCGATGGGCAGACCGAGCAGGCGCAAGCGGTCCGGCCTAACCCCCCACCGCAGCGCCACCTGGCGAGCAGGCTCGGTGGGCACCACGATCAGGTCGGCGCCGCGGCAGGTCCAGCCCCGGTGCACGTCGATCAGGTCGGTCACAACCGTCATGAGTGCTCGTCGGCGGCTGTCATGGCGCAGGACGGCCGCGGTGACATGATTGAGCAGGGGGTGGACCGAGAGGACTACGTCCGGATCAGCCAGCCTGAGCTGTTCACTGAGGACGCCACCCAACTGGTTGCGTAGGGCTGCGCGCAAGGCCGCGAAGGACGGCGCCGTGTTTGAGGCGTGGAAGATCGCTCCCCACGTTGGCGGCGAGCGCTTGATGATCGTCGGGTAGAGCGAGGTGATCCGGCGGGCGACGGCGGTGCCCTGCCCGATAAGCGGATCGAACCAGACGACGTCCGCGGCCGGCTCCACGGTTCGGAGCGCGTCGTCAAGTGCCCTGGCCGCCGCACGGTGGCCGCCGCCGGTGTCTGAGAACAGGATCAGGATCGCCGGCGAGTGCGCTGGGTCGGGGCAGGGCCCTTCCAGCGGCGCCCCCGCTCTTATTGCCTCCGTCCCCTCTCCCGGCGCTCAGCAGCGCGCCTGTCGATCCACCGCATGTTGTAGCGGGCCAGCAGGTACGTGACCATGACGAGCAGAAAGATGGAAATCGTGACCCAGAAGACGTTGCTGCGAGCCAGCGCGACCGGGTCCAGCCCGCCGCCGCCCTTGCTGTTCTGGTCGAGTATGTAGGCGGTCAGGTCCTTGATCTGCTGCTCGCTCAGGGCCGGGCAGTATGCCGCCATCGTGCCCGAGTAAGCAGGGTCCTTCGGACGGCCGTTGCAGATCGTGGCCTGGATGAAGGCCGGGTCCTTTGGATTGGATACGCCCGCCAGCTGGGTGATCGGGTTGAGCCTGGGGGCAAGGCTGGTGCCCTCAAGGTTTGCCCCGTGGCAGGTGCCGCAGCCCTGGGCGGTGAACAGCTGCTGCCCTTTGACGGGATCACCAGGCAGGGCCGCGGGGCTGGCGCCGGCCTCCGGCGAGGGCGACTGCGCGAAGACCGCGGTCACCGTCCAGCCGGCCAGGATCACGGGGATCAGGACTGCGATGACGGCGGTGAGATGCCGGCGACCTCGCATGATGCGTGAAGATAGCAAACCGAGGGTGGCGGGCAGCGGAATAAGGAGGCCGTCCGCCGCGCTTGCTTTTCTCCGGATATGTGCTCCATAGCGGCGGTCTCCGCGTCGATGATGACCCTCGGCTCACGACGGTGGCTCGATGGGAGACCGTCGTACCGTGGCTGAGGCCGGCCCTGAGAGGAGAGCTGGCGAGCGCAGCGTAGGGCGCGTAGCCATGATCTCGCTGCACACTTCTCCGACGGCCAGCCTTGGCCGCAACGCGAACGGCGGTCTCAACGTCTACGTTCGCGAGGTCTGCAGGGAGTTCAGTCGCCGGGGAATCGCCTCCGATGTGTTCACGCGCCGTGTGGACGCCGGCTGTCCCACCCTCGAACAGCTCAGCCCCTGGAGCCGCGTGGTCTATCTGCCTGCCGGGGACCCGGCCCTCGACAAATACCGGCTCCTGGGCGAGGTCGGTGCCTTCACGGACAACGTAGAGGGCTTCATCGCGGACGAGGGCCTGACGTATGACCTGATCTACTCACACTACTGGCTGTCTGGTGTGTCAGCGTGCACCCTTCGCAGCCGCCTGCGGCTGCCCTGGGCCCACACCGCCCACACGCTTGCGGTCGTCAAGAACCGCCAGCTGGCGCCCGGAGCTGCGGCCGAGCCAGAGATCAGAGTCGACCTGGAGGGTGAAATCGCCCGCTGTGCGGATCTGCTGGTCGTAAGCACCGAGGCAGAGGCGGATGACCTGTGTGGCGCCTACCACGTGCCACGAGACCGCCTCGCCGTGGTGGCGCCGGGCGTCAACCTGGACGTCTTCCGGGCCGAGTCCGGACAGCAGGCCAGGTTGCGGCTTGGCCACGCCGATCACCGGCTGTTTGTCTTTGTGGGGCGCCTGGAGCCGCTGAAGGGAGTAGACGTCATCCTCCGTGCGTTCGGGCGCCTGACGGCAGACGGCCGGCACCCGTCGGCGCGACTCCTGGTGCTCGGAGAAAACAGCGGCGCCGGCGAATGCGCGCGGCTTCAGCGGCTGGTGAGCAAGCTCGGCCTGACCGAGCGCGTGGAGTTCCTCGGGTCGATCCCCCAGTGCCGGCTACCCACCTACTACGCCGCTGCCGAGGCGTGCCTGATACCGTCCTACAGTGAGTCTTTCGGCCTCGTCGGCCTCGAGGCGCAGGCTTGCGGCACCGCGGTCATCGCCAGCAACGTGGCGGGCCTGGCCTCGATTGTCCGAGACGGCGTCACCGGATTTCTGGTCGACGGTCCTGATCCCGCCGCCTATGCGGAAAAGATGCGCAGGATCCTGGAAGAGCCGGGTCTGGGCGACCGGCTGGGCTGGCGCGGGCAGCGCCGCGCTCAGGGGTTCTCGTGGGAGCGGACGGCGGATCAGCTGCTGGCGCACTTCAACGTTCTCGCCCGCGGGCCAGGAGCATCGAGAGCGCCCCGGTGGAGGGGCGCAGCGCGACTGCTCGAATAGCCGCCCCCTTCCGATTGAGATGGGCTCGGACGTCGGTCAGCTTGGGGTCCAGGCCACCGCCCGGCAGGAGTAGGGAAAGCTCTCCGAGTCGTAGTCCGTGAGCAGAGTGAGGCCGCTGCCGTCAGCGTTCATCATCCAGACCGATGCGGGCCCTACTGATCGCGACACGAAGGCCAGCTGATGCCCGTCGGGCGAGGGGCGCAGCGCGTCGACCTGCGTCAGCCGGTCTACGGGCATTCCC
This sequence comes from Candidatus Dormiibacterota bacterium, assembly GCA_035259145.1. Lineage (GTDB taxonomy): Bacteria > Chloroflexota > Dormibacteria > Dormibacterales > Dormibacteraceae > CF-161. The sequence continues at coordinate 3,121 of DATFWQ010000340.1, read as the reverse complement.
TGACTGAGCGTCAGCTGTTTCGGCGGCGGGTCGCCGACCGCCAGCCGGAAGGCCTTCGCCACGGGGCCGTCCTGAGACGCAACCACCGCGATGAACAGGACGTGGCGCCGGTCCGCCTGCCAGATGGGCGCCGAAACCTGGCCTGCGGCGACGGTGACGACACCTCCGTCCTTCAACGACCGGACCTTGATCTCCCGTCGCTGAGGGTCTGAGGTTGTGATCCGGTAGGCCAGGCTGAGCCCGTCGGGCGACCACGCCACGCCGTCGATCGCACCCTGTTCGACCTGGAGGCGATAGCGCGTACGCAGGTTGGGGTCATATCCGTCGATCTCAGAACCAGTGCCGGCGGGGTCGGCAACGACGTAGGCAAGACGGCCGCCGCCCGGCGCCACCGCCGCTCCCGTCACCCCGGTTGCGACGGGGACGACGCTCCCGTCCGGCTTGAGAACCTGGAGGCTGCCCCGGTCAAGGAAGGCGTAGCCGAGTCCGGGTGCGAGGAAGTCAGCCCACTCGCCGACGATCGGCAAAGTCTTCACGCTGCCTGCGAGCAGCCGGTCGGACCAGGTCCCGCTGGGGCCGCGGAGGAGCAGCCGGCTGCCGTCAGCCGACCAGGTGAACGCCGTGACCGGCACCCCGACAAGCCGGCGCGGGAACCTGCTCTCGTTCACTATCCAGACGCCGTCGGCTCCGCTCCCTGTGCCGGGCCATGGTTCTGCGATGAAGCTGACCCAGTGCCGCAGTGCGCGAAAGTCACCTGTGGTGAAGGTGACCACGCTGCCGCCGCTGACGTGATTGCCGTCGACGTCGATCGCCTCGTGGTTGATCGCGACCGAGTACGTCACACGCGGCTCCAGCAGCGAATCCGGCGCCAGAATCACACGGCGGTGGTCGGCTGCGTCCTGGCGGACATGAAAGGGCGCGGCCGGCGACAGGCTGATGGCGCTGCGGAGGCTGGCCGGGTCCATGTCGCGATTGAAGGTAAGCGTGATGTAGGCGGCCGGGTCTACATCCCGATCACCGTTGCCAGGGTTGGTGGTGGCGAGAGCGGGCGGGCCCTCGGTCTTGAACGTCCAGCTGTGACGCAGCTGGTTGGTGACGCCCTGGGCGTCCTGGTAGCCGGGGTCGAGGATCGCCTGGTAGCGCGTCAGTGGGGTGAACGGCTCATGCTCGAACGTAAGCTCGGTATCGCTGAGCCAGCGAACGTTGCCGGACACCGCCGGCGCCACGTGAAAGCGGGCCTGGACCGAAGCCCGGTCCATGGGCCGGTCGAACTTGACGCGGACCACCTCGCTGCTTCGTACGTCCGCGGCCCCGCGCTGGGGCGAGATCTCGACGACCTGTGGCGGGCTGCTGCACGCGGCCCCGACGACGATCGCTGCCACGCCGGCCAGGAGGGCCAGCGCCAGCCGTCTTGCAGCCTGGTCTTGCCGGTGTCTAGACCGAGTAGCCTTCGAGCCTGGCCTTGAGATCGGTGGCCAGTCCCTCAAGGCGCGAGGCATCCACGAAGAGGATCGAGATGGTGGGAATCTGGTCAATGGCGCTCTGGATTCCCGGTCGTGATCGCTCCGCAGCACCGAGCAGATCCTTGACCTTCCGAGCACGGTTGCCCAGCTGCTCCTCAGTAATCTGCTGGAGATCCGCAACGACAGCCTCCCAGTCGGCAGCAACCACAGCTGCCGGCGATGGGGTCGGCGGTGCGTAGGCTGTGGCCACCGACTGCGGAGGGGGTCCGCCGGAGGGCATTGCGTATGCCGGAGCTGCCGCGACTGGGGCAGCGTACATCGGCGTCTGTGGCCGGGCTGCAGCCGTCGCTGATGCGGTCGGTGCCTGAACTGCCGCAGGGGGCGGGGCCATCGCTGCGCCGGGGACGCCGTAGGCGGGACGCCGGTTGGCGACGATGTCGGCCACGTCGAGCGGCTCGTGCCGCGCCTCGATCCGCGCCTTGACCTCGATCATGGCGCCAGGATCCCGGCACAGCGCCAGCACCGCGTCTGCGCGCTCGGCGACCTCGCGAGACTCGCTCGTGTAGGCGCCGGCCAGCTTGCCTTCCTTGAGGATGATCACGCCAGTGCCGGTGGTGCCTCGGACAGTCACGGTACCGCTCAGCCGGCGCTCTTCGAGGAAGCGGAGCAGGGCGGGCACGTCGACCCAGGATGCGTAGAGCTCCGTGTAGACCGGGTGAGCGACCGTGAGCTCGAAGAGCCCGTCGACCAGTTCCGAGGTCAGTCCGACGACGTCGAGGACTCCCAGGCCCCGGTTGACCTCCTCGTTGAAGTGGATCAGGGCGATCTTGCCCAGTTCCGCAGTGGGGTCATCACCGGCGTCGTAGACGCATTCCAGGACGGTGCCCTCTCGAAAGTAGATCAGGCCGTTCGCATTCTCGGTAAGGAGCCGGACATATCCGGTGTGCCCCTCTCGCTCCAGGGTCGTGATCAGCCGGGGGAAGTCGACGAAGGAAGTCTTGAGCGACTCGTACATCGTCTGGCCAGCCGGGACCGGTACTGACTCGCGGCCGTGCCGCGGCTTCGGCCGCTGCTTGAAGAACCGGCGCCAGCCGGCCGGGGTCATCTGTCCGCGACCACCACCTGGCGGTGCCGGCTGCGCCGCCGGGCCGTCAGGAGGTGTCGCCGCGGCCGGCCCGACCACGTCCGCGGGCGTGGCGGGCTGCGCCGGCGGCACCCAGGCTTCCTGCGGCGGAGGCGCAGCCACAGGCGGCGGTGCTGGGGGGGTAGCCGGCTGCGACCTGCGCTTCGGAGGCGTCGCCGGGCTCGCTGCCGGCGGCCTGGCGCTGCCGTTCACAGAGGACCGTTCGATCAGCTCCGGGATCGACGAGCGGACGGTCTCGTCAGCCGGCAGCTTGGCCTTGGCGTCGAAGTCGAACTCGCCGTCCGACCAGCTCAGTGCGGTGACGACCGCATCATCACCCGCGGCCCCATCGCCCACGGCGTGGAAGAGGTGGCCGAAGAGGAAGTACAGGGTAGTGGCGCCGCTGCTGTTCTGGCGCAGCGTCAGGGTACCGGTTGCCCGCTCAGCTTGCGCTGCTTCAAGCAAGGACTTGACGTTCGTTTCGGCTAGCGACCCTCTGGTCTGCAACGGCTTCTCCGTTCGGGCTCAGCGCGGG
>DATFWQ010000339.1:0-25277 GCA_035259145.1 Candidatus Dormiibacterota bacterium | reverse complement strand
TGTCGGACCAGACGACCGCCAGGTGATTCGCGTCGGTCGGGTCGGCGGTGATGTTGCCGGCGGCCCAGCTGCGGAAGGCGCTGTCCTGGTAGGTCTGGCGCCCAAACGCGATCGGGTAGTCGGTGTTTCCGTCGATGACCGTCGCTACCTTGACCGGGTTCCCGATCAACGCGCCGGTGGACGGGCTGAGCTGGACGACCTCGTAGTCGTCACGGCCGGTGGTCAGGTCGGTGGTGTTCAGGAAGGACGCGAAGATGCGGCCGTCCGCGGTAACCGTCGGGACGGAGACGAACGCCTCGTCGAGGCCTCCGGACACGGCCTGCGGCTTGGACCACGTGGTACCGCCGTCGTGCGTCACCGAGCTGTAGATGATGGCGCTGAGCGTGTTGCCCTTCTGGCCGAGCTTGAAGTCGCCGTACGTGACGATCGCGTTGCCGTCGCCCCAGGCGGCGACGTAGTCCTTGTCGAGCAGGTCGCCGACGCTCGTTTCCACCCCGCTCCCGGCCTCAACGCGAACCACGTCCCACGTCTTGCCACCGTCGCCGGAGTTCGAGACGAGGATGTCGGGGTTCTGAGCGTTGGCTGGACCGACGAAACGGAAGCCCAGCGTCCCGTAGTAGGCGTGGCCGGCGGCGTCGAACGCAAGCGCGGGGTCGCCCGTCGCCTGGTAGGCCGAGTTGGAGAGCACTGGAAACATCGACCACGTCTTGCCGCCGTCGAAGGTCACGTGCGCGCGCGAGAGAATGGTTTCGCTCACCTGGCCGCCCGGGTTGAGCGCGAGCTGGTAGTCGTTGACGCCGCCGATCATGTTCAGGGGATTGGTCGGGTTGACAGCGATGGAAGTCTCGTTGTGCGGACCGACCGACGGCTCAGTGCAGTCTGTATTGACGTTTGACGCGCTGGACGTCGCCGTCGTGCAGATCGGGGTGCCGGTCTTGACCGCCGGCGTGGTACCGAAGACGGCGCCCGTGACGGGCGCCGGCGCGTTCATCACGTTCGTGAAGTTGACGGGCCGCGGGTTGTCGTCGGCGCCGGCGGCCAATGGCTGGCCGACCGCGAACGCCGAGACCGCAGCCAGGATCAGCAACTTGAGTTTCACCAAATCCTCCTCCTTTCTTTTGCGTCGAGCCACCTTTCTGGAAGCTCTGCTGAACCCGACCTGAAGAACATGCCACAGCCGGGCGTCGATCGCAAACAGAGACCTGCAGGTCAGGCTTCTGTGACGACGCCGTCCAGGACGCCCAGGCGCTCCGCCATCAATGACCACCCGTGATGCGGCCGGCGGTAGAACGTGGAGCGCGTGAGACCAAACCGCTCTGCGATCGCCTCGTGTGTGGCGCCCGGTGCCTCGCGCGACATCGCGAGCACACTCGCGCAGCCGCTCCTGGCTTTTCGATTCCGCAGACGGATCTGATCGACCCTGCCGCTGAGGTGGCTACCTCAGTGGCCTCACACTTGAGCAGGACCGGATGCTTGCACCATGGCCTGCGCTCGGGGGCGGGACCAGCCCGCCCCCGGCGCGTGCCGCCGAGCGGTCAGAGCAGGATGAAGAGCGGGCTTTCAGCGAGGGACGCGATCTGGAAGTTGGGGGTGACCATGGCGACGTAGAAGCGGTAGAGGTCGTTTGCCTCGTTCGGGGGAGGAAGGGGGAGGTTGAAAGTGAGGCGTTGGGTTTTGACGAAGTCGTCCCCGCTGCTGTTCCACCCGTTTGCCGCGTTGAACGCCTGGGCCGATACGGAGGTGAGTTGGGGTACGACGGCCTGCTTGGTCACGTTGACGCCCGTGATTGTCAGCGTGTACGGAGTCGAGCTGCTCCCGATGTTGTTTCCGGCTGCCGCCTCTACGAACAGGTCGAAGTCGGCGTCGGGCGACTCCCCGACGTCGGGCTGGTTGGGGGCGTTCTCCTCCACGATGCTGTCGGTCAACGCGGTGTACACGCGCGTCAGACTGGCGTGGTTGTCGTTCATGGGACCTTCTCCTTCCTGGGGCTTGATGGGGTACCAAGCGCCTATGAGGGCGAGCATGGAGCGGCCCAGGTGCCAGTGTCAGTGCCATGACGGTACCAATTTCAGGTCTGAGACGTGCGGTGCCTTGTGGCCCCGCTAGTGCTCAGGAATATACGAACCGATCCCGTTCTCCTGCCTCAGATGTACCACCTCGAGTTGTGACCGTCACGTCTACAGTGCCAGGACGGCCGGCAGGGCTGACAGCGATGATATAGGTGTCAGACCCGACAGTGAAGCTGCTCGCTGCATTATCCCCGAAGCAAACGTTGGTGGTCCCCGTGAAGCCCCTTCCGCTGATCACGACCCTGGTGCCCCCGGCCGCAGTGCCTTTGGCCGGATCAAGGCCCACAACGATAGGACCTGGCAGGTCTGTGACTGGCAGATAGGTGAACAGGTCCGCTGTGCCTGTCGCTGAGATGCCGCCCGGGGTCGTGACGCTCACAGCCACAGTGCCGTCACCGGGAGGGCTTACCGCGCTGATCCTGGTGTCGGAGTCGACAGTGAAGCTGCGGGCCGCCGCCTTTCCAAAGGACACGCTCGTAGCTCCCGTCATGCCGCTTCCGCTGATCACGACCCTGGTGCCCCCGGCAGGACTGCCGGTGGCCGGAACAAGGCACGCAACGACAGGGACCGGCACGTATGTGAACAGATTGGCTCCGTCAGTCGCTGAGATGCCGTCCGGTGTCGTGACGGTCACATTCACGGTGCCGTTGCCGGGAGGGCTTACAGCGCTGATCTGTGTGTCAGCCTCGACACTGAACCTGGTCGCCGCCGTCTTTCCGAAGGACACGCCCGTGGTTCGCGCAAAACCGCTCCCTCTGATCACCACTTTGGTACCCCCGACCTGCGGGCCGCTGCTCGGTGTCATGCGGGTGACAGCCACGACTCGCAAGGCAGCTGACGGCGGCGCGGAAACGCTCGAGAAGGTGGGGGAAGGCGACCGGTCAGGCGGTCGAGTGGGCGACCCGGCAGGAGTCGGGGTCGGTACGCCTGAACTCGGGGACGATGAGGGGGCAGGGACGACACTGTGTGGCTGTTGGGGTCGTGCTGTGGCGACGACACCGGCACCGCCTGCAATTGTTGCAGCGGCTGCTGCAGCCATCGCCGCCGACCTGGCCAGCGGCCAGCCCCGCTGTCGGACCAGCCTTAGGTTGTGGGCTGTCACGCGGCGCGCACTGGAAAAGCGCGGCCGCAGTGACTTCGCCTCTTCCAGCAATTGCATGGCCTGGTCGTTGAACCCAAGGCACAGCGCCCGGCTGCCGAGTTGGTGCAGGTGATAGGCGCGCTCGAGATCGTCGTTGAGCTGCTCGGCGACGTGCAGCCCCGCCTCCGCGCTGTACCGCCACTGCTCCCACCGACCACTCATGACCAGGACCCGTTCGACCACGCGGACGATGTCGAGGACGCCGTGCCACTCGCCGTATTCAGCCGCGACCTCGATTAACGTCAGCAGGCTGTGGCTGAGTGACAGCATGTCGTCCGGGGACGTGCTCGGATGCTGGAGCCACTGAACGAGTCCGCGCAGGGCAAGACCCTTTTCCAGTGATTCGCGTACGAGCTCCCTCGACTCGCCTATGGAGCAGACTGGCAGGCCGAACCGATCTTTGCGCCCGTCGACCACGTGACGATCGCGAAGCTCGCGCAGCTTGTGAACGACGTCGCTGATCCCGCACATCTGCTCGACCAGGTCGGTCGGCAGAAACGCGCCAGCCGCCAGCGCAAGCGCGGCGACGAGCCGGCGCTGGTCGGCGCTCAGGGCACTGCGGCACTCGCGAGCCAGGAGCGCTGCCGGGTCGCCGTGTTCGAGGCTGCCCACCAGCTCCCGTAAGCTCTGGTGTCCAGCGCGAACGAGCGCGGCCGCCTGGAGGAGGCGGAGCGGATGGCCGTGGAGAATCCCGCACAGCCGGAGCAGGTAATCGAGCTCGTCGTCGTGCAGGTCATGGGGTCCCATCCCTCTTCGGATCAGCTCGACAGCAGCAGGCTCGTCGAGACCGCCCAGCTCGACGGATCGGCACGCTTGACAACGGGGAGCGGCCGAAGTGAGCACCACTCGCGACTCCTGGAGCGAGCGCAGGAGGTCCGCCAGGTCGATCGTCGACAGAGCCACGTCATCGAGCAGCAGAATGGATGGTGAGAGCCGCAGTTCTCGACGAACCGCTGCAGCGCCGAGCTTCGTCTGATTGCGCGACTGGTAGAGGCAGTTGTGGATTTCCTGAAGGAGATCCTCGATGGGCTGGCGGGCGGCTGAGAGATAGACGATCGGCCAATCAGGGAACTCAGAGGTGGCCCTGTGTGCCACGTGCCGCAGGAGGCTTGTCTTGCCGATTCCGCACTCGCCCCAGACCTCGGTCACCGACTCCGTGCGTAGCCCGTCAAACACTGCACTGGCCTCCCCGACCCGTCCGAGAAGGTGCGGGAAAGGGTCGGGCAGGACGGAAGCGGCGCGCCGCGGCGTCGAAGCCGGCGTCGACTGACGTGTTCGCGAGACCACCACTCCATGAGGGCCGAAAACGACCTGCCAATCATTGACGAGCAGCGGCCCGCGTAGGTTGGACAATCTCGTCTCACTCATGACTGCACCTGAACCTGTGTCTCACCGACGGATTGAGGTGAGCATCAAGCGAATTGGATGTCAGTGTCAGTACCAGAGTGGTGTCATTCCTCGGGTCTTCTCAAGCGCCTTTACTGATCCCCGAGGTCCCCGGCCAGGCTCGTCTGCTGACTCCCCTAGCTCTCGATCCTTCCAGAGGCCGCATCGCGACCTCTTACCGGTCAGGCTTCGACCACCACATCGTCCAGGAAGCCCAGGCGCTCCGCCATCAATGACCACCCGTGATGCAGCCGGCGGTAGAACGTCGAGCGCGTGAGACCAAGCCGCTCTGCGATCGTCTCGTGCGTCGCGGCCCGGCGCACGTAGTACTCATCGAGCACCACCCCCGCTTCGGCCTCCCTCGGGCGGCTCGATGACACCAGCTCACGCACGAGGCGCACCAGCACCGTGCGCAGCGCCTCCTCCCTGGTGCCGGCCACGTCCCGGAGAGAGCTGAGCGTGGTCAAGGGGCTGACAGCAAGCGCGTTTGGCCTGTGCAGCGTCTCGAGTGCGTCCCGCACCATCTCGGCCGTCGCAACCACTGGCAGCCCGAGTTTGGCAAGCTGGTCGCGCACGAGCCTCTCCTCGGTGATCGCACCTCGCTCCCGTGCGCTGGCGAGCGCCCGGCGCAGCTCTAGCACCGCGCCCGCGCGATCTCCGTCAGCTGCCAGGGCCGCTGCCAGCGCCAGGCGGGTTCGTGACTCCTCATGTTGCGCTCCCGCCAGTGCCCAGAGATCGGCCGCAGCGGCAAGGGGCTCTCTCGCCTGCCCAGCCTGGCCCCTGGCAATCAGGATCCTCCCCGCCATCCGCAGCCAGAACGCCCTCTCCGACCCTGTGGGCAGCGGCGCCGGACCCCGGGCGCCGACGCGCTCGGCCTCCTCCAGCGCTCCCGCCGCCAGGAGGGTCGCTACGATGGCGTCCTTCATCCAGCCCTGGGTCAGCAGAGGCCAGCCGCTTAGCGGGACCGCTGCCCTGGCGATGCGGAGTGACCTCTCCAGGTCGCCGGCATCGAGAGTGACGCGCAGGATGCTCACGGTCTCCAACCGGCGCTGTTCAGGACCGCCCACTTCGGTCCTGGGCAGCAGCCGGAGCGCACGGTCGAAGTTCCCGAGCTCGGAATGGACCACGGCGAGGTGGGCTTCGATCCATTCAGCCCAGGCGAGGGCTCCCTGAGCCCGAGCATCCGACAGCGCGCGCTCCAGCGCGTCAAGCGCCTTACCTGGTTCACCCAGGCCCCACGTGAGGACCAGTCCCTCCAGCATCTTATGGCTGAAGCGGAACCACCTGGCTACTCGGATCGAGCGCAGCATCTCCAGGTGGCTGACCGCGTCCCGGACTCTGAAGTCGAACAGCCGCACCATGATGCAGCCGTACAGACAGTCCGCTGCCGTCTCCGTGAGTCCCAGGTCGAGAGCTTCCGCGTAGGCTCGGTCAAGGGCCTCGAGTCCCTCCTCGACGCTGCTTTTCCAGGCCAGGCCCCAGCCCAGGGCGGCCTTGGCCTCAACGCGGGCCTCGTCAGCGTCCACTTGCTCGGCGACTGCGAGCGCTTGTCGACACATCTCGATCGCTTCGTCGGCCTGGTACTGGAGGTTGAAGCTAGCCGCAAGTCGAGAGCAAGCGATGGCAAGGTCGCGGCTCGGGCCAAGCGGTTGCAGCATCTCCCGGGCCTCCAGGTACCGGGCGCGGGACTGCTCAAACGCGGACAGCTCCCAGAGACAGAGACCAAGCATGATCAGGCCGCGGGCAGCCTCCTCGGTCGCTCCGGATGCTTTCAAGATCTGCACGCCATCCTCCAGGTGGGCTCGGCCCTGAGCCGGGTCGCCGCTCAGGTGGTAGGCGTGACCCAGCCGGCACAGGACCGAGCCGCGCTGGCCAGCCTCCTTCAGATGAGGAAGCGCCCGGGCGTAGAGTTCGGCGGCGTCGGCGTAGGCATGAACCTTCTCGGCGTCAGCGGCGGCGAGCAGGCACAGCGGCACGGCCTGCTGAGTCAGGCGCGCGGCAAGCATGTGGTGACACAGTTCCATGGCGGGCGTGCCTGGCTCCTGCGCCAGCGACTCCGCGGCCGCCGCGTGCCAGCGCAGGCGGTCAGGAAGGATGAGGTCCTCGTAAATCGCGTCCCTCGTCAGTGCGTGGCGGAAGCGGAAGCGGCCGGTCGCCGGGTCGTCGACCAGGATCTGACGCCGGACGGCCGCGCGCAGCGCTGAGCGAACCTGGGCATCGTCACCACCGGCGGCACCAGCCAGCGTCATGTAGTCGAAGGTGAGCCCGAGCACCGATGCGCATCGGAGGACATCCCGCTGACGCTCCTCCAGCTGGTCGACGCGGGAGAGGATGGAGTCGCGCACGGTCTGCGGCAGCCTCGCGGAGAGAAGTTGCGCAGGCCCCAGGGCAGGAGGTCCAGATCCGGCCGAGCGGTCTATCGCTTCACTCAGCATCTCCTCGAGGACGAAGGGGTTGCCTTCGCTGCGAGCACACAGGACTTCGACTGTCTCGAAGTCGGGGGCGGGGCCGACACTGTTCGCCAGAAAGTCCGAGACCTCGGCCGGCGACAGCCGCGGCAGCTCTTGAAGAGTTGCAGTCCCGGATCGGACCCAGCCACCTACGATCGCCAGCAGAGGATGTCCACGCTCCAGGTGGTCGGACCGATAGGTCACGACAAGAAGGACACGCGAGGTGCGGACCCTCCGGGCGAGATACTCGAGCAGTTCCAGCGTGGAGACATCGGCCGAGTGGAGATCCTCGAGCACCAGCAGGCAGCCATGATCCTCGGCGGCCATGGCGACCAGCTCGGCAACGGCGTCGAAGAGCCTCAGCTTGTGCCGCATAGAGTCGGTGCGCCCTTTCAGGCGCGAACTCTCCGGGCGCTGCGGAAACAGAGGTTCGAGGTCTGCTCGAACCGTGCCGAGACGTGGATCGTTGGTGTGGGATGACAGGTAGTTCCCGAGCGCTTCCAGGAAGGGCAGGAAAGGCAGTGCGAGCTCGGCTTCGGAGCAGCTACCCCACATGACCTGGATGCCATGCTGCTCAGCCCGCTTCTTCAGCTCGAGCGCGGTTCGCGTCTTTCCAATGCCTGCCTCCCCTGCCACCACGGCGACCCTTCCCCCGCCCTCGCGGGCGGTGATGAGGAGATCCTCGAGCCGGCGTACCTGCTCATCCCGCCCAATCAGCACCGGACAGCGGACGCGTCGGATTGGCTTTCCCCCATCAGCCAGCGGGTCAAGGCTGGTTCAGGGCTGCGTCACCCTTCAGACGAATTGGTCCGCCGGCGTGGCTCATCCTAGCACCGGTCGTGCCGCATGCAAAGTCAGGCACCGGGCAACCTTTGCCCGGTGCCTGCAGTCAATGGATCAGGCCGGGATGAAGCGATGCGCTCATCTGAAGCCGGAAGCTCTGAGGATCCACAAAAGGATGCGGCAGGTGCGCTTCCACTGTCAGTACCAGGTTGGTTTCAAAGTTGCGCGTCTCGCTTAATCGCGTGCAATCTCGACCTCGGTCGCATCCGGGCAATGTCACCTCCAGCCGTGGGTCAGCTCCCCGTCGCAGCAGCCTCCGGCTTCGCGGACACCTCCCGGCGCACTGCGGGGGTGAGCGCGTAGTACACGACGGCCGTCACGACGAAGCCCACAACGAATGTGATGTCGCCCAGCGCGGGTACGGCTGTCGCCAGCGGCCCCGTGTACAGCGGGTTGTTCCAGAACGGGAAGGACACCACGATCCCGGCCAGCATCGCGACGACCCCGTGCCACGGCCGCCAGCGTGTGTCGTAGAACAGCCGTTCATCGTAGCTGCCGCGCCGCATCATGTAGTCGAGCAGCACCACGGCCAGGAAAGGCGCAATCCAGTAGCTGATCAGCAGGAGGAAGTCCTCGTACTTGCTGCCGGGGCCGACCTGCGCCTGCAGCGCTATCCCGACGATGTAGCCGACGACGCCGGCGCCAAGGGCGACGAGTGCGCGGCGGATCCGGAGCGGCAGGCGGACGCCCAGGACCAGGAACGAAAGGGCGCCGCTGTAGACGTTGATTACGTTGGCGGTCACCGCGCCAAGCGCGATTCCGAGCAGCGCGAGGCCTGCGAGCACCCCGGGCAGAGGCTTGATGAACTGGTCGGTCGGACTGGCCGGAGCCGTGCCGCTCACAGGGATGGTCACCACCGCGGCCCCCATCACCTCCAGGATCGCACAGGAAACGAATACGCCCAGCCCGGCCCACAGGCCGGTCATCAGGCGGCTCGTGCTGGCAGGCAGGTAGCGCGTGTAGTCGGACGCGTAAGGGTTCCAGCCCACCGCGTATCCGAAGGCGGCGGTGAATGTAAGAGTGAACGCTCCTGTCTCCCCGAGTGGGCCCTGCTTCTTGGCGTCGATACCGGTCCCCAGGTGAGCCTGGGCGAAGATGAGGATGGCTGCGAGGCCGAACACGATAATCAGGTAGGGGAAGCAGTACTTCTCGAACTCGTGCACCAGGTTGTGGCCGACGAAGGCGACCACGACCTGGGCCAGGACGATCACCAGGAAAGCCACCCAGAAAGGCATGTCGAACCAGTTCAGCAGCCGGGGGCCGAACAGCGTCGTCAGAGCAAAGGCGCCGGCCACACTGTTGACGATGAACCAGCCGACGGTGGCCGTGAAGGTATTCAGCCCGGCCGGCAGGAGATTGCCCAGGTAACCGAAAGAGCCGCGAGCCTGGACCATCTGCGGCACTCCGTATCTCGGGCCCCAGCTCGACAGGACGGCGTGAGTCAGGGAGCCGAGTGCAGTGCCGAGGACCAGCGCGACGGCGGCGTCCGCAAAGCCCATCCCAAAGAATGCGACCGGCAGGAAGCCGACGAAGATGGTCGCAAACTCGAGGTTCGCGGACATCCACGTCCAGAAGAGCTGGAGCGGGTTCCCGTGCCGCTCGCGGTCGGGAATGTACTCGATGCCTCCAGGCTCAACGGCGACCACGCGGTCCCCGTACTCACCCTCGCGAATTGGTACGCCCTCGACCCCTGATTCGTACGTGGCCATCGAGCTATTCTCCTCTCCCATCAGGGACGCGATCTGCCGCGTCCATCCCTTCTAATGGTCCCATGTTGGACCTGTTGTTGACTGGAGCGCGGGTCGCCGGTTCACCCGGGCTGCGCGATCTGGCGGTGCGGGACGGCATGCTGGTTGCTCCTGAAGCTGACGCGCGGCAGGTTGTGCACCTGGACGGGGCTCTGGTCACGCCACCCCTGGTCGAGCCGCACATCCACCTGGATGCGGTGCTGACGGTCGGCCAGCCCCGTTACAACCAGTCCGGATCGCTGTTCGAGGGCATCGCGATCTGGGCCGACCGCGTCCGCCGGCTGACGGTCGAGGACGTCAAAGCCCGTGTTCGCAAGGTGCTGGGCTGGCAGCTGGCCTGCGGCGTGCAGCACGTTCGCAGCCACGTAGACGTGTGCGACCCCAGGCTAAGGGCTCTCCGAGCGCTCGTCGAGCTGCGCGACGAGATTGGGGATCAGCTGGACCTCCAGCTGGTCGCGTTTCCGCAGCAAGGCATCCTCTCATTCGACGGCGGCCCCGAGCTGATGCGGAAGGCGGTTGCGATGGGCGCCGACGTGGTGGGCGGAATCCCGCACTTCGAGATGACCCGCGAGATGGGCGTCGAGTCGGTGAGGTTCGCGTTCGCGCTCGCCGCCGAGCGTGGACTTCGTGTCGACATCCATTGCGACGAGACCGATGACGATCACTCTCGGTTCGTCGAGGTGATGGCCGCAGAGACGATTCGGTTGGGCATGGCCGGGAGAGTCACCGCCAGCCACACGACGGCCATGCACTCGTACAACAACGCCTACGCGTCCCGGGTGATCAACAACATCGCCCGAGCCGGCGTGCACATGGTGACGAACCCGCTCGACAACTCGGTCCTGCAGGGCCGGTTTGACTCCTATCCGATCCGTCGCGGCCATACCAGGGTCAAAGAGCTGATGGCCGCCGGGGTCAACGTCTGCATCGGCCACGACTCTGTGATGGACCCCTGGTACCCGCTCGGGTACGGCGACCCGCTGCAGGCCGCATTCGTGCTCGCACACTACGGCCACATGTCAGGTGCCGGGGAGCTGAAACGGCTGATCGACATGATCACGGTCAACCCGGCCCGAGCGCTGGGCCTGGACGGCTACGGCCTTGCCGAAGGAGCTCCAGCCAGCCTTGTCGTGTTCGACGCACCGAGCGAGATGGACGCGCTCCGCCTGCTGCCGAGGCGGCGACTGGTGCTTCGCCGCGGCGAGGTGGTGGCGCGGAGCGAGCCGGCGCACACGACCGTCGTCTGGGATGGCCGCGAACAACGGGTCGACTTCATGCGATAGCCCTACCTGGACGGCCGATCGGGTACCTTCTCCCGAGCCATGTCGAACCGCATCGCGGTCATCGCAGGCGACGGGGTGGGGAGGGAGGTGGTGCCGGAGGGGCTGAAGGTCCTGCGCGCGCTCAGCCTGCCGCTCGAGTTCACGGAGCTGCCCTGGGGCTGCGATTACCACGAGCGAAGCGGTCGCATGATGCCCGGGGACGCCCTGTCGACGCTGGCCCGGTTCGACGCCATCTATCTCGGCGCCATCGGCTGGCCCACCGTGCCAGACCACATCAGCCTCTGGGAGTGCCTGCTCCCCATCCGCAAGACCTTCGAGCAGTACGTCAATCTACGTCCCGTCAGGCTTCCGCCCGGCATCAGCGGCCCTCTCGCGGGCCGTGGCCCCGATGACGTCGACATGCTGTTCATTCGCGAGAACACCGAGGGCGAGTACTCGGGTACGGGCGGCCGAGTGCACGTGGGCACAGATGCCGAACTGGCCGTCGAGGTGCCGGTCTTTACCCGCCGTGCTATCCACCGCTGCGCCCGATTCGCCTTTGAGCGAGCCCGTGAGCGCAGCGGCCGGCTCATCAGCGTGACCAAGTCCAACGCCAGCCGTTACGCCTACGTGCTGTGGGATGAGGTTGTGATGGCGCTCGCCAGCCGGTATGCCGACGTGGAGGTGGAGCGGGTCCATGTTGACGCGATGGCAGCCCGCATGGTGCTCAGGCCGGACAGCGTCGACGTCGTGGTCGCCTCCAACCTGTTCGCCGACATCCTGACAGACCTGGGCGGCGCCCTCCAGGGCAGCCTTGGACTGGCCGCCAGCGCCAACCTGAGCCTCGACGGGCGCGGTCCCTCGATGTTCGAGCCCGTGCACGGCTCGGCGCCGGACATCGCCGGTCAGGGGCGGGCCAATCCGATCGGTGCCGTCTGGTCCGCCGCGCTGATGCTGCGCCACCTCGGCTACGGCCCGGAGGCCGACCGTATCGAACGCGCCATCGACGCCGTCTGCGAGGACGGCCGCGTACTGACCGGCGACCTCGGGGGTACCGCCTCGACTGCGGAGGTCGGGGACGCGCTCGTTCGAGCTGTGATCCGGTAGCGGCCAGGTGACTTCGATGTACCCGTGGAGCATCGAGTGGGCGGGCCGCCTCGAAGAGGCATGGATAGACAGCAAGGCGCTGCGGGGCAACCCGCTGGGTGACCCGGCGCACCGGCCGATCTGGGTCTACCTGCCGCCAGGCTACAGCCGCGAGCCGAACCGGCGGTATCCCGCCGTGTACGTCGTCCAGGGTTTCACCAGTCAGGTCGACATGTGGCGCAACCGCAACGCCTTTCGTCGCAACTTTCCCGAAATGGTCGACGAGCTGATGGCTCGCGGCGAGGCGCCGCGCTGCCTGGTCGTGTTCGTCGACTGCTGGACATCACTCGGCGGCAGCCAGTATCTGGACTCCCCGGCCACCGGTCGCTACCACAGCTACCTGTGCGAGGACGTGGTGCCCTGGGTGGATGCGCGCTACCGGACGCTTGCTGAGCGCGCACACCGCGGGATCATGGGCCACTCCAGTGGCGGATACGGAGCGATGGTCACCCCGATGCTGCGCCCGGACCTGTTCGGCGGCCTGGCCAGTCTTGCGGGCGACGCGCTCTTCGAGTACTGCTACTTGCCGGAGTTCGCGCTGGTGGCGAGGGCGTTGCGTGACCACTACCAGGGCTCGTACGCCCGCTTCTGGGCCGACTTCCGCTCCCGGCCTCCGTATACACGCCCGCACGACAGCGCGCTCGTAGACGCGTACGCGATGGCCGCATGCTACTCGGCCGACCCCGACGGAACCGTCCGGCTGCCCTTCGAGGTCGAGACCGGCCACCTGATCGATGAAGTGTGGGAGCGCTGGCTGGCCCGGGATCCGGTGCGGATGGTGGCCCGGCACGCCGAGGACCTCCGCTCGCTGCGGGCGATCTACATCGATGCCGGAAGGAGCGACGAGTACTTCCTGGACCTGGGAGCGGCCGCCTTCCGGCGGGAGCTCATGAAGATCCGCGCCAACAATGTGCGCTATGAGCTGTTCGATGGCGCCCATGGGGGCAACCAGCATCGATACCCGATCGCGCTCAGATATCTGGCTGAGAGGTTGGCGCCGCCTGCCTGAGCCCCCGACGGGCGCCGGTCAGCCCCCCGGGGACGCAACCGGACCGATGATCAATCCTGGGCCGGGCTGCTGTGTCTGAAGGGTCTGTCCTGAATAGGCGTCCAGCACCACGACGCGGTCAGCGAGCACCCGCGTCTGAGGGGAGTAGCAGCCGACCGGCGTGGGATAGACGAGCGTTCCGCACCACCGGGGCACCGAGGCGCCTCTTGCCCAGCGGACGACCACCAGCCAGGCGAGGTGGTCCCGGATCTCCGGGTTCCAGGTCGAGCTGACGCGAGCCAGCAGGCTCTCGATCACACGACCTGAGCCGACGCCCAGCGCGGCTGCTTCCGCCCGCTCCCGGCTGATCGCACATCCCGCGGTGCCTGGGCTCAGCCACCCTGTCTCCGCTACCGTCTGTTCGAGTCCGCAGTACGGCGCCTGTGGCGCCGCAGCTAGAGTGACCCCGTAGCGGGCGGACAGACTGGCGTCGGGGATCGACGTCAGGTGGGGTGCTTGCGGGCTTGACACGACCAGCCGGTCGACGCCGACCGCAAACCCGACCGCCAGCAGTGCGCTGCCGGCCAGGGCCGCGAGGAGGATCCTCCAGCGAAGCATCACGTGCGACTCAACGACGCTGCAGCGCCCGGGTAACGCGTGACAGCGGCCGGGCTCCGACTCTGCGCCATGGCCATCATCGTAAGCGGGCGTGCGTCGGGGGGCGCGCTGCTCATCTGGGGGCGGTTGGGCGACGATTTCGACGAAGGGGCGGGTGCACGGCCAGGGCGCCGGTGGGCCACGCCGGGCTCTGGGCAGCCGCATTCATACGAATGTGCGCTTCTCCGTCCATTGGAGCCACGCATTCGTACAAATGCGCGCTTCCTCCGCAATGGGAACAACGCATTTGTACAGGTGCGTCTCTCTATGCCGCGGCAAGTTGCGCGATCGTACAGATGCGGCGTTCCGGGCCGAGCCCACGCCGGTCAAGGCGCGCCTCGCCACCTCGGCGCAGTCTCAGACCGGCGGCACGCCGTGCTTACGGTCGAGGGGAGGCTGCGTGCGAGTCGCGTAGGCGCGGAACCGAGCTATGAGCTGCTCACGCAGCCTCTCCGGTTCAACCACGTCGTCCACGATCAAGTTGGCCGCCAGCTTGTACAGGTCTACGTCCTCCCGGTACTCGTTCTCCAGCCGGCCGCGGCGCTCGGCCCGCTCTTCTTCGGGCAGCTCCATGAGCCGGTTGTAGAAGACGGCGTTGACCGCGGGCTCGGGCCCCATCACGGCAATCTGCGCTGACGGCAGCGCCAGCACGGAGTCGCTGTCGTACGCCGGTCCCGCCATCGCATACAGCCCTGCCCCGTATGCCTTGCGGACGATCACCGAGATCTTCGGCACGGTGGCCTCGGCGACGGCTGTGATCATCTTGGCGCCGTGGCGGATGATGCCGCGCCTCTCGACCTGGGTGCCGATCATGAACCCGGGCACGTCGGCCAGGAAGAGCAGCGGGATGGAGAACGCGTCGCACAGCCAGATGAAGCGGGCCGCCTTGTCGGCGCTGTCGTTGAACAGCACGCCGCCCTTCTGCATCGGCTGGCTGGCCAGGATGCCCAGCACCCGTCCTTCCAGGCGGCCGAACCCGACCAGGAGCTCTTTGGCGAACAGCTTCTTGAGCTCCAGCCAGGAGCCCTCGTCCACGATGGCTTCGATCACCTTGCGCATGTCGTAGCCTCGTTGTGGCTCGACCGGAACCACCTCGGAGATCGGCTTCGTCCCTTCCCGCGGCGGCCGCGGTGGCGCCTCTGGCGGGCTCAGCGCCTGATTGGACGGCATATAGCCGAAGTAGGACTGGGCGGTCTCGATCGCCTCCCGGTCATCAGCGACGAGGAAGTCTCCACATCCGCTTTCAGTGCAGTGCATGCGGGCGCCGCCAAGCTCCTCCAGGCTCACCTGCTCGCCCACGACCACCTCGACCATCCGGGGCGAGCCGAGGTACATCGAGGCGTTTCCCTCGACCATGATCACCACGTCGCAGAACGCCGGGATGTAGGCCCCCCCCGCCGCCGACGGGCCGAACAGAAGACAGATCTGGGGCACGCGGCCCGAGAGCTGAACCTGGTTGAAGAAGATGCGACCAGCGTGGCGCCGCCCCGGGAACATGTCGATCTGGTCGGTGATGCGCGCACCGGCCGAATCCACGAGGTAGAAGAGCGGCACCCGCAGGCGGCCGGCCGCCTCCTGAATGCGGATGATCTTCTCGACAGTCCGCGCTCCCCAGGAGCCGGCCTTGACGGTGGGATCGTTGGCCATCACCGCGACCTGACGCCCGCCGATGACACCGAGACCGGTCACGACCCCGTCGGCGGGCAGGTCTTCGGCCAGCACGTTGGCGAACAGGCCGTCCTCCACGAATGATCCCTCGTCCAGCAGCAACGCCAGGCGCTCCCGGACCGTCAGCTTGTTCTGCTGGCGCAGCTTGGGCAAGTAGCGGACGCCGCCTCGCAGCGCCTTCTCACGCAGCTCGCGATAGCGTTCGAGCATCAGGCCACCCGGCGACGTGGATGCGCGGCTGTCGACCCGCCGGCAACGGAGCTGCTCATCGTCCTTTGAAGTCCGGCTCCCGCTTCTCCAGGAACGCGGTTACGCCTTCGCGTGCGTCCTCGGTGAGGGTGACCAGCGTCAGCTGCGACTGCAGATACTCGAGCGCCGCCCTGAACTCCATGTCCTGCTGGCGGTAGAACGAGTCGCGCCCTACCTTCAGGATCGCCGGCGACTTGTGGGTCAGCTGCCGGGCGACGTCCGAAACAGCTGCGTCCAGCTCGGACAGTGAGGGCAGGACGCGGTTGACCAGACCCAGCTCGTACATCCTCGCGGCAGTCCACCTCTCGCCCAGCAGCTCCATCTCGAGCAGGACCTTACGCGGCAGGTTCCGGGCCAGCACGGCCTGGATCATCGCCGGCCACACGCCGACGTTGATCTCTGGCGTCCCAAAGGTGGCCGACTCCACCGCCAGCAGGATGTCGCACGCGCAGGCAAGGCCGAAGCCGCCGGCCAGCGCGTGGCCGTTGACGCGGCCCACGATCGGTTTGCCGAGGTCCTGCATCAGCAGGAACAGGTCCACGAACCCGTGCCGCTCGTGATGCCGCTCGACCTCGGACGACACTCCCGCAAACGACCCCAGGTCGGCGCCGGCGCAAAATGCACGGTCGCCTGCCCCGGTCAAGACGACCACCCGCACCTCCCCCTCGCCGGCGCACCAGGCGAGCGCCGTTCGCAGATCCCTGAGCATGCTCGCGGACAGCGGATTGCGCTGCTCAGGACGGTTCAGCGTGACCGTCGCGATCCAGTCGCGGACGTCGATCAATACGACCTCCAGGGCGGGAACATCGGGCACGGCCCTCATGCTAACCGCCGTCCGTCAGCGCAGGCCTGCACGCAACCTGGCGACAATGCGGTCAGTGATACCGAAGCCGTCCGTGTACTGGTTGCTGGTCTTCGTCCCCCTCTCATTCATCGTCGAATTCGCCTTTCACGAGCCGGTGCTCGTATTCGCCCTCTCCTGTCTGGCGATCATTCCCCTGGCGGCCCTCATCGGGCGGGCCACCGACCAGCTTGCGATACGGGCAGGGCCGCGGGTGGGAGGCCTCTTGAACGCCACGTTCGGCAACATCACCGAGCTGATCATCGCCATCCTGCTCGTGCGGGCCCGGCAGTTCGACGTCGTCAAGGCTTCGCTGATCGGGTCCATCCTGAGCAACCTGCTCCTTGTCCTGGGCGCGTCCTACCTGGCGGGTGGGCTCCGGTTCGTCGAGCAGCGGTTCAGCGCTCGCGCAGTGGCGGTGCACTCCGCGTCGCTGCTCCTGGCTGTGGCCGGTCTACTGATGCCGGCGGTGTTCGTGCTCTCGGCCCCCGACACCGCCGTCCAGCGGGAGGTGGTCAGCATCACGGTGGCCGCGGTCTTGATTGTGGTCTACGGAGCGGCGCTCCTCTTCACGCTTGTCACGCACACCCACATCTTCGGAGCGGCGCCGGCCCACGAACGAGCGGAGTGGCCGGCATTGCAGGCGCTGGCTGTGCTCCTGGTCGCGGCCGTCCTGGTGGGTGTGGAGTCGGAGTTCCTCGTCGGCTCCCTGGAGCCGACGGTCGCGGCACTGGGGCTGTCGAAGCTGTTCGTCGGCCTGTTCGTGGTGGCAATCGTCGGCAATGCGGCCGAGCACGCCTCTGCCGTCTTGTTCGCGCTGCGCAACAAGATGGAGCTCAGCATCGAGATCGCCTTCGGTTCGTCGACCCAGATCGCGCTCCTGGTGGCGCCCCTGCTGGTCTTTGTCAGCCTCGCCATCGGCCCCCCGATGGATTTCGTCTTCAGCACCTTGGAGGTGGTGGCCGTGGCGCTCGCGACGCTGATCGTCTCGGTGATCTCGCTGGACGGCCGCAGCAACTGGCTGGAAGGACTCGAGCTCCTGGCTGTATACGTCATCCTTGGCGTGTCGTTCTTCTACGTGGTGGCGCCTTGAGGCCGGCGGCCGTGAGCGGCTGGCGGCTGCTGCTGACGCTAGGGCTCTGGGCGGTACTGTCCGCGGTGGCCGGAGCGGCCACGCTTGTCTCTGTCCGGGTGGTGGCGGATACCTGGTTGGTGCACGATCGGGCCAACCTCTCGGCCGTCCTGATCGCCGAGGTCTACCTCTGCCTTCTGGTTGCCCTGCTGGTGGCCTTCGGCGGACCGCGGGGCCTCCGTGACAGGTTGGGCTTTCGCTACACCTCCGCAGCCGACATCGCCGTCGCCCTGCTGGTCTGGCTGGCTGCAGTCCTGGTCGGCGCCCTCATCAGTGCTGCGCTCGTCCCCCTGATCGGCCAGCCGCAGAGCAACGCCGTGAGCCTGCTGCGGCAGTCGTTCGACCCACTCTTCATAGCGGTGATAGTGCCTACAGTCTGCCTGCTGGCGCCCGTCTGCGAAGAGCTGCTGTTCCGCGGCGCCCTCTTTGGCTGGCTGCGGCGCATCCTTCCGTCGCCCGCTGCCATCGCGCTCACGGCAGCCATCTTCGCCGGCGCCCACCTCCTGCCGACCCTGTTCCCGGTGCTCTTCGTCTTCGGCCTGGGCGCCACCTGGGTGCGCGAGCGCACGGGCTCAACCCTGAACTCGTTTGCCATGCACGCGACCCAGAACACCGTCGCCGTGCTTGCCACCTACGCCCTGCTGAGCCAGGGCGCTTGACGAGAGAATGTACGTGCTGATGTTTCGATTCCGGCGTTGCGAAACCCCAGGAATCTGTGGTCAGTTATGCCGATAGGTCTGTCATGAGTCGAGTCGATCGGTTGCGGGGATGGGTCAAGGCCCAAATCGACCGGCTGCCGCCGGCGATGGTGCCTGCGGGGGCTCGCCTGCGTGCTCGGGCTGCCGCGGCTGGGCCCCTGGTCCGGCAGACCGCATCAGGTGTAAAGGCCCGGCTAAAGCCCGTGGCAGCGGCCGCCGGGCCCCAACTGCGGCAGGCCGCATCGGCGGCCAGGACGCGGCTCGAGCCGGTGGCGGCGGCGGCCGAGCCGCAGGGTAGGCGGGTGGCCTCCGAGCTGAGCCGGCGGGCGACCACGGTCGGCCCCCTGGTCGCAAGGGGCGTCGACGCCGTCCGCTATCAGGTGGAGGCCGGCCGCGATGCGCGCGCCATGCCCCGCGTACTCCGCGACGCCAAGGGCAGGCGCTTGCGCGCCAGCGCGTACGCATATGGTCCAGACACTCAGCGGCGTGGCCGGCGCCCGCGCAGGGGCGCGCAACAGGTCACAGGCTCGCTTCTGCCGGCCGCGGTCAAGATCGGAGTCGTTGTGCTGCTCGCCGGCTTCGGCTTCCTGGGCTCAGCCAGCGCTTACATCAACTACGCTGCCGACCTGCCGGACGCGCACCTCATCACGAGCCAACCCCTGGCCGAGGACACGCTGGTCTACGCCGCCGACGGCACGCTGCTGGCAGACCTGCGTGAGGAAAACTCGCCTCAGCACTATTACGAGCAGTTGGAGCAGATGGGTAAGTGGCTGCCGCTCGCCACGGTGGCGGTCGAAGACTCGGGCTTCTGGGACGAGCCTGGCATCGACATCTTTGCGATGGGCCGCGCCGCCTGGATCGACTGGCGCACGAAGCAGCCGGTCCAGGGCGCTTCGACGATCACCCAGCAGCTCGTGAAGCTCCGCTTGATCAACAACGAGCCGACCATCGAACGCAAGATCCGGGAGGCTGTCCTTGCGCTGCAGGTCGAGCACACGTACACCAAGCGGCAGATCCTGGAGCAGTACCTCAACGCCGTCGACTACTCGAACAACAGCAAGGGCACCCTGGCCGGCGCCCGCGTCTACTTCCACAAGGACACGAAAGACCTGGACCTGGCGCAGGCGTCCATGCTGGCAGGGATTCCCCAGAGCCCCTACTGGAACGACCCCTTCGCCCATTGGGATCAGGCGCGCAAGCGGCAGCAGATGGTCCTCGACGCGATGGTGCGGACGCGCAAGATCACCCAGGAGCAGGCCGACGTAGCTTACGCGGAGGACGTCAGCCCGCCTGACCACATGTTCAGGCCCAACCCACAGATCCTGGCGGCACCCGGCTTTGTGAAGTGGGTCCGCGACCAGCTCACCGACAAGTACGGACCGCAGGCTGTGCTCGCCGGCGGCCTGCGGGTCCATACCACCCTCAACATGCAGATCCAGCGTCTGGCTGAGCAGGCGGTGGTGGACGGGGTCAACAGCTCTCGCTGGCGCAACGTCAGTCAGGGTGCGATGACCGCCATCGACCCGCGCTCAGGTGCGGTCGTGGCGATGGTCGGCTCGGCCTTCAACGACACCTCCGGCGGCCAGTTCAACATGGCCGCCGACAGTCCGCGGAACCCGGGCTCCTCATTCAAGATCTACACCTACACTGCGGCGATCGAGAGCGGGAAGTTCACGATGTCGACGAAGATCCCGGACACCCCGGTCAGCATCCGGCTCCCGCCGGGCTCGAAGCCCAACCCCTGGGTGCCCGTCAACTACGACGGCAGGTCCCACGGGACCTGCCAGCTGCAGCAGTGCATGGGTAACTCGCTCAACGTCCCGGCCGTCAAGGTTGAGGTCACGGTCGGGGTAGACAAGGTGGTCGACATGGCCCGCAGGATGGGGGCCCCGCCCTATTACGGGCATTTTGGCCAGGACGGTTCGGTCACCTACACCCAGGATGACCCGCCGTCGGCCTTTGGCCCGACCCTGACGCTGGGCGGCTATGGCGAAACGCCGCTGCAGATGGCAACAGGCGCGTCGGTGCTGGGCGCCCAGGGCCTCTACCACCAGACTTTCGGTATCACCTCCGTGCAGACGAGCGACGGCACCGAGATCTTCCACGCCGACCCCACCAAGACCGCAAAGCAGGCGATGGACCCGAAGGTCGCCTTCATCATGGAGCAGATCATGTCCAACAACGCCAACCGGACGATGATCTTCGGCGCCAATTCGCCGCTGATTCTGCCGGACCGCAGGGTTGCGGCCAAGACCGGCACCACTGACAACTTCGGGGATGCCTGGACGGTGGGCTACACGCCGAGCCTGGCGTCCGCCTTCTGGTTCGGCAATACCGACAACACGCCGATGATCCGCGGCTCCGACGGCGTGTTCGTCGCGGCCCCGGCCTGGCATCAGTTCATGGCAGCGGCGCTCGATGCGATGGAGGCGCCCAAGACCGAGTGGTTCAGCGAGCCTCCGGGCCTCGGCCATGCAACCGTGGACGGGCTGCCGGTCTGGCTGCTGCCGGGCACGCGAGCAGACCAGCCCAGACCGCCCCTGCCCTCCAACGCCAGTGAGGCGGCTCCGAAGGACTGCAGCAATCCCGGCAACGGACCGAACCCGAATCCCAACCCCCCGAGCGACGGCAGCTGCCCGCCCAACAAGCCCGGCGGTTAGTCCCGGCACTCTAGCCCGGCCACGATGCCGGCGCCGGCCTCACAACATGTGATCCCGGTCCGAGCACTTCAAGCTGTCGGCATTCCTTAACAAAAACTGCTTGCCGGCGTTAGTCTTCATTTGGCACCATCATGTACAAAAGTGGCGTGTGCATCTGTAACCCAAGGTTAGGCTGAGAGGCTGGCCAAAGGAGAGAGAAGGAAGCCCAGATGAAGACGAAGCAGCGCGAGACCGTCGCCGAGGCCAGACCGCAGTCGGGCGACGCCGCCAATATCCACCTCGACAAGCCGATCTACACACTCAGCGTGGCCTCGGAGATCCTGGAGACCCATCCGCGGACGCTGATGATGTACGAGCACCTGAACATGATCAAGCCGAAGCGGACGGTCACCAATCGGCGTCGCTACTCTCAGCGCGACCTGATGAAGCTGCAGGCCATCCAGACCCTGACTCGAAAGCATGGTGTGAACCTCGCAGGCGTCCGCTACATCCTCGCACTGCTCAAGACACTGCAGCTGAACGGCCTCGAGGCGCCCGAAGCACTGAGGGGCCTGGACGTCAGCCAGCTCGACGTCTGAGCTTGCTCTCAGACCGTGGCCCTGGCCATTTGTCGGCCATTTTGTTAGCATGGCCGTCCCGTTTATTCCTCTCTTGCGAGTCGAGCCATGTCAAAGAGGCGGCGCAAGGCGGAGATCAGGGTCCTGCCCCTTCCCAATGCCTTTGTGAGCGAGACCGCGGCCTGCCCGGTCTGCGGGAAGGATGCGCAGGCCTTCGGCCGCCGTGCTCTGCAGATCGTATTTCGGTGCCAGGCGTGCAAGGTGCTGTTCAAGCGCGCCCACAATCTGTCGTTCGATTTCTGATTGCGCTCCGACCCGCGGTCGCATGACGCGGGGTTTCCGCCGGGGACTTGCTGTGGGAGCTGCTTACGGACTGATGGCGGCGCTCTTCGCCGAAGCGGTCAGGCCGCGCGGGAGCAGCGCCGCGCTTCTGGACTGGGATGAGGTGACCCGGCTGGCCCTGGACCGGGTTCGTGACCAGCGAGCCGCACCCGAGCGTCTCGCCGACGCGGCCGCCACCTACAACAGGTTCGCGGCCGGGCTGCGCGCTCCACTGCTGGAAGTCGTCGGGGGGCTTCCTGCGGGCGCGAGCATGCCTGACTTCGAGGCGCTCGACCGGGCGGGATGGCTGGAGCTGAACATCGGGATCCTCCGCCGGGTCATGGAGCCCCTGGCGGCCGTTACGCAGGTGCCTGACTCGTGGCTGGCGACGGCCGGTCGGGCTGGCCTATCTCGCTACGTCGCGCTGATGCTGGATTTTTTGAGCCGCCGTGTTCTAGGGCAGTTCGACCCCCAGCTCATGGGCAAGGAGCCCGTACGCCCTGCCCTCTACCTTGTCGAGCCGAACGTGGCTGCCTGGCAGCAGCAGGCGGGGCTGAAAGGGGCAGACCTCCGGCGGTGGCTGATTCTCCACGAGATGACTCATGCGTGGCAGTTCTCCAGCCATCCATGGTTTCGTGATCACATGGACGGGCAGATCGAGGATCTGATCGAGCTCGCGAGAAAGAGCGGATCGGCTCGCGGGCTGGACCGGCTGCGCGCTCTGACCGTCGGCGTCCCGTCGCAATGGGACCTGGTGCGCCGCATGCAGGCGACGATGTCAGTGGTCGAGGGACACGGCAATCTGGTCATGAATCTGGTCGGGCGGCGCCTCCTGCGGTCGTTCGACAGCCTGGTGGCTGCATATCGCCGGCGCAGCACCGAGCGTAGCGTGCTCGAACAGGTGATCTGGCGCGTGACGGGGCTGGAAATGAAGATGGAACAGTACCGGGCCGGGGAGCAGTTCGCGCGAGAAATCCACGACCGCTACGGCATGGAGGTGTTGAACCGCGTCTGGGACGGTCCTGGGTCTCTGCCACGGCCCGAGGAGATCGGTGATCCCAGGAGCTGGTATCGTCGCGTGATCGGTCGCAGGTGATTGAGAGGGAGGGGCTGAGCATGAGCGAGAGGCCGCAGGTAGGCCAGATCTCTCCTGACGGGCTGTTCCGTTGGGATGGTCAAGACTGGATGCCACTGGCTCGCGGCTATCGGGAGCCGACGTCCTGGACGCTGCCGCTTCAGCGTGCGGCCGCCGCCTATATGGTGCTGGCCGCGATCGAGCAGCTCGTGAGCACCGCGCTCTACACGAATGCCGCGTCCATCGAGAAGGCGACGAGGGCTCGGCAACCGTCTCTGTCCGACGACCAGGTTCAGACCGCGGTGCAGCTCGGGGTTGCCCTTGGCTGGGCGACCGTCATCGTCCTGAGCGGCATCATGGTGCTCCTCGCCGTGGGCAGCTTGCTCCGCTGGCGCTGGGCGTTCTGGGTGGTGCTGGTCTGGCTTGCCCTGAGCGGTATCGGGGTAGCCACAGGGGCCGCTGCGCTCACGAGCAACGAGGTTCAGGCCCAGCCGAAGGGATCGATCGCGGTAGGGCTGGTTTTTGCGGTGGCGGCGCTCGCGCTTTTGGTGTGGTTTATCGTCGCCGCGGCCAGGTACGGGCCCTGGGCAATGCGCAAACCGGCGTAGGTGGACGAACGATCTCGACGACCACCCGACCCGGCGCGGTCGTAACGGACGAGCGCTCGGCGGATCAGTCCCGGATCTCTTCCTCCGCGGTTTCGGCCGAGATCGGAAGGACCGCGAAAGGCAGCTCGGAGATGTCGAAGTAGCGGACTGGCTTGCTCATCCGCTTGGCGATACCGATCTGAACCTTGACTCCAAGCGAGATGCGGCCAAATACCCAAACTTCGTCGCAGCGGGCCAGCAGGTTGTTCATGGCTGCGCGGACGACGGTCTTGGGGACGGTGTGCAGCAGGTAATAGTCGAAGAGCATGAAGGGGCTCACGGGGACCATCCCCGAATCGAGCACGAACTTCTGGATGTGGTTTCGCCAGTAGAAGTTGCGATTCGACATGGCGACGTAGATCAGGCGCTTCGGATGCCGGAGCGTCTGCTCCGCCTGATCCAGGGCGCTCGGCTTCGTGCTGGGTCGGAAGATCCGCTCGAGGATGTCGTCAGCGATCCGGCCCGAAACGACTTCCATTGGCGCTTATCCTATCCATCCGTGCCGAACTTCCAGCTCGATAGGCGTGTTGCAATCGTGACAGGAGGCAGCCGCGGCCTTGGATGCGCCATCGCGGAGGGACTGGCAGAGCAGGGCGCACGCGTCGTGCTGAGCAGCCGCAAGCAGCAAGACCTCGATCGCGCGGCGGAACGCATCAACGAGCGGTTCCCCGACTCGGCGCTTGCGATTGCGGCGCATGCGGGACGCGAAGACGATCTCGACAACCTGGTCGGCCAAACTATGGACCAATTTGGCCGCATCGACATTCTCGTCAACAACGCCGGGACCAACCCCTACTTCGGGCCCTTGATCGATGCGGAGCTCGCTGTGTGGGACAAGACCTTCGAAGTCAACCTACGTGGCTACTTCCTCCTGACCAAGCTGGTGTACCGCGCCTGGATGGAAGAGCACGGAGGCGCAGTGTTGAACATTGCCAGCACGGGTGGGCTTCGGCCGAGCATGGGCCTTGGCGTGTACGACGTGACCAAGGCAGGCGTGATCATGCTGACGAGGCAGCTGGCACGCGAACTCGGTGGCAAGGTGCGTGTCAACTGCATAGCGCCGGGCCTGTTCAAAACGCGCTTCGCAGAGGCGCTGTGGTCGAACGAAGCCATCCTGGAGCGCGTCGTGCAGAGCAACCCGTTCGGTCGCATCGGCAACCCGGGGGAGATCGCGGGTGCGGCCGTGTTCCTGGTCTCCGATGCGTCCAGCTACGTCAACGGCCAGGTGCTGGTGGTCGACGGCGGGGGCACCGGCGAGGGCTGATCGCCGGCGGGAGCCGGCTCCCGTATGCGGTGTCTGAGACGGGTGCTCGCTTCCGGAGCTCGCTAGGGGCTGGTGCACAGGCGCCTGAACCGGAAGTGGACCAACAGCCATTCGACAGTTGGTCCACTTTAGCTACCCCGCCGAGGCCCCTCCGCTCAAAAAGGGGAAGGGCAGGTCTTTTTCAGGAAGCGACGCCAACGATCCTCACGGCGCGCAAGCCGCCCGGCGCCCGTACTTTGACCTGCTCGCCGACCGCGTGACCCAGTAGCGCCATCGCGAGCGGCGACTCGATCGAGATTCGCTTCGACACGGCGTCCGCCTCCTCGCCCCCCACGATCGTGTACTCCTCCTCACCGTCCCTGTCCTGGACACGAACGAGCGACCCTACCTTGACTGTGCTGTATTCCTTCACTCCTCTCACTCTCTTCCTATGAAAATGGGAAGCGGGCGCCGGTGTCGAAGACGTGGTTCTCGG
>DATFWQ010000338.1:0-13710 GCA_035259145.1 Candidatus Dormiibacterota bacterium | reverse complement strand
GTTGACGACCTCGACGCCCTGCATCACCGAGTGGTCCATGTTGCTGGTCTCGTACTGCCAGGCCCCGAAACGGCCGCGCGAGTAGATGTCGTGTGACATCAGGAAGGGCTGGATCTCCGCCAGCGCGCGATCGCGGGTCAGCGTCGGCACAGGGTAGAAGTACGGCACGTCTTCGACGTGCGTGGCCACGATGCGGTCGCGGTCGGCCGGCTCCAGCAGGCTTGTCGCCAGCAGCCCATCCAGGACGCTGTCGACGATGGTCGCCCTGTCCACCGCTTTGTAGTCGGAGTAGGACGTCTCGGTCAGGAGCAGCGTGTGACCCTCGGGCGCGATCCTGGGCGAGTAGTTGGAAAGGAACGTGACGCGGTAGAAGGGGGCGTTCGGCTCGGGGAAGTATGTCCAGCACTTCCTCGTCTCGGCGGGCCTGGCCACGCCTACGCCGACCACCAGCCCGTGGCTGTAATGAAGGCCGGCCGCGGCGCGGAGCGGACCCGCTGGTAGCGGCTGCAGCCGCCGCAGCAGCTCCGGGAGCGGCATCGTCGAGAGCAGGACGTCATACCGGTCTTCCGCGCCGTCGGCCAGCCGCAATGACTTGGCCACCGGGTCGATCTCGATCACCTCCCGGCTCAGCCGCAGGTGGTCCTGCACGTACGGGACAAAGCGCGCATAGAGACCGCCCGTGCCTCCGTAGAGCGGGTACTTGAAAGTGTTGTTGGGGCCCCAGCTGAGCTCGTCCTGCTCCAGCACGACGTTGGCGAGCACCCGTTTGAGGTCGATCATGCTCACTCGCTCGGCGATCCACGCCTTGCTCATCATCTCGAGTGGGTGGGCCCAGACCTTGTAGTTGTATGGCCGCATGAAATGCCGGGCGATGCCGGCCCCGAAGACGGCGTCCACCCACTCGGAGAAGTTGCTTGACTCGCGAGGATCCAGCCCCTGTGAGTCGACGAGGCCGTGCAGGCACTCGAGCAGCACGTCGGGCGGGAGGTGGCGGATGTTGTTCTGCAGGGGATAGGGCACCCAGCGGTCGAACATCCTGATCCAGCTCTCGCGCATCAGCGCCGTGTAGTCGTCCCCCAGCATGCGGTCGACCAGGCGGTCGAAGTACTCGTAGTGGGAGAACATCACGTGGCCGCCGATGTCGTAGGTGAAGCCGGCGGCGTCGGTGTAGCTCGAAGCGAGGCCTCCCACGAACGGGTTGCGCTCGTAGATCACCCAGTCGTGGTAGCCGAGCTCCTGAAGGCGGTAGCCAGCTCCGAGGCCGGTCGGGCCCGCTCCGATGATGGCGATGCGTGGGTTCATGCGGTCTCGGTGGTGGTGACTGCGGGCTCCGCGAGTGAGCGATACATGCGGAGGCGCCGATCGATGGGAAATCGGAGCGATCGGCCCATCCCGGCCAGGATGTTGCTCAGGAAGGCCCACTGCTCGGCGGCCGGCTTCCGTGTCACCAGCCTTTTGATCAGTTGAGCACCGGTCCTGCCCATGAAGCCGCAGAGCATGCGCGCGGCGTACAGATCGCCCATGCGCACGTGCTTCAAGCAGAACCCCCCTACCCCGATGCCGTAGGAACGAACCGTCGAGGGCCACTCGGCGGTGGAGCGGAATCCGTAATGGTAGACGACGACCTCCGGCTCGAGCAGCGTGCTTCCGCCGCTGCGGAAGACCCGGTACATGAAGTCGAAGTCCTGCGACGACTGGAGGGGGCCACCCCCGCCGAGAACCTCATCGAAGCCTCCGACCCGGTCGAACAGCTGGCGCCTCGCCGCGAAATTGGCGCCCATCCCGAATACCCGGAAGCCGTGACGGCGGTCGAGGATGAGCCGCTCCGGAATCGGGAGGCCTGGCGTCACGCCGTCACGGCTCTCACGCGCCACCCGCTCGGGCGGGATCAGCACCTGGCCGTACAGCAGGCCCACGCCGGGGTGCTCGGCGAACGCCCGGGCGATGCTCCGAAGCCAGTTCGGGGGCGCCACGACGTCGTCGTCTGTGAACGCGAGCAATGCCGACTCAGTGTTCCGGACGCCGGCGTTGTATGCCCTGGAGAGGCCCGGCGTATCCAGACGCAGGTATCCGATCATCGGCGCGACCTGTCGAACGTCCTCGAGCAGCCGCCTCGTTTCCACCCCGCGGCTCTGGTCCAGGACCAGCACCTCGAAGGTCGGGTAGTCCTGGTCCGCGATGCTGTTCAAGGTCGCGCGGAGGCTCTCGGGCCGGTCGCGCGTGCAGATCACTACCGAGATGCTTGGGAGGCGCTCAGCCTGAGGCATGTTCCACGCGAGTCTATGGGTCGCTGCCGCGAGATCCAATGGGATGGGAGGATCGTGCGCGGGTCAGGAGCCCAGAAGGCGATCCCAGATCGGCAAGGTCAAGTGCGGCCTGCGCCGACCCAACCTGGTCAGCCACGCCCATCCAGTAGGCCAGATTGAAGACCGCGCCACAAAGCTGCGCCGTCACACGCTGCATGTGGAGGCCGTCGGCAAACCGGATGGCCGCGCCCCCCACAGCCGGCAGCCACGAGGCGGCCCGGCGGTGGCGCAGGCCCCAGCGGATCAAAGCCTGAGTGAGCCCGTGCCGGTGCCGGAACTCGCCCGCCACGCGCTCCTCGCCCTTGCCGAAGCGGATGTCGTTGCGGCCGTACTCGTGGGCCGCGTCGAGCCAGGACCGGTAGGACCTGGTCGCGAAGTGCAGTCCCGCCGCAGCCGGGTTGAACACGAACTCGCATCCGAGGTCTCGGAGCCGGAAGCCGAGCTCGACGTCCTCGGCACGCCGCCATCTGGCGTCGAAGCCTCCAGCCGTTCGCAAGTGCTCGACCCTGATCGAGGCGTTGCCGGTGTAGAGCTGCCAGGGGGTCGGCTCGAACTTTCCGGCCTCCATCGCCCGGTACTGCTCGGCCAGTTCGCGTGCCTCCCAACGGACCCACGGCTGCAGCCGAACGGGTGGCTCCAGCATCGGGCCGATGACAACCCGGCGCTCGCACGTCCCGTGGGCCCGGGCGTGCTCGGCCACAAGGTGCGGGACAGGCACAACGTCGTCGTCCAGAAACAGGACGTAGGGACGGCGGGCTCTGGCCACGCCGAGGTTGCGCGCTGCCGCGGGGCCGCGGTGCGCCTGCTCCACCACTCGCAGAGGAAAGGGCATCGAGAACGAGCTGGCCAGGTCGGCCGAGCCGTCATCACCGCCGTCCGATACGACGATGACCTCCAGCCGGTCGCTCGGCCAGACCTGTGCCGCCAGGCCGGCCAGGACGCGCTGTAGAGAGGCCCGTCTCCGGTAGGTCGGGATGACGAGGCTGAAGTCGGGGGCGGCGCTCACCTGACGTCAAGCGGGCAGCAGCCGGACGAGGGCGAGGGTCAGTGGCGGCAGGCTGACGTCGCTCGACGGTGAAGCCATCGGAACCTGGTCGATGCGTCCAGAGCCCGCCTCCACCCGAAACTGTGCCGCGGAGTAGGCTCGCGAGCCGGCCACTCTGAGCGAGACGGCAGCCGTGACCGACGGCGATTCGTTGGCGAGGACAACATCCACCTCGCCGGTGCTCGAATGCCGCGCCGCGAACGCGGCCACATCAGAGCTGCCGGAGGCAACCGGTAAGGACTGATCGCCGAATGTCGCGCCGTGGCCGTCGTAGTTGCGGTACAGGCGGAAGGCCGCACCAACGGGACTGTCGGGTGGCGGGTAGGTCCAGTATGCCGCCACGTCGACGCCTTCGCGACCGAAGATGCCCAGGGCTTCCGCTTCGGCCACCGCGCCGCTGGCGTCCTTCTCGCCGCCGAAGTTGTACTCCGTGATGGCCAGGCCCGTGCCCGGGTAGCTCTCCGCGATCCACTGCTTCAGCCGGGGGATGAGCATCACGCGATCCGCGATCCATGACTCGTCCTGGTATGAGGGGTCGTAGAGGCTTCGCACGGACCGGACGCGTCGCTCCTGGGTGGCCGGGTCTGCCGCCGCGGAGTACACCCCGGTGCCCTGCGGGTAGTAGTGGACGTCGAGCACGTCGAGGGTGCGGCTGCCCCGCCGTGCGTCGGCGCGGGCCACCTGCTGGAGCCACCAGGGAAGAAACGGCTGGTCGCCGTGGCGGGCGCGATCCGCGTGCGTCGCGAACTTGTCGCTGCCGCGGTCGAGCTCTGAGTAGAAGTAGCTGATCCAGCCGGACACGTCGGGGCCGAGCACGCGCGCGTGCGGTGCTACGGACTTGACCATGGCTGCGTACTCCTCGAAGTTGGCCAGCATGTCGTCGTATCCCATCCGGACCGGGTGGACGTCTGTATGGCTGGTGGACCAGAGGTCAGGCTCGTTGTCCATTGCGTAGTAGCGCACACCGTTCTGTCCCGCCCCGAACCGGTCCACGAGGTGGTGCACCCACTCGTCCTGGTAGACGGCCGGCGCGTTGGGGTCGGGCTGGTCCAGCAGCGGACCGTTCTTTCGGGCGAACGAGGGGAGACTTGTCGCCGCCCGGTTGGCGCTGGGGTCGTAGCCGGCGATCGCGTCCGAGCCGGGGCGGACGGGAGGACCGCCCTCCGCCGGTACCTTCGTCGAGCGTGTCGAGTTGTTGTCGTCGCGCGCCACCCAACCCATGGTCGGGATGGTCATCAGGGGTGTGGCGCCGGCGCCGAGCGTGGCCTGCACGAAGTCGTCGGCAGCCGAGCCAGGCCTCCCGGTGTAGTTGACGTTCCGGAACTCCCAGTCCCGCCCGGCGTTCCAGTCATGGCCGGCAACCCAGTTGTAGCGGCTCGACGGGTTCCCGCCGGAGCGGTCGAGGGTTGCGCCGAGCCGCTGGACGACAGATGCGTCGGCCGCTGCGATCCCATAGATGAGCGAGCTGATTGGACGTCCCGCCCCGGCCGGGTCCAGGCGGACGGCGACCACACCCCACGGCGGCCCGGCGGCGCCATCCTGGCCGAGTCTCGAGGCCCCCTCCCGGAGCTGCGAGGCGACCCGTTCCGCCCCATGCGGATGGCGCACCAGAACCCAGGCGGTCGCCGAGCCGGCCGCCAGCAGTCCAACGAGCGCAAAGCTCAGCAGGAGACGCTTCTTGTTCCGTCGCCCTGCCAGGAGGGATGTATGGGTGGGGGGAGTGCGAGCCATGGGTTCAGCCGGCGCAATGACGCCCGAGCCGACTCTAGTCAGGCCGGCATCGGCGTGAAATGGGCCGACCCGACACCGGTCCCAGGCGCGTCCGGTCCGACCGGGACGGCAGCCCACCGCCAGTCGGGACAGGTACAGGACGTCCTCCCCGGTGCCCATTCCGCGGACGCACGTGCCGGTGCGACACTGGCGTCGATGCTTCGGCTGCTGGAGACCTTCTTTCGCCACCGCCTGCTCCTGCTCGGTCCGGTGGCGCTGGTGATTGCCGGCTCTATCGGTTGGGTCGTCATCCAGCCGCCGGCGTACGACTCGTCGGTGAGGATGTGGGTCGAGCGGCAGACGCTGGTTCCCGATCCGAACAGCAATCCGTACCTGAGCCCGGCGCAGGAGCAGGCAGCCGTGTTGACCGAGCTCCTCAGCACCAAATATTTCGACTCCAAGGTGGGCAAGCGCAGCCGCCTCGCCGACAGTATCCGCACCGGGGCAGCCGGCAGCCAGGATGGCATGATGACGCGTGTGACTCAAGCGCTGGCTCGAGCGCTGGGGCGGGCCGGGTCTCCCGCAGAGCTTTCCAGCTCCCAGGTGGACGACCAGGTGGCCGCAATCATCTCCAGCCGGACGATCGTCATCCCGACCGGCCCGGAGGTCATAACCCTGACCTTCCGTGCGGGCAGCTCGGATCTGGCGGCCAGGGTGGCGCAGGCGATCGCCGACCAGTATCTCGAGGAGACCCTCGCCAACCAGCGTGTCCAGGCGGACGCGGCGGTCGCCTTCTACACAAGCCAGATGAAGCAGAGCCAGGCCGACCTCTCTGTTGCCGACAAGGCGGTCGACGACTACTTGCTCGCGAATCCAGGCCAGCGAGGGGCGAACGCGATCCCGGACGCCCGCCTCGTGCAGCTGAGGCGGGACGACGACGCGGCCCACCAGCGGCTGCAGACCGTGCAGGACAAGCTGGACCAGGCGCGGCTGAATCGGGTCGCGCTGGACCAGGTGGGCGTCAACGGGCTGCGAGTCCTCGACCGGGCTGAGGCGCCGACATCACCATCGTCAATCAGGAAGGTGGCGCTGGAGGCCACCGGTGTGGGGCTGGTCCTGGCCACGCTGATCGTGGTGGTCGGCGTGCTGGTGCTCACCTGGATGGACAGCACGATCCGCCGGCCGCAGGAGGTCGAGGACATCCTCGACCTGCGTCCAGTGGGGAGCGTGCCGAGAGTCGGCTGAGCCGATGGCGGCCGTATCGCGCGACAGTCTCCCTGCGCGCCACGAACCCAAGCCGGAGATCCGGCCCGAATCCGCCCGCCGGTCCAAGAAGGCCGTCGACGAAGTCCGAATCCCGAAGCAGATGATGGAAGTATGTCGGAGTGCCAGCCTGCTCCTGGGCGGTCCCAACATCCGGCGCCTGGGGATCACAAGCACCCTTCGTGAGGAGGGCCGAAGCAGCATCGCTCTCGCGATGGCGGTCGTCCAGCGCGAGGACTACGGGCGCGTGGTGGCCCTGGTCGACATGGACCTCGAGAACCCCACTGTGGCCCGCGGTCATGGCCTTGAGCTCTGGCCCGGTCTCGCCGAGCTCGCGCGGCACGAGGCGACCTCGCAAGAGGTCCTGCAGCCCCTGTCAGACGGCCTGCTCGTGGTCTCGGCAGGTGCCCTGGCCGCGTCGGCGGCGCGGACGATGACGGACATCGTCAAGGACAACACGCTGGGCGAGTTGGAGCACCACGTCGACGTGATCATCGCCGACATGCCCCCCCTTCTCGGGGGCGGGCCTGGCTCCGCCGCCTCGCGGGCCTTTCGCGACCTCCTGCTCGTGATCCGCGCGGGCGTGACCCCTGTGGCCAGGATCAAAGAGGCCACCGAAGACCTGCAGGTCGTTCCGCACGTCCTGCTCAACGACACACGCACGAGCCTGCCGCGCTGGTTGCGACGCCTGACCGGGCGGTGAGCCGATGGAGTGGATGGCGGCGCTGGTGGGGGTGTCCATGTTTCTCGGCCTCCGCGACCGGACGCACGGCGGATCGACGCACGTCACGATCCTCGTGGTGACCTGCCTTACACTGGCATTCGTATTTGCCTTCCGCCTCGGTCACTGAGGTGGTCCGTACGCCTGGCCTGGCCGTCTCCGGTGTGCTCCGGACCCGGCGCCTGCAGCTGCTGGCGCTTGGCGCGCTGCTCATCGTGCTCGCCGCCGTGCTCGGCCCGGTCGGCGGCATGCTCACGGCCGGAGGCCACGGCTTCGCCATAGTCTTCGCCGCCGGGATTCTCGTCCCCGTCCTGTTCTGGCGGGTGCCGGCCTCGCCAGTGGTCATGTTCGTGATCGTGGGGACCAGCATCGAGCGCTTCGCCGACCCGGGTCAGGACAACCTCACGGCCAAGATCCCGCTCTTCCGAAGCTTCGCCGAGGTGTACCACCTCTCCGGTGTGATCGTGACGCCGATCGAGCTGCTCATCGTCCTGGCGCTCCTGGTCTGGCTGGCCAGGGGGATCTCGGAGCGGCGCGTCCGGCTCCGGCCCTCGCTGCTTGGTGTCGGCGTCATGGTCGTGTTCGGAATGGCGGTGGCCATGGAGCTGTTGGGGCTCGCCCGTGGCGGCGTGTTCAACATCTCGCTCTGGGAGCTCCGGCCATTCCTTTACGTGGCCGTGACATACCTGCTGGCGTCTCAATTGATCGGCCGGCGCGCGGCGCTTGAAGCGGTCCTCTGGGGGATGGTGATCGGCACCGGGCTGAAGGGGGTGCTGGGGACCGAGCGAGTGATGACGCTCGGCCAGGGCGTCCCCCGTCCAGAGGCGATCCTGGAGCACGACGAGAGCTTCTTCTTCTCCTGCTACATCGCGCTGACGGCCGCCCTCTGGCTCTTCGGCAAGCGTGGCAACCTGCGTCGTGTGGCGACCGTCCTGCTGCCCTTCGTCGTCACAGCCGACCTCGGCAACAACCGTCGTGCCGCGTGGGTGATGCTGCCGGCGATGCTGCTGGCTCTGGCTCTGGTGGCCTACGTCCGCAGCCCGGCGCGCCGGAGGGTCATCGGCTCGGTCGTGGGGGTGCTGCTGGTGGTGGGCACCGGGTACGTGCTGGTCTTCAGGAGCTCCACGTCG
Source organism: Candidatus Dormiibacterota bacterium (assembly GCA_035259145.1). Taxonomy (GTDB): domain Bacteria; phylum Chloroflexota; class Dormibacteria; order Dormibacterales; family Dormibacteraceae; genus CF-161. The sequence continues at coordinate 5,535 of DATFWQ010000338.1, read as the reverse complement.
CTAGTGGCCGAGCCCGCGCACGCAATCTGGTCTCAATTCCAGCCTGACCCCAGGGACCAGGCGTCGAACCTGTACCGGCAGCTGGAGAACGCCAACCTGGCCATCGACATCCGGATGGCGGCGTTTACGGGCACGGGCTTCGGGGTGCCCATTGCGCACCCGATCCCGCTCTACGACGCAAGCAACATCGACCCGCTCATCAACTTCATCCCTCACAACAACATCCTGTACGTATGGCTGCGAATGGGCACTCTGGGAGCCATAGCGTTCTGGTGGATGATCGGCGCCGCCATCGTGGCCGCCTGCCGGCTGGCGCGACACCCCGACCGGGACCTGGGGCTGTTCGGCGCGGTGACTCTCACGGCGGTGATCGCCTGGCTGGTCCAGGGCTACCTGGACGTCGGCATCACCAGCTTCCGCATCGTGCTTCTGGTAGGCAGCCTCCTGGGAGCGGTGACCGCCGCCCAACGCCTGGCGGCGAGGGAGGCCCAGACGCCTGCCACATCCGGATCGACGGCGGCGCGGGTCCCGGTCGTCTCCTACCCCAGGCCCTACCCCGGCCCGGTCCGAGAGCCCGGCCTCGCGCGGCGGTCGCTCACCGGCTCATAACAGCCGCCGGATCAACGCCGGGATACGGGTGGAGTCCCCAGTCAGAAGAAAGCCGCTCTGCTTTCCTCCCCCGACGATCTCAGCGACCTCCCGAAGGTCCGCCACCATCGTGCGCCGGTGCCGGCCGACGATCACCTGCCAGTCGACCGAGCGGACGACCGGTACCGTCTCGGGGTGCCCGAGCAGCGGCGGCAGGTCGAGCACCACCCACTGGAACTTCTGGCGGAAGACCGGCAGCATTGCCTCGCCGGTCAGCGCGTGGAAGAGCCGGACAGGGTCGCCGAGATGCGTACCGCCGGGTACGTGCCACAGCTGGCGGTTCGGGCCGCCGGCGGCCAGCCGAAGTCGCTCTCTGCCCTCGAGAAAGTCGGCCAGGCCAGGCGACGGCGCCACTCCCATGAGCGCGGCCTGCGCGGCGTGGCCAAAGTCGAGGTCGAGGAGGAGGACTCTCCCCTCCGCGCGCCCGCGCGCCAGGGTCACGGCCAGAGCGGCCGCGACCGAGGACCGGCCCTCCCCCCGGCGGGCGCTGCAGACAGCGATCACACCCTCGTCTTCGAGGGCGACCAGCCGGGCGAGCGCGAGACGGCACCGCTCGACGAACTCCGGATCGAGCTGCGGCTGCTGCAGCGCCTCGATCCGCGCTCGCCGGCCGCCTTGAAGCAACTCGGGAGAGGGGTCGGTGACCGTGTCCAGCGCGTCTCGCAGCGACCCGGCGAGGCGGGTGGACCCGCTGATCACCGCGTGCGCGTCAGCACAGGCACGCTGCCCAGCGGCTTGAGCCCTGCCGCGCGCCGGACGTCCTGCACGGAGCGGATCCGGGGATCTCGCCGGCCGATCACGTAGACGAACAGCGCCTCCGCCGCGACGATGGCGATCACCGCGTAGAGGGCGAACTTGACCGCCGGCGCGTGCTGGTCGAGCGTGAGCGGCACCACGAAGGGCCGGTCGACCACGTGGAAGAACGACGACTGCATGACGGACACGGCGGCTTGCGAGCCCTTGATCTCATCGAGCCGTGCCTGGAGGCTGAGGTAGTGGTCGGTCTTGGATTGGGCCTGGCCGAGCAGTGTCTGGTAGGTGGGATCGTTGAAGACCGACGAATGCTGCGCCTGGTAGGTCTGAACCTGCCTTACGGCGTCGTTCATGTCGAGCTGGGCGACGTCGAGCTGCGACTTCACGGCCGCCTGGGTTACGCCTACCTGGTTCGCGTCTATAGCCTGGACTTCGGTCCCGAAGGCCGCGATGATCGCGCTGACGACCGACCGGCCGCGATCGGAGTCCGTGGTCCGGTAGCTGACCGTAAAGAGGTGCGTTCCCTCGGTGGCGACGCTGACGTTGCTCTCCAAGTCTGCGGCCGCGCTGCGCCGCTGCGATGGCGATGCGCTGGCATAGCCAGACTCGACCCGGGTGAACACGGCGTCGGCGAACGCGCTGGTCGCCAGGAGCTCACGGAGAATGCCCGCCTCGATCTCGGCAGGAGGGTCGCTGCTCGTGAACCGGTCCGTGGCGAAGACAGGAGTGAAGGTCGGCTTGTCCGCCCAAACCCTCGCCTCGACGGTTAGCGAGTGGTCGAGCGCCAGGCCGACGGCGCCGGCGCCGAGCGGCACCAGAAGGAGCGCGGTGACGAGCCTGAGCATGTGCTGGAAGACCACATCGAGCGCACGGTGCAGCATCCCAACGGACACAGTAGTACGGGCGGGTCCGATTGGGCATGAGCAGCTCCGCCGATCCGTGGGCTGAAGTCCCAATAGCAGGGGGAGGCAGGCCTCCCCCTCCGGACCCCCACCGTGCTGGCGCAAACGGTGGCCGCCTTCCTGCCGGCGGTGGGTGACGGGCAGCTTCTGGCAGCGGTTGGTGACAACTCAATCGGCCCGGCGGAGCCGGGCCTACCCGCCACGCCACCAACTCGACCTGATGTAAAGCTGCAGTTCGCCTACTGGGACCAGGCTCGTTCCGGAGGCGGCGGCGACCTGGGACAAGTCCCGAGCGAGCCGGGACCTGCGTCGAACGAGGTACCGGTGCGACGGATGGCAAGTTCAACGGGGCCGCCGCACAATCCAGCTCTCATGACGATCGAAGAGGCGTTCGACAGCCTCCTCCGATCGGGCGGTTCTGATCTTTTGATCAGCGCGGGCACTCCGCCCCGGCTCCGGCGCGATGGCCTTCTGGAGGCCGTTGACCCGAGGCCGCTGACGGCGTCGACGGTGGAATCCATGCTCCGGGGAATGCTGGACGACCAGCAGTGGCGGGAGCTGCAGGAGCGCCGCGATATCGACTTCGCGTTCACGTGGCGCGACCGGGCTCGAATTCGCGCCAGCGCTTACTTTCAGCGCGGCTCACTTTCAGTCGCCTTCCGAATGCTGCCACTTCGAATACCGACCTTCGAGGAGCTGGGCGTCCCGGAGGCTGTCCGCGGGCTGGTGGAGCGGCAGCAGGGCCTGATCCTGGTCACGGGCCCTGGCGGATCAGGGAAGTCCACGACCCAGGCTGCGATCCTGGACCACATCAACCGGCACCGGGCCTGCCACATCATCACTGTGGAAGACCCGATCGAGTACGTACACGAGCATCGCAAAGCCATCGTCGACCAGCGTCAGGTCGGTACCGATACTCCGGCGGCCTCGAATGCTCTGCGTGCCATCCTTCGCGAGGACGCCGACGTGGTGCTCGTCTCTGAGTTGAGAGAGTTGGAGACGATGTCGGCCACCCTCAGCATCGCGGAGGCAGGCCGCCTGGTCCTGGCCAGCCTGCACACCAATGAGGCGTCGCTGGCCGTGGACCGCGTTCTCGACGTCTTCCCGGCTGCTCAGCTGGAGCTGGCGAGGACTCGGCTCGCTGCCTGTCTGGCGGGCGTCGTCTACCAGCAACTCTTGCCGGCGATCGGCGGAGGCAGGGTCGTGGCTTTCGAGGTGCTGATCGCCAACGGCGCTGTCCGTGCCCTCATCAAAGAGGGCAAGACCAACCAGATCCGTCGGGTGATCCAGACCAGCGCGCGCGAGGGGTCTCAGACCCTCGAGCGGTCACTCAGCCAGCTCTTGCGCAGCGGCCGTGTGAGCCACACGGAGGCGCGATCGCGGTCGTTTTATCCCCAGGAGATCGCCGCGTCGGGGTAGGTCTCCTCGGATCCGGCGATGAGGACGGCAGCCCCGTCCTCGCCGGGATCAGGGGAATCGCACACTGGCGTCAGCCGCAGAGCGGCGGCCTCCACGCCCTGGCTGTCCGCCGGTAGAGGACAGAAGCCGTTGAAGCGGGCTCAGGCGGGACTCACCGTTCCGCCCGAGTCGCACTTATATGGTCGGTGCGTGAACTGTGGGCTTCGGAGGTAGCGCGGATAGAGCGGATGGTCTCCACCAACCGGGAAAGCTCCCATGTTATTTGTCGAGCTCGAGGTGTTGGGGCACAGCTGAGACGGCTGCAGCCCCTGCTCTGTGCCCATCACGTCCAGCGCGACCTGGATTGTTTTCATCTCAGTTTCGTCTGCGCGGGCCTGCGCCGTGCTGATCGCGCCAACTGTGCCCATCGTGACCACTGCAGCCAGTATGCCGAGGATCGAGATGACGACCAGCATCTCGATCAGGGTGAATCCCTTCTGGTTGCCGGCTCTAAGCCGGCGCATCCACTTCACGGCTCGTCGGATCAACGTACCCTCCTCAGTCATCAATCACGCGCCCATCTCAGTGGGGATGCCAGCCCATCATCAGGCCGAGGCCGAAGGCGATCAAACCCCAGACCACCATCACGCACCCGACGGCCCCGATCTGCGCCCAACCGGCGGGCAGCCGAACGCTGAAGCCTCTGGCCGGTGGGGCGAAGAGGTTGACCTCAGGCACGCGGCGAGGCGGTCTGACCACGCTCATCTCGGGGTCCTCATGCTCAGGCCCAGGTTGGCAAGGTAGCTGCCCGCTGGGAATCCGCGTGGCGTTGCGGGTAGCTGCCCGTTGAGCACCTGGCCGACCATCCTGCCGTCGACGGGAACCTTGAGCTCCGATAGTTCCAGGTCCCCGGCCAGAAGCACCGGCGCGAGCCGGCCCCCTGCGCTCGCGACCACCGACTGCTGCCGGTATGCACGCTGCAGCAGACGGTCGAGCGCCTCACGCCGCTCAGAGGGTCCGGCGACGACCGTGTCCACGAAGACTGGCTGGCCGCCGACCAGCAACGTCACGTGCAAGCGATGGGGACCGGCGTCGAGCAAGAGGGCGTGGTCCTGACCCAGCGCCCGCGAAACGGCCAGCGCTCTCGGCTCCAGGACCGAAGGCTCGAGGGCGGCCGCCCGCGCCACCTCCGCAAAGCGGTCAACCACGTCGAGCCAGGTGGCAACCAGATAGACGGTGAGCTGCTCGGGTGTCTGTTCGACGACGTCCCAGGCCCAGCGAGCGCGGGCGAGAGGGAACGGGATGTGCCGTTCGGCGGCGAAGTGCATGGCCCGCCTCAGGTCACGCCGGGGCATGGCAGGCAGCTGGAGCTGACGACTGACGGTGGCCTCATCCGGGAGGGCGATTCGGGCTATCCGGGCCTCCATCCCGGCCAGCCGGAGCGCGGCTCCCACCGCGGCCGCCAGCGCCTTCGGATCCGCCGGGCTGCCGTTGTCGAGGTCTTCCTCAGCGAGCGGAACGGCGATCCAGCGGGTTATGGCGCCGTTGAATACCTCAAGAGCCGACAGATGATCGCGGCCGAAGTCCAGGCACACGCAGCGTGGCGGCTGCGGGCTGAGTCGCTCGAGCAGCTCGATCATGGCAGTGCAGTCTCGAGCTTCAGACTGACCGAACTGGGCCGAGGGGAGTACAGGATGGCCTCCTCATAGTCCTTGGGCGGTACGAGGCCGGTACTTGTCACGGTCACGTACAGCACGCCGGTGCCCGACAACGAGCCGTCGAGCGGCATGCTGAGCGCGGATCTGACCTGCCCGGTCCCGTTCCGGATATACAG
>DATFWQ010000337.1:0-28437 GCA_035259145.1 Candidatus Dormiibacterota bacterium | reverse complement strand
GCGCGCACATCGCTCGTTGTGGACGTTCACCTCGTGCCGGTAGCCAGGTGAGGATCCCGAAGCGGCTGTCCCGTTTCGAGATACGTCTTCATACCGCTGAGAATGAACATCCAGCCGCCCGAGACGTTCTGGGCGGTCTTCGGTGAGCCCTCGAGCTGATCGTGGGTGACCGTCAGCTTCGAGAAGCCGCCCTCCTGCGGCTCGATCTCCCAGGTGACGCGGCTCGGTTCCTCAGCCGCCAGCTCGGCATCGTAGAGCGCGCGCCAGGTGACGACGAGCCTCCGAGGCCGGTCGGATTCGAGGATGGTGTCGTCGCCCCACAGCGATGAGCGGTCCGGCGAGTAGTAGCGGATGGGTGACCCTGCTTCTCCAGTGGTCTCTACCTGTGCGCCGTGGAAGTACATACGGGTGAACTCCGGCCTGGTGATGGCGTCCCAGACGCGCTCAGGAGTTGCCTTGATGAAGATTTGATACACCTGCTCCGGCTTGGCCGCCATCGTGTGACCTCCTTCTAAGCCGGCCTTCAGCGCTGTCAGGGCTGCGGCCCGGGATTCGGTGAACTTGCTGACCCAGCGGTCATGGATGAGCTGGACCGGGACCGGGTTCAGGTAGTGGTACTTCTCACGGCCGACTTTGCGTGCGACGACCAGGCCGGCCGCCTCCAGGACCCGGAGATGCTTCATAACCCCGAAGCGGGTCATGGTGGGCACCTGGGTCTGCAGGTCGCTCAGAGTACGACCTTCTTGCTCGAAGAGCCGGTCCAGCAGCAGTCTTCGAGTCGGATCGGCCAGGGCTCGGAACACCTGGTCGTCGATCACCGGCCAAGTGTAAGTGCGCATCTTGCCGGGTCTTGACATGTGCCTTGCCGGTCACCTATCCTACGCGTGACCGAATAGTCACGTGATTTCAGGAGGCAGACAATTGGCAAGCCCGGCAGTTTGGTTCGAAATCGTTGGCAAAGACGGGGCAAAGCTGCGCCGCTTCTATCGGGAGCTCTTCGACTGGCAGATCGACGACAGCGACACGACGATGGACTACGGCCTGGTGGCTCCAGCTGAAGGTGGCATCGGTGGGGGGGTCGGCCGAAGCCAGGATGGGGGTGCGGGCCACGTCACGTTTTACGTCGAGGTGGCCGATCCCGAGGCTTACCTCGCCAGGGCGGAGAAGCTCGGCGGGAAGACGGTGGTCCCGCCCAGCGAGATTCCATCGGTCAACCTGACGTTTGCGATGTTTACGGATCCGGAGGGCCATCTGATCGGGCTCTCCAAGGGAGCCGTCCAGTAGTTCTGCAGAGAGCACGGGTCCGCGGCCTCCGGCCGCGACCCTGCTCCAGCAGGCCCCCGGCGGACAAGGGCGACAGGAGGAGGTCAGTCGTGAAGTACGTCGTGTTCTACCAGTCCGCTCCCGCCGTCGTTCCCATAGCGCGACTGCACTTCCCCGCCCATCGAGCGCGCTACGAGGACTTCCACGCCCGCGGCGCCCTCCTGATGATCGGCACGTTTGCGAACCCGCAAGAAGAAGGTTCGATGGCGATCTTCACCACCCGCGAGGCCGCTGAGGAGTTCGTCAGTGCCGACCCGTTTGTCGTCCACGGCGTGGTCAGTAACTGGGAGATCCGCGAATGGAACGAGGCACTCGTGGTGTCGCCACGAGCTGGTTGATTACTGGCCGATTCAGCGGGGCACTTTCTCCGGATTGGACCAAGTGCCCGTGCGCCCTATTCCAACCCCTCTGATCGGGCCATTCTGCAGCACTTGGTTCACTTGCGGGACTTCAGCCCGCGCAGAGCCAACAGGAGCTGGAGACATGCCGACAGGCGCCGGGCGACCAGCGGACGCGGATAGTCGACCGTCCGGCCTCCGATGAAATATGCGCCAGCGATTGCCAGGACCGGGAGCAGCCACAGGCCGGTGGCGGCGGCCCGCAGCGTGAAGCTGCGGTCCCGCGCCCAGACGTGGCGCGTCCAGAACGTGACGTCCGCAAGAGGGTCGGCATAAGCCCCGAACGCCGTCGGCGCGGTACGACGGGCAAGCCAGCCGTCGGCGACGTCGGTCGCCACCGCAAGCGCCGGCCCCCAGCGCCGGGCCGGCAGGTTCGCGCGGAGCATGGTCAGGGCGTTGGCAGGCCCGATTGAGCCCGCTCTGGCCCCAAGCAGACCAAGGTGCGTCATTGCCAGCGACCAGCTCGCGGTCAGCAACACCGGGGATCGCCGGGCGATGGGCAGCATTGCCAGATGCACGAAGGTCACCTCGACGGCGGCGCGCGGATGCCTGCGGGCCTGCTCCGCCGAGCGCGCTCCGCAGCGTCGGAGGAAGGTGGCCCAGGCAGCCGGCCGCCAGCGCGACGCCCGGAGCTCCGCGAGCGCATCGTTTACGAAAACGCGGCTATCGCGAGATCGGTTGACGGCGGGACGCACTTGCATCCGGAGAATGAACACTAGGGCAGGATTCGACCGCACGTCCGTGACCCACGTCACCTGCCTGCGCGTGCCGGCAGTCCTTGCCGTGCCAGTCTGAACTCGAACGTTCACTTCGCGCGGGTGCCATGATGGCTGGCACATCAGATCCGGGGCGTCGCAAGTAGACGCGAAAGTGTCGCTGAGTAGGAGGCAGTTAGTGGCGATGAGCGTTTTCTTCGGCTACCACATGCCGAACTTCAGCTTCCAGGAAGTGCGTCGGGAGCACCTGTTTGATCACGTGGCCGGCCTGGCTCAGGCCGCGGAGGCGGCCGGCTTCGACCTCGTCACTGTGATGGACCACTTCTATCAGATCCGTGGCGTGGGGCCGGAGACGGAGCCGATGCTGGAGGCCTACACGACCCTGGGCGGCCTCGCAGCCCGGACCACGCGGATCCTCCTCGGGACTCTAGTCACGGGTGTGACCTATCGCAACCCGGCGCTGCTCGCGAAGATGGTCACGACGCTCGACACCGTCTCCGCGGGCCGGGCCATCCTTGGTATCGGCGCCGCCTGGAACGAGGACGAGCACCTCGGGTATGGCTTCGACTTTCCTCCGATCGGCCGGCGCATGGACAGGCTGGATGAGGCACTGCGGATCGCCAAGCTGATGTTCACTGAGGAACGCCCGAGCTTCAATGGCCGCTTCTACCGGATCGACCGTGCGCTCAACAGTCCGCGGCCTATCCAGGAGGGCGGTCCCAGAATCCTGGTCGGTGGGATCGGGGAGAGCAGGACGCTCCGGCTGGTGGCTCGCTACGCCGACATATCCAACTTCTTTCCGCTGCCGCTCGACGAGCTCAAGCGAAAGCTCGAGATTCTGGAGCAGCACTGTGAGACCGAGGGTCGCGATCCATCCACCATCCTCAAGACGGTGATGGCGCCCTTCCGGCTGGTGATGAACGAGCAGGAGGCCAGGGTCCTCGCGGACAGGCTTCCGCAAGATGCGCCGCCCCTGGCCCGGCCCGCGACGCCCGAGCAGGCGGCAGGCGTCCTCCGCGACTACCTCGCGGCCGGATTCCAGGGCTTCGTGTTCCGCAATGCGAACCTCTCGACTCCCGAGCTCCTTACCGCTGCCGGCGACTTGAAAGGCCTCGTGGATTAGGACAGCTGTCCACCGCCCGACGGACGTATGCGCTGAAGGAAAGAGACTGACGAGGCTGGATGTTGAATAGCCGTGTTGAACGAGTCCGACCTCCATTCCTCGGCCGATTGGTCAAAGGGGCTGGCGGCCATCGCTTATCACGAGGCGGGCCATGTCGTGGTTGGCCACCTCCTGGGCCTGCAACTCCTGGACACCGACCTCTGGACAGACAGCGAAGGCGGCCGCGGACACACACACTTCGCCCATCCTGGCAGCTGGTTCCAGCCCCTGCGCGGGACCCTGTCCGCGCGTGAGCACGATCTGATCGAGAGAGTCCTGACCACGTTTATGGCTGGACTCGCAGCCGAGTCTCGCTTTGGCCACGAAGATCCAGACGGCAGCGGTTATGACGTCGATCAGTCGATGCGTGAATGGGTCAGCTTCATCGCTGATACGACCGAGGAGCGCAGCGCGGCGCTGGACAGGTTCCTGGACCGGGCGGCGACCATGGTCGAGCGCCCCCAGGTGTGGGGTGCAATCGAGGCAGTGGCCTCTTCACTGCTCGAGCGGCGACAGCTCGAAGGATTCGCAGCGGCTCAGATCGTGGTGGGTGCGCTTCGCGGATCGCCGGGCGAACCTGAGCACGGCCCTGCCTCGACCTGACCGCCTGGCGCCCGGCTCGCATGCCGACCGGTGGCCGGTATGGTGGTCGAATGCTGGAGACCGGCCGGCTGGTCGTCCTTCTCGGCTTTTCGCTCCTGGTTGTAGGCGTCGTGATGATGCTGCTGGGACGCTTCCACCTACCCGGCGACTTCGCCTTCAGGCGAGGCGAGATGGTGTTCCTGCTTCCGCTGGCCGGCAGCGTCGTAGCCTCCGTTGTACTGACGATCTTGCTGAACCTTCTTCTCAGATCCAGGTGAGCCGCCGAGTCCGGATCCGGCAGTGAGAATCCATCTCGATACCGACCTCGGGGGAGACCCAGATGATGTCTGCGCCCTGGCAATGCTCCTGGGTTGGCCAGGCGTCGAGGTCGTCGGCATCACGACGACAATCGACCCAGATGGACGGAGGGCCGGCTACGTCGCCCACTGCCTGGATCTGGCAGGTCGGGCGGACATTCCGGTAGCAGCCGGCGCCGGGGTGTCGCTGTCCACGCTCCGCGTCGCCAGCCCCGTCGAGCGCTACTGGCCACGCACGCTTGCCCCCCGTCCGTCACCCGCCGGGGCGGCGCTCGACCTGCTCAGCCGCAGCGTCGAGGAGGGGGCGACAATCGTTGGGATCGGTCCATACACCAACCTGGCGATGGTCGAGGTCGTCCGGCCAGGGACCCTCAGCCGGGCGCCCGTCGTGGTCATGGGAGGATGGATCAAGGCACCCTCCGACGACCTCCCGGCCTGGGGTCCGGAGATGGACTGGAACGTGCAGTACGACACCAGAGCGGCCGAGATTCTCGCCGCCACCGCCCAACTTACCCTGGTGACGCTCCCGGTGACCCTTAAAGCCAACCTGCGCGCCACTGATACGCCGCGCCTTCGCGCCTCAGGGAGGCTCGGCGAGTTGCTGGCTGACCAGAGCGAGGCCTGGGCTCATGATTCGGGGATGGGCAACCTCGGGCGGGCTCACGCCGCCCTTCCGGATGATTTATTGAACTTCCATTACGACCCCGTCGCCTGTGCAGTCGCGCTCGGCTGGTCGGGAGCGGCCGTCGACGGCGTGCCTCTCCAGACTGTTCTGGAAGGCGAGGTCCTGCGCTTCAAGCCCGATCTGGAGGGCCGGCTGACGCGGGTAGTCGTCGACGTGGACGGCGAGAGCTTTCGTGAGAGGTGGCTTTCGGCCGTCGAAGCAGCCCAACGACGGCAGTGATCGCGTCATGCCGGCGTGGCGCTGAAACCGCGATAGCCTTACGCGCCGATGACGATCCCTCCCAAGCCTGACTGCGGGGCGCCAGGGTACGCGGATGCCTTCAACCTCGGCGTGGTGGCTCGCGCCTATCACCTCCAGCCGCCGTATCCGGAGGGCCTGTTCACGACGCTTGCCGCGCTGATGATTGACCAGCCCAGGACCCTGGACGCGCGCCGCTCCCAGGCGAGTTACCCGAGGGACCCGAATCAAGCAGAGGCCTTCGATGATGAGACGCGCTCTCTGCTGGAAAGCCTCCTCCGGGAGGGCCGGCTCAATGCAACCAGGGGGCGGCTTGGGCTGACCGTCACCTCCGGAGTGGTCTGGGGGACGCCAGAAGCCCCCGACTCGGAAGGACGACGATGAACGCCCCGGACGCCAGTCTTCGCTACGCCTCGTCCGCCGGCCGGTGGCTGCTACTGGCCACCGTGCTGGGGTCGAGCATCACCTCGCTTGACGCCACCGTGGTCAACATCGCTCTGCCGCGGATCGGAAAAGACCTCGGCACCGGGCTATCCGGGCTGCAGTGGATCATCAACGCCTACACGCTCACCCTTGCCGGCTTCATCCTCCTTGGCGGGTCGTTGGGCGATCGGTACGGCCGCCGGAAGGTGTTCCTCGTGGGCGTCTTCTGGTTCGCGGTTGCCTCTCTACTGTGCGCGGCCGCGCCCTCGGCCAACCTTCTCATCGCGGCCAGGGCTCTGCAGGGAATCGGCGGGGCGCTGCTGATGCCGGGTAGCCTGGCGATCATCGAAGCGAGCTTCGACCCCAAAGACCGCTCGGCGGCCATCGGAGCCTGGTCAGGCCTCAGCGGAGTGGCCATCGCCATCGGCCCCTTTCTCGGAGGTTGGCTCATCGAAGCGGTTTCATGGCGGTTGATCTTCCTCATCAACCTGCCCCTGGCCGCCATCGTTGTCTGGGTCTCCGCGCGCCACCTCCCCGAGACTCGTGATCCCAACGCCGTGAGCGGCCTCGATCTGCCGGGTGCAGCTCTCGCCGCGCTCGGCCTCGCGGGCGTGATCTACGCTCTCACAGAAGGCCCCGACCTGGGGTGGGGATCGCCGGTGGTGCTGTTCACCGGTGCTGGCGGGGCACTAGCCCTTCTGGCGATGACACTGGTCGAGGCCCGCAGCCCCCACCCGATGCTCCCGCTCGAGCTGTTTCGGATTCGCCAGTTCGACGCCGCCAACCTGGTGACCTTGATCGTTTACGCCGCTCTCGTTGGCGCGACTTTTCTGCTTCCAGTAGTGCTGCAGCAGGTCGCCGGCTACTCGCCCCTCCAGGCGGGGGCCGCGCTGGTGCCTGTCACAATCCTGATGCTGGCTCTTTCGGCCCGCGCCGGCAGCCTGTCACAGCGCATCGGTCCACGGCTCCCCATGAGCCTCGGTCCCATCGTCGCCGGGGCAGGCCTGGCCCTTCTCGTTCGCGTCGACGCTGGAACCACCTATCTAAGTGCGGTGCTGCCGGGCATAGTCGTATTCGGACTGGGCCTCTCGCTTACGGTAGCGCCCCTTACCTCGACGGTTCTATCCGCCGTCAGCGACGAGCACGCGGGGGTGGCGTCCGCCATCAACAACGACGTCGCTCGAGTGGCCGGGCTGATCGCGGTTGCCGCTCTGCCCGTCGTCTCCGGGATCTCGGCAAGCGCCTACCGCAACCCAGCCGAGCTGGCTTCGGGTTTCCACACAGCCATGTGGATCACCGGCGGCATGTGCATGGCTGGGGGTCTGGTCGCACTGCTCACCATCCGGAAGCCGGCTCCCGCCGAGCAGCCGGCTCCGCTCTACCACTGCGCGCTCGACGCCACGCCGCTTGGGAACGTGAGTGCCGTGCCGCGTTCCTCGACGTGAGCAGCCACCGGTGCCTCGAGCGCCCGAGCTCGTCCTGAGGTCCGCTGGCCACCGACCTATGCCGGGGTCCCGTGAACCCCGGAAGGCGGCAGGGAGACGAGGGCGGCCAGGTTGCGCCGGCTTATTGCGAGGCTCTCGAACGGATCCCGCCGGCAGACGTCCTGCTCGACGATGAGCCAGTCGACTCCTCCCTCCGAGCAGGCCGCGAGCACATCTGGCCAGTCAAGGTTGCCCTCCCCGATCTCAGCCATTACGGGCTCACCGCCGCTTACCGCCATGTCCTTCAGGTGGACCGAAGGCAAGCGGCCGGTCAGCCGCCGGATCCAGGCCGCCGGGCTGCCGCCGCCGTACTGAATCCAGTACGTGTCGACCTGCGCCGCCACCAGCGAAGGGTCGCTCGACCGGTAGAGAATCTCCAGTCCAGTCTCGGCTCCGAACCGCTCGAGCTCGAAGCTGTGGTTGTGGTAGGAGAGCCGGATTCCGGCCTCATGCAGCCTGGCCGCCACCTCGCCGGCCTCCAGTCCGAAGCGGGCATAACCTGACGCGTCGCGGTACGCCGGCGGTAGGACCGGCACCGCAACGTGGGCGCAGCCCCATATCCGGCAGTCTTCGATGGCCGCGTCCGTGTCTTCCCGAAGGCGCTCCCAGGGGACGTGGGCTGAGCAGGCGACCAGCCCTGTATTCCGAAGAATGGTCGCCAGACGGGCGGGCTCGATCGGGCCGAGCCCTGCAAGCTCGACTCCCTCGTAGCCGAGGGTTCTCACGCGGTGCATGCCGGCCGCAATCGCCTCCGGCTCGCGTAGGTGCTCGCGCAGTGTGTACAGCTCGGCGGCGATCATCCCTTCCTCCAGACCATGGTCGTGCCGGCCGGCAGCGGGCTGGGCCGCTCGCACGTGCTGGCCACAGCCACGTGTCGCTCCTCCGCCGCTGACTCGAAGATGGACAGAATCACGTCCAGAACGTGATGCGCGATCAAGGCGGAGGCGCGTGGCGGGCGGCCCTCTGCCAGCGCCTGAGCCATCTCGATCACGCCGAGGCCGCGGCAGTTGTGGCACCCGTCCGTATGAGCGTAGGCCAGCGGCACGTCGCGCCACCCGGCGCCGTCGACGTGCAGGTTGGCACTGACGGGGCCGCCGAACGCGTTGGGATCCGGCGCGTTCAGGACGCCGCCGCTGCCGTAGATCTGCATCCTGGGCAAGGAGCCGCCAGAGATTCCGAAGGTGGTGATCAGGGTGGCCAGGACACCCGACGCGAACTGCAGGATGCAGGTGACGTAGGTGTCGACGCCCACGCTGAACGTCTCGCCGGCGCGGGGGCCAGACCCGATAACCCGCTCGGGGAAGAGCCGCCGGCCGAACGCCGTGACGCATCGGACAGGGCCGAGCAGGTTGACAAGCGCGGTCACGTGGTAAATCCCTACGTCGAGCATCGGACCGGCGCCCGGCTGGTACAGGAACACCGGGTCGGGGTGCCAGCGTTCCGGCCCCCGCGTCATAAAGAAGGCGGTGGCCGCGAGCGGCTCTCCGATCAGCCCCTCGTCGACGAGCTTCCGGCACGTCTGTAGGCCGGCGCCGAGCACCGTGTCGGGCGCACAGCCTACTTGCAGCCCGCGGTGGGCGGCCTCGTGGAGCACAGCGGCTCCCTGTGCCCGGTCGACACCCAGCGGCTTCTCCGTCCACACGTGCTTTCCCGCCCGCAGCGCCGCCATCGTGACGGCGAAGTGCGTGGTCGGCACGGTCAGGTTGACAACGAGGTCGATGGTCGGGTCCGCCAGCAGCTCCGCCTGGCTGCAGACACGGCTCACGCCGAACTGGCCGGCCTTTGCCTGCGCCCGCTCCATCACCAGGTCAGAGCAAGCGACAACTTCCACTGCCGGCGAGTCAACGAGGTTCTGCAGATAGACCTCGCTCACTGTCCCGCAGCCGATGACCCCCAGCCTCACGCGGGCGCGCCCGTGATCAGCACGAACACCTGGACCGCGCACGCGGTGAGCTCGGCGCAGACGTGGTGGCGCTCGCAGGGCTCAGGTGGAGCGCTGCGGCCAGGCGAACCGAGCGAGGATCACGGCACCCACTGCCAGTGCCGCCATCACTACCGCATGTGTGAGGTGCCGGCCTGAACCAGTCCGCGTCAGGATCTGGATGGCGCCGGCGCCGTATAGCACAGCGAGGACGACAAAGATGAGCGCGAGACCCACGAGGGCGAGGGAAAGTAGTTGGCTTCGTGGCATCCGGGAGAGTGTAGAGCAGCCGGCGGGAGGTCGAGGGCGATCTAACTCGACTTATGGCCGAGCCACAGGTGGACGGCTGCGTGAGCGCGCCATGGCCGCCAACGGTCGGCGAGCTTTTCTGCGTCACGGACTGCCACCGACTGCCCGACGGCGTGGGACAGGGATCGGCGAAGTCCGAGGTCCGTCGTCGGGAACGCGTCGGGTTCACCGAGACGCAAAGCTATGTAGTGCGCCGTCCAGGGACCGAGGCCGGGAATGGCTGTGACCGACTCGATCAACCGGTCAAGCCGGCTGCCGCGATCGAGGGGGATGGCGCGGTCTACCACTGCTCGTGCGAACGCGTTGATCGCGGCTTGACGTGAACTGGTCAGACCGAGGCCGCTGAGATCGGCTGCAGCCAGCGTGGACGGCGATGGGAATGAGTGGGTCAAACCGAGGGCGTGGAGTCCCGCGACTGGCGTACCGTGCCGGGCGACGATCTGGGCGGTGATCGTGCCCGCCCCGGCGACGCTGACCTGCTGGCCGACGATGGCACGCACGCCGATCTCGAACGGATCCCAGGTGCCCGGCGCCCGAAGTCCGGGACGGCTGCGCACTAGCGGACCGATGATCGGGTCGCCTTCGAGGTGCCGGGTTGCGGGCTCCACGTCGGCGTCGAGGTTGAAGACGCGTCGAGCGCGCTGAACCACGTGGATCAACCCCTCCCAGTGGGGCAGGTGAGCGCGGAGAAGTAGGTGATCGGGGCCGCCCGGTGAAAGTTCGAGCACGCCCGGGTCACCGTCGATCACGACCGTTCGCCGGTAGGTGTTCACGGTGACGCGCTCGACCCCGGCGATGGCGCGTGCGTCGAAGTAGCCCAGCATGGCGTCCCAGTTCAGAGGAGGCTGAAACGGCAGCCGCAGGACGAGGCCGCCGTCGGCAACGAGACGGTCGCTGACCCTCCTGCGGGCGCGAAGCTCGTGCGGCGCTGCCCGAAACACCTCACGGCAGACGCGGTTGAGCTGTCGCACGCTGCCAAACCCCGCCGCGAACGCGATCTCGGTGATCGTGAAGTCGGTTTCGTCGAGCAGCCGTCGCGCAAAGTGTGCTCGGCACGACCGAGCAAGGTGATCGGGCGTCACCCCCAGGTGTTCAGCGAACAGCCGGCGCAGGTGTCGGGCTGAGACGCCGAGGCGGGCGCCGAGGTCGTGCTCAGTATTGCCGTCGAGGGCTCCATCGAGGATGAGCTGTACGGCACGGCACACCAGCTCGGGACCCGCCCAACCGACCGACGGCTGCGTGCGGTAGGGGTGGCAGCGCAGGCAAGCGCGGTATCCCGCCGCTTCGGCTGCAGCCGCCAGCGAGAAGCCACGGACGTTCCTGGGATGCGGGCGTCCACCGCAACCTGGCCGGCAGTAGATCCCTGTCGTGACGACGGCGGAGAACGTGCCCATTGGATTCGATGATGGGCGACGTGGCAACTCTGTGCTGGCCACATTCGGACACTGGCGGGAATCTGTCCGAATGTGGCCAGAATGACAAACCGCGCTTTTAGGTGCATCCGCCGGGGGACTGTTGCCGAGCAGCCTGCCCAATTCGTACGACGCCTCGGGCATTTGCACTCAATGCCCTCCGGCTTGTGACGCCCGCCATCGGTCCCGGTCCTGGTGTGCTAGCTCAGCGACGTGGAGCGTTGGCGGTCTGGGCAACCGACGAGCCGATAGTGGTCTACCGACGCGCTGCAAATGAACCATCTCCAGCCCTCGCCGCAGCGCAACGCCAGAGTAAGGTCCGAGTGCCGGCAGACGGCCCTCTCAGACACACTCGAAAGGGCCATTGGCCCACATTTGGTTCCACTTTCGCTACGGTTGCCGACCAATTCTGGCTCCCCGGTCGCCCAGACCACGCCAGTCCGCCCCGTTCATGGACTTCTGCAACAGCCCCCGGCGACGGCACGTTTGAACCGTCGCCAATAGGTGCAGTCGCCGGCGAATGGCCCCTTCAAGCCCATGACCGCCGGGTGAGGGCGAGGCGCTCTGTCCGCCCTTCGTAAGCGAACGAGCACCGGAATAGCCGGTGTTCGCGTAGCGTCCTCGCACCGGCAACGCGAGGTCAGCCACCGTGAGCGTGCGGCTGGGACTTGGCCTCGCCGAGAGCCTCTCTCAGGCACGCATAGCAGACGGCAGCGCCGCAGCTCGGCTCGTCACAGCAGGCGCAAATCTCGATCGACCTGCCGCATCTCGAGCACTTCTCCATCGTGATCGGTGACTCGCTCCTTACTCCTCCGCCGTCCTGCTCACAACGTCCTGCTTCAAGAGCAGGCCCACCAGGCGCCCATCCGAGGTGGTAACAGGGACGTTCTCGAGTTGGTGCTCGACCATGAAGTGCGCCATATCATCGATGGAAACGAACGGTCGGAACGTGCTCGGTCCAGGCCGCATGGCATGCTCGATGAGCTGAGCGGGGTCCTTGTCCAGCTCCGCCGCCCGTAGCAGCCCGAGTAACACCCGCTCTTCGTTCACGACGACCGTGGAGTCCCAGCCCGCTGCCCGAACCCGGTCCCGAACCTCGCCGAGCCGCTCCTTCAAGCCACTGGTAGGCACGTCCTTGCGGGCCACATCCGCCGCGCGGGGGTGCTGGGTGTTGGTCCCCTCAGTGGGAAGCCCGGCGGCCATCCAGTCGAGCTTGCCAGGCCAGTAGTCGTAGACGTCGACGAACCCGAGGCTCTCGAGCCGCCACGCTGCTCGTGGAGACAGGTCTCAAGAACTGTCCCAGCAGTACACGATGACCTTGCGGGAAGGGTCCAGCAGGTCTCGGGCCCGGCCATCGACATGCCTCAGCGGAAGGTGCAGAGCCCCCGGCAGATGCTCCTCCTCGTATTCGGGACTGGGCAGGACCTCGACCAGTTGGGCGCCGCTGTCGAGCAGCCTGTGTACCTCATCGCGATCGATCCGCTTCGGCACTCGTCAGTCCCTCCTTCAGCCGGTGGAACGGCTCCACCCTCAGCATGGCAGGCCGGCCACCTGTTGGAGAGGATCTCAGGCCAGCGCCTCGAGACGCATTGGCGAGCCGTGCATGGCGGTCAGCCGCACAGGCCGGCCGCGTGCCCAGACCCGCTCGACCTCGATCCCATCCCAGAGGTCCGGCATCGTGGCGGGACGCCTGGCCCACGCCTTCGGCTCCTCCGGTCCCAGGACCAGCCCCGTAAGGCCGTACAGGCAGCTGGTCAGGAAGCCGCCGACGTTTGCCAGGAGGGGGCCGGCCCGGGTTTGGTCCGGGAAGCGGCGGCTGAACTCGTTGGCGACGCGGAACGGCTCATCGATGAAGTCGGCGTAGCCTTCCTCGAACAGCCGGGTCGACAGTGCCCGGTCGCCCAGGCGGGCGGCCCAGGCGCCGAGCGGCGCGGACAGCATCGGGTAGCCGACGTAGGCGCTCACTCTGTCGAGGTAGAAGCGCAGCGTCGCCGACTCCCGGATGGGGCCGGGATCGTACGTGAATGGGAACATCCCGACCAGGGTCTCCGGCGTTGCCGAGGCGACGTCGCCCTCCCGGTAGACGTAGCCCTCGTGGTTGATGATGACGTTGGTGGCCTCGTCCACCGGCAAGAAGAGCAGGTCGGCGAGGCGCTCCCACCCCTCGGCTCTCTCGAAGGACAGCCGGCGGGCGGCGCGAGCCGCCTCGCGCAGCACTACGGCCGCGGCCATGTTGACGTACGCGTGGTTGTTGACGGGCATCTCCTGCTCTGCGATCCCAAGGCACTCCAGGATCTCGAAGCCACGGCGGGTCTCCACGCCCCGGCTGACGATCCAGTCCGCGACGCCGCTGAGCACCTGCCAGGCGTGCTCGCGCAGGTACTCCGAGTCCCCGGTCGCATGGCAATACTGTGCAAAGGCGAAGGCCACCACCATGTTCACGTGCTGTTCGAAGATGACCCGCGCCTTGCTGAGCCGGATCACCTCCTCGCCGTGGACGGCGCTGGCCGCCCACGGGAACTGGAGTCCCTGGTAGCCGTTCATGGCGGCGTTGAGTCGAGCGGCCGTGAGGTGGCCAAGACGGAAGCCGAGAAGGGACTTCGCGATCAGTGGATCGGTGAGCGTGAAGACTGGAAGGGCGAACCCCTCGATGTCCCACATCACATGGCCCCGGTAGTAGTGATAGTCGGGCCAGTACGCGAGGCCGAAAACCGGGGTGCTGAACTGGGACGAGGCATGTGCGGAGGCGTGCAGGTAGTAGAAGGACGCGTCTGCGATCGCCTGCCAGCGCTCGTCGGCACCCTGGAGCACCAGCCGTCCCTTCCATAAATCGTCCCAAGCAGCGTGGTTCTCCTGGCGGAGCCTATCGAAGCCGCGGGTTGCGGCCAGGAACGCCAGGCGGGCCGCCATCCGGTCCGGCTCGCTGTGCATGCGGCTGGAAAGAAGGCTCGAGAGTTGTCGGAGCACGTAGCTGCGGCCCGGGTGCGCCCGGAACCTGTACGAGGTGCGCATGGGCGCTCTGGTGTCTACGTCGTCGACCTGGCGCTCGACGCCCTCGGCGCCCTCCAACCGGGTGACATAGGCTGCTCCGCAGGTGGAGAGACCGCCGCTGGTCTGCCACTCCATGAGCCCGTCAACGACAGGGGTGTCCGTGCCCGGGGTCTGCGTGCGTCGGGAGACCCACTGGCCTGGAATGCCGGCGGGGTTCAGACCGCCGCTTAGAACCAGGTGGCACTCGGCTTCCACTTCCACCCGCAGCTCGTGCACCACCACGCTGGGGAGCGAGCGACTGCAGAAGACGAGCTCCTCTACCTGGACTCCGGTGGACTGCGGTCGGTAGACGAAGCGGGTGCGCAGCTCGCCGCAGCTGAAGTCGTAGGCCTGCTCGATGAGCGTCGCCATGTCGGGATGCCAGGTCAGCCCATGGCCGTCTACTTCGATGTCGCCCCAGAGCGGGTACGGAGCCCGCGCGAACCCCTCGCCGTCCTCGACCGGGTCACGCTCCACCAGGCCGTTGACCATGGCGAGGCCGTGGACCAGCGGTATCCGGCCGGCGCTTATGCCGAGCAGGCCGTTGGAGACGTACGCGGGCAGGTATTCCGGCCGGTGCCTGGTCACCGGTGGTGGGCTGATCGGCCTGTTGGTGCCCAAGCCGGCTCCGATGGTAACTCTCAACGATCGGACCCGCGCGCCTCCGAGCCCATCCGGCTGGCATCTTGCCGCCGGCCGCTCTTCACGGCTATGGCCGCCGGCAAGCGATGGCGCCGAAGGTCGCCTCGAGCCAGGCCACCCGACCGTCGACGACGGTCACCGCGAAGAACTCCTTGCATCGAGGTGGGGCCGCCCGAAGCCACTGCTCCAGGGCATCTCGCTCGGCAAGCGGCATCGACTGCTTCGACGTCCACTCGTCGAAGTCATACCGCTTCCGGACAAGCGGGTCAGCGGCTTCGACCGACAGGCCAGCCGCCTCCATCCAGTGCAGCCACTCCGACGGTCGGTGGGCGCGGAAGTGGCTCCGGTCCCGCCAGACCTCAAGACGGTTCAAGAACGCGTCCAGCTCGTCGTCTTCAGGCGCCATGTTGTCGAACATGGCGAGCCTGCCTCCGGGCCTGAGGACGCGTGCGGCTTCGGCCAGGAAACGGGAAGGCCGTGGGAAATGGTGAGGTGCGTATCGCGCCGTCACAACATCGAACTCGCAGTCGCCACAGGGAATTGCCTCGGCGTCCCCCAGCTGGAAGGAGACGTTGCCAATGCCCTGGCCGCCGAGGAATCGCGCCGCAGCTTCCAGCATTGCCGGCGTCAAGTCCAGAGCGACCACCTCGCGAACGTGGGGAGCAAACGCCAGCGCGGTATGGCCACCGCCGGTGGCCACGTCGAGGACGCGCTCCGCACCTGTCAACCTGGCCAGCTCGATGAGGCGACCCAGCTCGTCGCCCTCGGCGTGGATGCGATCCCTGACGTAGCGATCGGCGGCGGCACCGAATCTCTCTTGCGCGTGCCGCTTGAAGTCGTCAGCCGATGACACCTGCCTCTCTCCATGCGCGAATCCGAGCGTCAGAGCAGCCGAGAACCTCGTGCAGCACCTGCTCGGTGTGCTCACCCAGCGCTGGCGCCGCCGATGGCTGCGGGGCCGCGTAAGCAGGCAGATTGATAGCGCGGCTGGTGGTACGAACGCGCCCGAGCCTGGAGTGTTCTACCTCCGTGACGAGCCCACGCGCTCCTGCCTGAGGGTGTTCGAGCACCTGGGCGACGCTCAGTACCGGAGCGTGGGGCACGTCGTGGGCTTCGAAGATCGACTCCCACTCGGCGACGCTGCGCCGCCTGGTCTCGGCATTGATGAGCGCCTCGAGCTCACCTCGACGCTTCAGCCGGTCGGCATTCGTCCTGAAACGCTCATCTGCGATGAGCTCCGGATGACCGATGGCACGTGCGATCTTGGGCCAGAAGCTCTCACCCAGGTTTCCGATCACGATGTCGCCGTCGGCGGCCGTATAGGTCCCGTATGGGGCCACAGCGGGGTGGCCGTTTCCTACCGGCCTTACGCTCTCACCCGTCATGAAGTAGCGCTCTGCGTACTGCGTCAACAAGCCGGCCATGGCGTCGAACATGGCCACGTCCACAAGCTGGCCGCGGCCGGTGCGCTGCTTCTCGACCACCGCCGCGAGCACGCCGATGGCCGCGAACAGGCCGGTACCCAGGTCGGCCAGCGGCAGACCGCTGCGCAATGGCCTGCCGCCCGCCTCGCCGGTGACGCTCATGACGCCGCCCATCGCTTGCATGGCGATGTCGAAAGCGCTGCGCCCCGCCATCGGCCCGTTTTGACCGAAGGCTGAGATCGAGCAGTAGACAACCTCAGGATTGACACGCTTCACGCCTTCGTAGTCCAGTCCGAGCCGCGCCGTCACGCCCGGGCGGAAGTTCTCGATCACCACGTCCGAGACACGGGCCAGCTCCAGGGCGAGCCTGGAGCCGGCCGGCTTCTTGAGATCGATCACGATTCCGCGCTTGTTCCGATTGACGCTCAGGAAGTAGTGGCTCTCGCCGTCGCGGATCGGCGGAAGCTGGCGTGTCTCGTCGCCGTCGCCCGGGCGCTCGACTTTGATCACGTCCGCGCCCAGATCCCCAAGGAGCATGGTCGCAAACGGCCCAGCCAGAACCCTGGTCAGGTCGAGGACGCGGATGCCGTTGAGTGGCCCATCCATTGCCAGGACAGGCTAACCTGGGCTGGTGATCGTGCGAGGCGGCTGTGCACATGACTGCCCCGACACGTGTGCCTGGCACGTGACAGTCCAGGCCGGCAAGGCCGTCAAGCTGGCGGGCGTGGCCGACCATCCGTATACGCATGGCGGACTCTGCGCCAAGGTCAACCACTACCTGGACCGCGTCTACAGCCCTGACCGCATCCTCCACCCGCTGCGCCGGTGCGGCGCCAAGGGCGAAGGCCGCTTCGAGCAGGTGAGCTGGGAGGAGGCGCTGAGCGACATCGCCGCACGCTTCCACGAGATCATCGCGTCAGACGGCGGCGAGGCGGTGCTTCCCTACAGCTTTGCCGGCAACATGGGCCTGATCCAGTACGCGACCATGGATCGCCGCTTCTTCGCCCGGTTGGGCGCCAGCCGCCTTGCGCGGACCATCTGCGGCGACACGGCGAACGCGGGCGTGGTGACCGCACTCGGCACGTCAACCGCTTGCCTCCCCGAGGACATCGAGCATGCCCGCTTCATCATCCTCTGGGGTACCAACACGGTGGTCACGAACCTGCACCTCTGGCCCTACGTACGGCGCGCGCGAGAGGCCGGCGCCACGGTCGTCGCCATCGACCCCGTCAAGACACGCACGGCCCAGCAGGCGGACTGGCACGTCCAACCGCTGCCTGGCACGGACGCGGCGCTCGCCCTCGGCATGATGCACGTGATCGTGACCGAAGGACTGCACGACCAGAAGTACCTGGACGACTACTGCAACGGCTGGCCGGACATTCGAGCGCGTCTCGCAAGCTATCCGCCCACACAGGCGGGCGAGCTGACCGGGGTGCCGGCCGCAGAGATCGTGCGGCTCGCCCGCGCGTACGCGACGACCCGTCCGGCCATGATCCGGACCCTCGTCGGACCTGAGAAGCACGCCAACGGTGGGCGGAACTTTCGGACGATCGCCTGTCTGCCGGCAGTGGTGGGTGCGTGGCGTGAGCTTGGCGGTGGCCTGGTGCACTGGACGCGCAGCCTCTTCTCCGAGGCCATGGACACCCGAGCCGTGGCCGGCCCATCGCCTCGGACGCGGACGATCAACATGATCCAGCTGGGACGCGCGCTGACCGATCCGGCCCTGGATCCACCGATCCGGGCCCTGGTCGTCTATGACAGCAATCCGGCCTCGATCGCACCCAACTCGAATCTTGTGCGCGCGGGACTCTCCCGCGAGGACCTCTTCACCGTCGTTCACGACCTGTTTGTAACCGACACGGCTCGCTATGCCGACTATGTGCTGCCGGCCACCAGCTTCATCGAGCACCTGGACCTGCTCTTTCCCTGGGGCCACACGTACGTCACGCTGAACCAGCCCGCGATCGCACCGCTGGGTGAGGCAGTATGCAATACAGACCTGTTCCGCCGCCTGGCGGCGGCAATGGGCTGGGGAGATGAGCCGGCGTTCCAGCCATCCGATGAGGAGCTGATCCGGACAGCGCTGCGCACGGACCACCCATACATGGAGGGGATCACGTACGAGCGACTGATGGAGGATGGCTGGGCCGAGCTACGCCTGCCGGCTTCGCGCCGCACGCCGTTCGCCGCTGGTGGTTTCTCGACGCAATCAGGCCGCTGCGAGCTCTTCACGGAGCCCGCGCCGGAGCACGTGCCGCCTGCGGCGGATACCTATCCGTTGGTCATGATCAGCGCCAAGACGGGGCTTCACTTGCTCAACTCCAGCTACTCGAACCTGCCCTGGCACCTGCGCGCCGAGGGCCATCCTGAGGTTCAGATCGACCCGGCGGACGCGAGGCGGCGGGGCATCGGCGACGGCGACGAGGTGCGAGTTCACAATGAGCGGGGCGAGCTGCGACTGACGGCGCGGGTGGGGGACGGAGTGAGACCCGGCGTGGTTGCGGTCGCCCACGGTTGGTGGCGGTCGCTGGCGGGAGGCTCCGCCAACGAGCTGACGTCTGACGGCCTGTCCGATCTGGGCGGGGGCGCCGACTTTTTCGGTACGCGAGTCGAGGTTACGCGAACGTAGGAGGGAGGGGGAGGAGTGACTGCGGGGACCGTGGTGGTGAGGGGGCACGCGCTGGTCCCGGGCGAGCCGGATCAGCTGGAGGTGGCGCTGACGGTGTCTGCGGTCGAAGATTCGGCCGCGTCTGCGCTGACCGCGGCAGCCCGCCTCAGCGGGGAGCTCGTGGCCGTGCTGAGTGAGCTGGCTGTGCCTGATAGGGCGCGATCAACCTCCGGCCTCACAGTGCGAGAGGAGTTCGAGCGGATCGAGGGCCGCTGGGCGCGGCGCGGCTACCGGGCGTCCAACCAGGTCGTGGTCCGGCTGCACGAGCCGGACCGAATCAGGCGGCTCATGAGCGAGTCAGTCGCCCGGGCCAGGGCGCGCGTCGACGGGCCGCGGTGGCGGTTCAAGCCAGACAACCCCGCCCGCGCCGAGGCGTGCCGCCAGGCGGCCGCCGACGCGCGCCGCAAAGCGGAGGCCTACGCAGGCGCCCTGGGCCTCCGGCTGGGCAACGTGCTCAAAGTGGCGGAGCCGGCGGCCGACCACGATTCCGAGGCCGGTCTGGCGCCGGCACTGCTGCGCAATGCCCCGGGGCCAACGGACATGCAGGTGCGGGCTGGTCACCTGGACGTCGTGGCGACCGTCGAGGTCACCTTCGCACTGGAACCCGGGTCCGCGTCAGATGGGTGAACGATGCTCGATCGTGAGCAGCTGGAAGCCATCCGCAGCGGAGCGGTGAGCGTGATTGCGATGGTGGCTGTCGGGGGTGCGTGACCTGCAGTGGTGGCTTGGGAGGAGAGACCGCCTGTGCCGGCTATCACCCGGAGGGGCGCTGCAGACGCTCGACGAAGCCGCTGACTTCCTCCGAGACCGTGGCATGCTGACTCTGACTGCTGACTCCTGGCTGCCCAGCCTCTTCCAGGCGTGTCATGAGGAGCCGTACAGCCCTCACGCTCGCGGGTTCGGCGGCTGGCCGAGGACCAAGTGGAGATGGGCCGGGCAGCTCGGCACGCGACCGGACGTCATCATGACCAGGCTCCACCGCGGCAAGCTCCTATACGTTGGGGCCCCGCTCGAGCCCGCGCTGGCCGCGCTATGCCGCAGGTCTGGCGCTGAAGCGGCCGAAGGGGCGGTGGGAGCGGATGCAGCTCGCCTGATGGGCCTGCTGGCTGAAGGGCCGCTCCTGCTTGAGCAGATCCTCATGCTCGGTGTGAGTGAAAGTGCGCTTCGCCGCGCTCGGGCGGCCCTCCAGCGCACCGGTGCGGTCTTCACAGAGGAGGTGCTTCTGGAAGGTCGGGAAGGAGGGCACAGGCACAGCGCCCGATTGATTCGAGCTGATCAGCGGTTTGCCTCGAAGGGCCTTCCGATCGCCTGGGAGGATGGCTTGACGCAGCTGCTGGTTGGGGCCGTTCGGGCTGCAGTCGTCGCGCCAGTTCGAGACGCGGTGAACTGGTTCTCGTTTCCCACGTGCAATGACGCCGTTGACGGCGCTATCCAGTCCGGGAAGCTGATTCAGCCGGAGCCAGGCTGGGTCGCTTACTCCCTGCCTGGCTAGCGGCCTGTAACAGCCCCCAGTTGTGCCACAAGTGAACCAAGTGCTGGGGAAGGCCCGATCAGAGGGCTTGGCGGCCCACTGCCGGCAGTCGGTCACGAGATACAGCCCACTAGAGGTGCGGCCGGAAACCCGGCCGAGGCATCTGGGGGCCAGGTGGTCCGAATGCGCCCGGGCCGCCGACTCGGGGTCCCCGCGAAACCCGTGGGTTTCGTGGCGTGGGGAACACCGGAGCACGCGCATTAGCAATGCGTACGCGAGGAGCGCAGGAAGCCCGGAGAAAGGGGCCCCCACGAAGTGGGGATGCAACGGGCCGCATCCGGGGCCCCCACGAAGCCTGCTTCGTGGGGTGGATAGGCGCCAGAGGTCCGGTCGGGCTTTTCGGCCGCACCTCTAGCCCGGAACCGTGGCGGCCAGGTGCAGCCGGTCCCAGTCCGAGTAGGGTCCGATCACGTGGATGATCCGGCGCAGGCCTGCTTGCTCCAGCAGGCTGGCCGCGATGGCGGCGCGGTAGCCGACACCGCAGTGGACGGCGACCGGGGCTTCACGTGGCAGCTCATGGGCGTGGTGTGAGATGTCCGGCACCGGCATGCGCACGGCTCCCGGTACGTGGCCATGGACCCACTCATCTTCATTGCGGGCGTCCACTACGGTCATGGGCTCCGCGCTGAGGATCCACGACGCCAGGTCCGCGACCTCGGCCGTCTCGAAGGTGGTCAGGTCGCGGCCGCTGGCCGCCCAGGCTTCGATGCCGCCGTCGAGATGGCCGACGACGCTGTCGTAGCCGATCCTGAGGAGCTGCCGGTGGGCCTCGGCGTGCTGGCGCCTGCTGCCGCAGGCGAGGATGATGGGCCTGCCTCGTTCGATCACCCAACCGACCCAGGCGCTGAACGGACCCTCCATGCCCACGTTGTAGCTGCCCGGGATGTGGCCGCGATCGAACTCACGCCCGGGCCGCATGTCGACCACGGCTGCACCGAGCTTGAGGTGGTAGTCGGTGACGTCAGCGGAAAGCGCCCGCAGGGTGGGGAGCGAGCGTCCGAGCAGGTTGGCGCCGCGCCGGTTGATGGCCCCCATCTCCCGGTAGTAGGCCGGGTACGGCCCCTGGTGAAGGGCGCGGGCGATGAAGGGCATCAGGTCGGTCGTGGTCAGGTAGGGATTGGCGCGCCGTTCCTGCGCCATTGTGCTGGTCGGGGCGTCGCTGACCGCCGCGGCGCAGAAGGAGCCGGCCCCGTGCGTGGGATAGACGGCAATGTGGTCGGGCAGATGGCGCAGGCGGACGTGCAGCGTGCGGAAGGCCTCCAGGGCGAGGTGGGTGGCCAGGTGGGGACCGAACAGGTCGGTGCGGGCGATTGCGCCGACCATCAATGCGCCGCCGGAGAATAGCGCGCGCTGTTCGCCATCGGCGTCGAGGAGGAGGTAGGCGACGTGGTTTGGGGTGTGGCCCGGACTGCGCCGGGTCCGCAATCTCCATGCGCCCACTGAGACCTCGGTTCCTTCCCTGAGTGGCTGAAACCGGAACTCAAGGCCGCTGTCCTCGGCCGCCGCAATGGTTACGCCCGCCTCGGCCTGGAGTTCCCGGGAGCCGGAGACGAAGTCGTTGTGCACGTGCGTCTCGAGCGCGTGGGTGATCCGGACGCCCAGCTTTTCAGCGCGGTCGAGATACTGGGCGACGTCCCGGAGAGGATCGATCGCCACGGCTTCGCCACTCTCGGGATCGGAGACGAGGTAGGTGGTATTACCGAGCTCGGCTGCGCGGAAGAGGTCGACCTGGGGCGCCTGGGCGCTCATGCTTAAGGCAATAATGGCGCGGTCGTCGGCGTGGCGGAATAGGCAGACGCGCCAGACTTAGGATCTGGTGCCCTCGGGCATGGGAGTTCGAGTCTCCCCGCCGACACCACATCTTGATAGCCGGAGTGACGGCCTGCGATGCGCCCAACTCCCGGCGCCGGCTCCACCTTTTGGCGTCTGGGTCATTTGTCCTTCCGCCGCAGGCGCGCATCGAGCTCATCCAGCGCGGTGCTGAACGAGCTCTTGCGAGGGGGAGGGTGACCGGTAAGCCTGAGGATCGTCCCCACCACGCCACCGAACATGGCCTCTAGAACGCCACCCACCAGAAGAGCCACTGCAATGGCGGCCGCCACTATAAGCAGCAGCCGTGCCTGTCCGGGACTCAGCCTGACCGGGAGCGCAGCCAGTTCGATCAGCCCCATCGACCTCATCGCCTCCAACGTCAGCGTAGCAGCCAGGAGATCCGAGCCCACAAGAGTAAGAGCAGTCGCGAGGGTGACGCGCTCAGGCTAAGCTGGACCTGAGGAATGGAAGCGGCTATCCCACCGGCCAACGTCTACGAAGGCAATGGACAGCTGAGCGTTGCGGCGCCGATTCCGGGAGCCCACCCCGAGCATGTAGAGGTGGTGGTCACCCCGACGCAGATCCGCGTTGCCGCCAGCTGCAAATACGCCCAGGACGCCCAGCATTACCATCGTCATGACTGGCGGGTCGGGGCCTGGGAGCTCGGCCTGGACCTGCCGAAGCCGGTCGACCCGGCAGCCGCACGGGCCACTCTCAACCTGGGCGTGCTCGTCGTGATGGCGCCGATCTCTGAGACCGGCTCCGGCGAGTCGAGGCCGCCGGTCACCTAGTCCCAGCGGGCCTGGGGCTCGTGCCGTTCCCGCCGGGGAGAGGGACGACCGTCCGCGCGACGGCCAGTGCCGACTGCGAAAGGGCCGCATAGCTTGTGAGCCGGATGCCCAGGGCTCTCAGCGTGGGGACCAACCTGGCGTCCGTGAGTGTAGAGACTTCCCTGACGCGCTCCTCCCCGTAGACCGATCGGAAGTCAGGGGAGGGAACTCCGGGATGGCACGATATCTCATTCCAGCCCGGAATGAGCTCCTCTTCCAGCAGCCGGCAGAAGAACACCACGCTCACCTTGTCGAGGTCTGTGACGCCCCACTCCCACTGGGCATAAAAGCCCCCCACGAGGTTGACTCTCCCGTCTCCACGAAGCGGCACCCCCAGGGGCTCCACCATCTCCCGGAACAGAGGCAAGAGACCTGCTCGCCGGTGGGCGTGCCGGTGGGAGTCGACATGGGTGGGCAGCCGGCCCATGAGGGCATGGAAACGGTCGAGCTGACGCCGGAACTCGTCCCGAACAGCTACCCGATCGCTGAGATCGAACTCGCGTTCGTCCTCCCCCCAGACATCCCAGTGAAGGCCCACCGAAAGGTCAGGCAGGTCACGGCTGAGGAGTGCCGCCTCCGTCGCGGCCCGTCCCGTGACCATCAGGCTCGCGCTCGTCACCACACCGCGCCGGTGGCAGATGGCGATGCCCTCGTTGATGCCTCGGGAGGCGCCTAAATCGTCAGCGTTGACAACCAGGTAGATGGGCTCAGCCAAGGCCCACGCTCCGAATGAAGCGGTCGGCGACCGCTCGGGCCTCGAAGTGATCCTCGGCGAGGCGCCGCGCGGCCAGACACTGGGCCGGATAGTCCGCATTGACGGCCTCGATCGCCTGAAGTGCTTCCTCCTGGCCGCTGAAGGCGAAGAGCCCACGGCCGGTGGGCAGAACATTGCTGAAGCCGGTGTCCTGCGCCACGACCGGTTTGCCGGAGGCAAGGTAGCAGGCGTCACGATCGCTGAACCAGCCGCTGCGAAGCCGCACGTTCTGGTCTTTCGCGACGGTGAACTCGGCCCGCGACTCCCGGATGAACTCCGGATAGGCGCCGAAGACGTCGAGTGACATCGGCAGCGGCTGCCGAAGTCTCCAGCCATGCCTCTCGAGCAGCTCGCGGTCGCAGTCGTCGTCCAGGCCCAGTGCCAGCTCGAAGCGCTGTCCGGTGTACCGGGGGAGGTCGATGACCTTCTCCCACTCGTGGTGCTTGCTCCAGCGATAGACGTCACCCTGGTACTCCACGTCGTTGCCCGCCTGGCGGTAGTTGCCGATCGTGCTGAAAAACCGAGCCTCGGGCGTGTACGCGGCCGGCCACAGCTCCAGGTCTACGGGCTGCCTTGTCTTGCGGTACCGAACCCCGTTGGTCGGGACACCGCAGTCTGCAGCGCCATAGTTCTCGCCGTAGGTGACCATGACGTCGTGGTCGGCGAACGCTCGGCGCGTGTGCTCGTCCCCGCCCGCAAGCCTCAGCTCTGAGGTCGTGGCGTCGCTCTGAACATAGACGCGGAGTGGCGCCCGCATGTGCGGCTCGCGTAAGTCGGTTCCACCCTGAAGATTGATCAGCGCATCGCAGCCGGAGTAGAGCTCATCGAGGCGCGCCGGAGTGAGCCCCCAGCACGCCCCCTCGCGATCGGCCAGTCGGAACGCCCATCGCTCGCCCAGCCCTATGCGCTCCAGGCAGCCGGCCACATGACGGAGCGCGTACGAGCAGTCGTCGCTGACCGTGTTCTGGACCGGATCGTAGGGCCAGACCGAGTCGTCCTCGACGTACCAGACCTCATGACCCAGGCCGCTCAACCCGCGAAGCCAGTTCAAATACACCCAGGCGTGGCCACCGAATGGGAAGCGACCCATCATTCCCAGGACGACGAGCCGCAGCCTCGACCTCACTCCTAAGTCAGCCCCAGGCGCTCGCCTCGCACCAGCAGGTCGTCGAGGTACCAGCGCGACTCAGGGTCCGCGAGTTGGGCGGGGCTCTCCCCAAGCCACCGAAAGTCGAGGTAGAGGCGGGCGGCGTCAAAAACGGTCTCGAAATCGTTCGGACGGCCCTCCGGCCAGCGCGCCGCGGCGTAGGCACGCACGCATTCGTCAACATCTTCACTGGACCAGCCCTCGGTCAGGCTGGCCAGGTCGATCTCCCCTGCTCCGAACGCCGCCGACTCCCAGTCGATGGGCACGGCTGCGTCCTCGTAGAGGATCACGTTGTGGGGGTAGAACTCCCCGTGGATTGCCGTCGGCCGCGCAGCGAGCAGGTCCTGGGCCAGTGACTCGAAGCCCAGGCACACCGGCTGAAGCCAGGGTATGCATAGCCCGAGCTGTACTGCAAGCACCAATGTCCGGCGGGCCCACTGCGCGTAGTACTCGGTGTCGTAGCGTTTGAGCCAGGCCGGTGGGCTGTCGCCGAGTTGCGCGGAAGCCGCGCGCTGGAACTCGCCGATCCAGCCTGCCGCCAGGCCCAGCCTTTTGTTGATGCGCCGGCCCTGCTGGAAGCCAAGAACTAGCCACGTCGCGCGGGTGTTTGTGTCGAAGTGCGCGCCATAAAATGGCGCGGCTCTCACCCCGAGCGGCTGGAGGAGTTGCCGGTAGACCATTGCCTCATAGGCGACCCCGCCCCGATGGCCAAAGCCGGTCCCGTCGGCCGCTCCTGTGCCGTACTTGCAAAACAGGCACAGCTCCTGGCCGTCATCCAGCCGGCAGGTCACGAGCTCGCTCAGGAAGCTGCTGCTGAAAAGGTTCGCCCGCCGCGAGATTACGGCAACGCCAGGCAGCAGCTCAGCCATCGCCGAAGCCAGCCCGGCCAGGTCGGGTGATGACTGTTCCACCACTAGGTCATGGGCCACGCCGGCATTGCGGCTGGGCGCCGCTGTGGCTCGGCGCGGCCGGTCCGCATGCAGCTGATGCGGCCCTCATCAAGCTCAAGGTGGATGTCGCAGCGCGAAAGAGTGGTCACCCGATGCGTGATGAGGAATGTGGTGCGCCCCACCATCAGGCGGTCCAGTGCCTCCATGATCAGCGCCTCGGTCTGGAGGTCGACCGCACTGGTCGGCTCGTCGAGGATCAGGATCGGCGCGTCCCTGAGGAACGCGCGGGCGAGCGCGATTCGCTGACGCTCGCCGCCAGAGAGCCGCATGCCGCGCTCACCGACGAGGGTGTCGTAGCCGTCTGGCAGCGTGGCTATGGAGTCATGGACGCCGGCAGCCCGGGCAGCAGCCACGATTTCAGCCGGGCTGGCCCCGGGCCGTCCATAGCTGATGTTCTCCGCCAGGCTGGTCGAGAACAGCACGCTGTCCTGGAGGACGATTGCAAACTGGTACCGGAGGTCGGCCAGACGGTAGTCCCGCAGGTCCATGCCGTCGAGCAGGATCTGCCCAAACGCTGGGTCATATAGGCGAGTGAGCAATGTGACCAGCGTGCTCTTGCCGGCTCCGGTCGGGCCGGAGATGGCCACGCGCATGCCGGGCGGAACCGTGAATGACACGCCCTGGATGATGGGGAAGCCGCCGCGGTAGGAGAACCACACGTCGCGGAACTCGACCTGACCTCGGGCACGGCGCAAGGGCCTGGCCTGCGGACGCTCAACCACCTCGGGCCGCTCTTCCAACAGGTCAAAAGCGCGTTCCGCGCCCGCCAGCGAGGACTGGACGTCGGCGACCGTCTTGCTGATGGTTTCAAGGGGACGGTACAACTGACTGAGGTAGGCCATTACCAACAGCAGCTCGCCCAGGGTGAGAATGCCCGACTGAACGTTGAGGATCCCGACGTACAGGACGACGGCGGTTCCAGTGCCCGTTGCAAGGTTCACGAGCAGGCCGAACAAGCCTTCTGCTGCCGTGAGGCGGACACGCTCACGCGCTCCAGCCCGCGACTGGTCGAAGAAACGATCGAGCTCCCTGTCGTGGCGCCCGAAGGCCTTGACCACCCGCAGGGCGCCCAGCACCTCCTGGACCACGTTGAGGGCGCTGCTTTCCATCTTCTTCACCCCGCGATAGCGGCGCCGCATGCGCCGGTTATAGCTGCGAGAGAGCAAGAACAGTGGCGGCGCCACGCCGAGCGCCGCGAGCGCGAGTGTCAGGTCGATCTGAGCGGTGACGTACGCCATCGACACGAGCAGTGCACACGCCGACAGCAATGAGACACCGTTGCCGAAGATGACGTAGCGCAGAGAGGGAGCGTCGTACTGGATGCGGTAGATGGTGTCCGCAGTCCCCCTGGCGTCGTGGAAGGTAAGCGAGAGCCTCTGGGCGTGCTGGAAAAGACGCGCCCTGAACGACAGTGTGAGCCGCTCGCCGACGCTCGTGGAGACCACCTCAGCTGCCGTGCCCTGGGCCTGTGTAAGGAGGAGCACTGCAACCTGGAAGATCGCGACGGAAGCGAGCAGCAGCCCTGGTGAACGCTGAACCTCGTTCGGAAGAACCATGGTCAGGAGGGCGGGTAGCTGTTTGTGCCCGACCACGCTGTCGACGGCGACCTTGAGAGGCACCGGTGCCAGCAGGGTGAGCGGCGTCGCGGCCAGGTCGAGGACCAGCGCAACCAGGATGCCCGGCCAGTAATGGCGGACCTCAGCAAACAGTAGTCGAAGCAGCCGGACGTCGCTGCGGCCGCGCACTCGCGCCTGTGCCCGCCGGGCGTCAGGGACCGAAGCCGACTTCACCCCGCCTCCCGCGAGGTCCGAATCAGCACCCTCCGCACGAGCCGGGTCAACAGCCCGGCTTCGAAAGCCGTCAGCGCCCCGGCCCCGGCCAGCACGGCGGCTCCCACAGGAGGTCGGGCCAGACCGATAACTGCCCCGACCGCCAGGACGGGCAGCGTCAGGCGCCCGGGCCAAACCCTGGTGCGGAACCTCGGGAGCCAGCCCCAGACGACAGCCGTCGTCACGCGGCAGACGGCAAGACCCACCAGGCTTACCTCCAGGTCGAATGTTGCATCAGCGCGAGCTCGCCGGCAGGCGCAGCCCCACCTGGAAAGCTGCCTTTCAGCCTCGGCGAGCCAGGCGATGCGGTCGCCTGACCACACTCGTGCGGACGGTGTAGGGGGCAGTGGCCGAGCCCTCAGGCGGCCCCAAGTCCGGACCAGCGGTTGGGCCGCGTAAAGAAAGCCGACCAGCAGCCGGAAGGCCACGGGGGAAGGCTCGCGCCGGTCGGGACGTACGACGGCTGCCATCGTGGCTCCGAACCCTGCCACGAGGCCAGCAGCCAGTGCGCTTACGGCTAGGCCTGGCCTCCAGACGGGCAACAGCGCCAGACCCAGGAGCAGCAGCGGGACGGTGAGCGGTAAGAGGGCGAGGGCAAGCGGTACCACGCTCTCAGCCCGCCGGCGGATCACCCCTTGATACGGAGCGCTGCCGAATGCGCCGTGGTACACGACGGGTCGCAGCAGCCTGGGAAGCAGGCGAGGAAAGCCGTAGATGAATCCGGCCCAGCGGCTCTGGCCCAGGCGGTTGAAGCGGTGCGTGTGCCGGCCGCAGACCATCCGCTCTGCCGCGCCGTAGGTGCGCTGCTGGCGAAGGTATGCGCGAACTCGCGGCCGGGCGTGGTGCCG
>DATFWQ010000336.1:0-20684 GCA_035259145.1 Candidatus Dormiibacterota bacterium | reverse complement strand
GGAGAAGGCGCCGTCGTCGCGATAGGCCTCGCGCTGGTCCAGCTCTGCGACCTGGACCAGAAGCTCGGAGAGGACGGCGGAGAGGAAGGAGCCGAGCTGGCCGATGCTGTCTGAGAGGTCGAGGTTGGAGTAGCCTGGGTCGGAGTAGCGGGACGTCATTTAGAACACTTGTTCGTATCGTACCACTGTACGGCAGGGTCGTCAAGATGTTGTTGAACTTTACCGGCCGCTGCTCATCCGTGACCACGAGGGAACTGGAACACATGGCGACGCTCCTCGTGATTCGGCGATGATGGCGGGCAAGGAGAGTCAAGGAGAGCGCGTGTACTTCCGCAAGCCGAGTCGGGCCTGCGCGGGGTGGTCGCCTGACACGGCGGGTCCCGCACGGACTTTGCAAACACGTCCTCTATTGCGGCCCACTACGCTTTAGGCCATGCCACGACTCACGGCGGGCGTAGACCTCGGTGGGACCAAGATCCAGACGGTCGTGCTGGGCCAGCGCAAGATCGTCGGAAGCTCGCGCGCTCTGACGCCGGCCACCGGCGCCGACGCCGTGATCACCGCGATCGCCGAGACGATCACGACCTCGATCTCTGCCGCCGGAGCCTCGCCGGCCGACCTGGTCGCGGTCGGCATCGGCAGCCCTGGAACCATCGACACCAGGCGAGGCACGGTCTCCAACTCCCCCAACGTGCCCGGTTTCGAGTCGGCGCCGGTGCCCCTCGGCCCGGCCGTATCGAAGGCGCTGGGCGGGGTGGAGGTCAGGCTCGACAACGACGTGCGCGTGGCGGTGCGCGGCGAGTGGAAGCGCGGAGCCGGCCGTCCATACAGAGACTTTCTGGGCGTCTTCGTCGGCACCGGCGTTGGCGGCGGGCTGGTCCTGGAAGGCCATCTCCGCGAAGGGCGAGGGGCGGCGGGTGAGATCGGCCACACTACGGTCAAGGACCGCGGCCGCAAGTGTGGTTGCGGCCGGCTTGGCTGCGTCGAGGCCTATGCGGGGCGAGCGCGGATGGAGGCCACAGCGCGACGCTGGCACAAAGCCGGCCGCCGCACCAGGCTGTTCGACATCATGCGCGCGAGGCACCGCGACCGCATCACCAGCGGCGTCATTGCTGCTGCCCTCGACAAGAGGGACGCGATGACCGTGGAGCTGATCGAAGAGGCTGTCTGGGCCCTCAGCATCGGGCTGGCCAACGCGCAGAACCTGCTCGACATGGAGGCCATCATCATCGGCGGTGGTCTAGGGGACCGTCTCGGTGCGGCCTTCGTGGAGCGGATCAGGGCGGCCACGATGCCGCGCCTGCATGTGCCCGAGCGACCCCCGCAGTTCCTGCCCACAGAGCTGCGCGACCTCTCCGGCGCTGTAGGGGCAGCAGTCCTGGCCGGAGGCTGACAGTCCGAAAGGAGGTAAGAACGGTGGAGGCGACAACCCGCACCGAACTCTGGGCCCTGGGGGCGGCCGAGCTGGCTGCCGCGATCCGCGAACGCAGGACGTCGAGCCGCGAGGTCACCGAAGCGCACCTGGCAAGGATCGACTCGGTCAACAAGCAGCTCAACGCGGTCACAGTCGTTCTCGCCGAGAGAGCCAGACTCGCGGCTGATGAGGCGGACCGCCGCCTCGCCGCCGGCGAGTCGCTGGGCGCACTTCACGGAGTGCCCTTCACCGTGAAGGAGAACGTGGATCTGGCTGGTTCCTCCACTACCTGGGGGGTGGCGGCTTTAAAGGACGCCATCCCGGCCATCGACGCCCCTCATGTGGGGCACATGCTGGACGCCGGCGCCATCCCGATCGGACGGACCAACCTGCCCGACTTCGCGCTCCGCTGGCACAGCGACAACACGCTTTACGGCGCAGTGCGCAATCCCTGGGATGCGTCACGGACGCCGGGCGGCTCGAGCGGTGGCGAGGGGGCGGCGCTGGCAACCGGGATGACGCCGCTCGGCGTCGGCAACGACCTGGGGGGATCGCTGCGATGGCCGGCCCAATGCGACGGCATCTGTTCCATCAAGCCCACGCTGGGCCGGGTCCCGCAGGCGACCGTGGTCGAGCCAGTTGATAGTCCGGTCAGCATCCAGCTCATGAGCGTTCAGGGCCCGATGGCACGCCGCGTGGCGGACCTGCGGCTGGCGCTGGAAGTGATGAGCCGGCCCAGCGTGCGCGACCCCTGGTACGTGCCGGCGCCGACGAAGGGGCACGCGCTGCCGGCCCCAATCCGGGTCGCCCTGGTGAGCGACCCGGCCGGGCAGGGCACCTCGACACATGTGGCCGCAGGCGTCCGCAAGGCAGCCGAGGCGCTGAGCGCTGCAGGTTACACGGTGGAGGAGGTGGAGCCACCGGAGGTGGCGCGGGCGGCCGAGACCTGGATGACCATGCTGTCGGCCGACGTCCGGCTGATCTGGCCCCTGATGTCACCGCTGGCCTCCGAGGACGCCAACCGGTTCTTATCGACGCTGCTCGACGCCTATCCCGAGACCGACGCCGGCACCTACATGCAGTCGTTCATGGCGCGTCAGGCGATCGCCCGGGCCTGGGGAGAGTTCCAGCTCACGCACCCGCTGGTCCTGGCCCCGGTGTGCACGGAGCCCCCTTTTCCGGTCGGCGCCGACCTGACACCCGAAGGCGTGCGGGCGATCGTCCGGTCGATGCGGATGGTGGTGACCGTCAACCTGCTGGGCCTACCGGCCGCGGCGGTTCCCGCGGGCATCGCCGACAGCCTTCCCCAGGGCGTCCAGGTGATAGGCCCACGGTTCCGGGAAGACCTGTGCCTCGACGCCGCCGGAGCGATTGAGAACGCCTGCGGCATCCTGACACCCATCGATCCGCGCTGAGGCCGGCCCACAGCTGCGGCGCAAATGGGCCACGTACCGGGAGTTGGCCTTGTCCGGCGCGTGCCGGGAGTTGGCCTTGTCCGGCGCCCTGGATAGGGCGTACTGCCGGCCGTTGGCCCTGAGCTACCGGTAGGCGGCGATCCCCGTGATGGCCTCGCCGATGGCGAGGGTGTGGATCTCGTTGGTGCCCTCGTACGTGAACACCGACTCCAGGTTGTTCATGTGCCGGATGACGGGGTACTCGAGCGTGATGCCGTTGGCGCCCAGGACGCTGCGGGCTTCACGCGCGATCTCCAGGGCCGCCCGGACGTTGTTCAACTTGCCCACGCTGACGTGCTGCGGCGCCAGGCGTCCCTCATCCTTCATGCGACCGAGGTGGAGCGCCAGCAGCGTCCCCTTGGTTATCTCCAGCAGCATCTCGACCAGCTTGCGCTGCGTGAGCTGGAAGGCGGCGATCGGCCTACCGAACTGAACGCGTGTCTTGGCATACGCGAGCGCCGCCTCGTAGCACGCGCGGGCGGCGCCCATCGCCCCCCAAATGATCCCGTAGCGGGCCTCGTTAAGACAGGAGAGCGGGCCCCGCAGCCCCGTCACCCCCGGCAGGACCGCCGATTCCGGGAGCACTACGTCTTCAAGGATCAACTCTGAAGTCACAGAGGCTCGCAGTGAGATCTTGCGGTGTATGTCGCGGGCGCTGAAGCCCCGGCTCGAGGTCGGCACGATGAACCCTCGAATACCGTCGTCAGCGCGTGCCCACACGACCGCCACGTCCGCGATGCCGCCGTTGGTGATCCAGAGCTTGTTGCCGTTCAGCACCCAGTCGGAGCCCCGCCGGCGGGCGGTGGCGCGCATCCCGGCCGGGTCGGAGCCGAAATCCGGCTCGGTCAGGCCGAAGCAGCCGATGGCCTCGCCGCGAGCCATGCGCGGCAGCCACTCCTGCTTCTGATCTTCGCTGCCGTACTTCCAGATCGGGAACATGGCCAGCGAGCCCTGGACCGACACGAAGCTGCGGAATCCGGAGTCGCCCGCCTCCAGCTCCATGCAGGCGAGGCCATAGGACACGGCGCCGGCGCCCGCGCAGCCGTATCCCTGCAGGTGCATGCCCAGGAGGCCGAGCTGCCCGATCTCGGTCGCCACATCCTTCGGAAATACGCCCCGCTCGAACCAGTCGTCGATGCCGGGCAGCACGCGCGAGCGCACGAAGTCGCGTACCGTGTCGCGGATCAGGCGCTCCTCGTCGGAGAGCAGCGACTCGACGTCCAGGAAGTCGGAGGGGTCGAGTCGCAGCCCGGATCCGCGAGTGACGGTGCTCACACGGCTATTCTGAGCCCGCGTCGGGGATCGCAGTCCGATCGTCCGCGTCGCCCCCACAATGATTGGCGAGTGAACGCGATCTTCGAGCCGCGCTCGGTCGCCGTGTACGGGGCATCCCGCGATGAGCGCAAGCTTGGCCACACGCTGCTGCGGAACGTCCTGGCGGGCGGCTTCGATGGTCGCGTGATCGCGGTCAACCCGGCCGGTGGCGAGATCCTTGGCGTCCGGGCAACGTCCACTCTGGAGGAGGGGGTCGACCTGGCCCTGATCTCAGTACCGGCCGCCAGGGCTGGTGCGGCAGTCGCCGACGCCGCACAGGCAGGCTGCCGCGCCGCAATCCTGCTCGCCTCCGGGTTCGGCGAGACCGGTTCGCAGGGTAAGGCCGTCGAAGCCGGGCTGGCCGAGATCGCTCGAGCCGCGAACATGCGGCTGGTCGGCCCGAACTGCATGGGCGTGGTCAGCCGGCACGGAGACGGATGGCTGAACGGCAGCTACTTCTGGCGGCTGCCCGACGCACCTCGCGGAACGGCCCCAGGGAGCACCCCTCCTGGAGAAGCCGCTGATGCCAAGAGCATCAGCATGCTGAGCCAGAGTGGAGCGTTCGGAGGCATGTTCTTCGCGGAGGCTCGCCGCCGCCGCCTTCGCGTGGCTCGTTTCCTGTCGGTCGGCAACAGCGTCGACGTCACCGAGACCGACGCCCTGGACTGGCTTGCGTCGGACCCCGCGACGGGGGTGATCGCACTCTTCGCGGAGGCCTTCCGAGACGGCCTTCACTTCGTCGCCGCAGCCGAGCGGTGCCGCAAGCCGGTAGTCGTGCTCAAAGCCGGCAAGGGCAGGGCCGGCGCGCGTGCTGCCGCCAGTCATACCGGCTCACTGGCCGGCAGCCACGGCGCCGTACAGGCCGCGTTCGCCCGGGCGGGCGTGATCGAGGCGACCACCTCGGACGAGTTCTTCGACATCGTGCACTCGCTGGGCGCAAGCGGCCCTGTCCCGAGCCGCGACGTCGCCGTGCTGACCATCTCGGGAGGCCCTGGAGTGCTGGCCTCGGACGCCGCCGAGCAGCTGGGCCTGCGCCTTCCGCCGCCGGGCGAAGCGACAGTGAGCCGCATCCGCCGTCTGGCTCCCCAGTTCGCAGCGGTCGGGAACCCGATCGACCTGACCCCGCAGTGCCCGGCGGCCGCCTTTCCGGCCGCCATCCAGGCGGTCTTCGACGATCCGGTCTATCAGGGTGTGATAGTGATCAACTGCGGGCTGGACGTCCCTGAGTTCGGCCAGGGCGTGGTGGCCGCGCGCCGGCGCACCGGCAAGCTCGTGACCGCATTCGTTCTGGATGCGCCGAGGATCGAGGCCGAGCTGGCCGAAGCCGGAATCCCGCTCCTGTCCAGCCCGGAGCGAGCAGTGGCGGCATATGCGGCCGCTGCCGGCGGTCTCTACCGCCTGTGAGGGGAGTTGAGGGTGGAGGGCCGGCCGGGTTGACTCTGACCGAATGGGAGAGCAAGGCGCTTCTGCGCGGCGTGCCGAGGCCGCGCGAGGCCCTGACCCACTCGCTCGACGAGGCGGTCGCCTTTGCCAGCTCGCTGGGTGTCCCGGTCGTCGCCAAGGCGTCGGGAATGCCGCACAAGACCGAGCAGGACGCGGTGCGCGTGGACGCGGATGTGGCCGCCGTCTGGGACGAGCTCGCGGCGCTTGGCGACGGCACCGTGCTGGTCGCGGAGCAGGTTCGGGGCGAGCTGGAGCTGATAGCGGGCGGTCTGCATGATCCCCAGTTCGGGCCCATAGTCTCCATCGGTCTGGGCGGCGTGGCGGCCGAGGTCTTTCAGGACGTGGCCTTCCTCCTGGCGCCGCCCGTGCCCGGGGAGCTGGACCGGGCAATCGCGCGGCTGCGCTGCGCCCGAGTTTTCGACGGATACCGCGGGCGACAACCCGTAGACCGGCAAGCCCTCCAGCGCATCCTGGACGCGATCGCCGCGCTGCTGGTCAGCGATCCCCAGGTGGTGGAGGTGGACGTCAACCCGATCCTGGTTCGGGGCGGCTGCCCACTTGTCGTGGATGCGCTGGTGGTGAAGACGCCGTGAGCGGTCTCGCCTGGACGGTCCAGCATGCGTATCAAGGCAGCACGTTCTTCCGTCTCAAGCTGGACGCTGTGGGCATCGATCCGCGCAGCGTCCACACGCTCGACGACCTGGCCCGGCTGCCCCTGACCACCAAGCAGGAGCTCCGCGACGCCTATCCCTTTGGCTGGACCTGCGTGCCGATCTCGGAGGTGGTCCGCGTGCACGCCTCCTCGGGCACCACGGGCAGGCGAACCGTGGCCACGTATACGGCCCAGGATGTCTTGGACTGGGCCGACATGTTCGCCCGCTGCTACGAGTACGCCGGCGTCACGCACAACGACCGCGTCCAGGTCACGCCCGGCTACGGGCTCTGGACGGCGGGGATTGGCTTCCAGGCGGGTGCAGAGCGTCTGAGTGCAATGAGCGTGCCGACCGGACCCGGCAACCTCGAACTGCAGTTCGAGATGCTGCTCGACCTCCAGAGCACGGTGCTGTGCGCCACCTCGTCCTTCGGCCTCTTGATTGCGGAAGAGGCGCACCGCCGGGGCCTGGTGGACAAGCTTGCCTTGCGAGTCGGCATCTTCGGCTCCGAACGCTGGGGCGAGGCCATGCGCCGCCGGATCGAGGAGCTGCTGGGGATCGAGACCTTCGACACCTATGGCCTCACCGAGCTGTACGGGCCGGGTGCAGGCATCGACTGCACCCGGCACCAGGGCATTCACTACTGGGATGACTACTACCTGGTCGAGGTGATCGACCCGGCTACGGGCGCAGCCCTGCCGCCGGGCGCCGAGGGAGAGCTGGTGCTGACCACGCTTCGCAAGCAGGCGCAGCCGCTGCTGCGGTACAGGACGCACGACCTGTCGCGGCTGATCCGGGAGCCCTGTCCCTGCGGGAGTCCTTATCCACGCATCGACCGCATCAAGGGCCGGAGTGACGACATGTTCAAGGTGCGAGGCGTGGCGGTCTACCCGGCCCAGATCGACACGGTGCTCTCGCAGGTCGCGGGGCTGGGCAGCGAGTACCAGGTGCTGCTGTCGCGTGAGGGCGGCCGGGATCGCTTCCTGGTGCGAGTCGAGGCCGAGGTCGAACAGGGCCTGCTGGAGCGGGTGTCGGAGGCTTTGCGCGCCGGCCTGAGCGTGCGACCCGACGTCGAGATCATGCCGCTGGGTGCGCTGCCCCGGACCGAGCGCAAGACGAAGCGGGTTCTCGACGAGCGGTAGTTCTGCCTGACCTTTCGGGCCTCGCTCCGCATTACGGTTGAGCCGGTGAGCGACCTCCGGGTCATCGGGACGAGCCAGCGCAAGCTCGACGGGAAAGACAAGGTGCTCGGTCGCACCGAGTACGTCAGCGACTTGCGTCTGCCGGGGATGCTCGTGGGCAAGATCCTCCGCAGCCCCCACGCCCACGCTCGGGTTCGCTGGATCGACGTGAGCGCCGCCGAGCTCGTGCCAGGCGTCCATGCTGTGGTGCACGCCGGCAACGTCGCCCAGCTGCCCTTCGGCTACGGCGGAGACAACGTCCCGCTTAAGGGCGACCGCGTGCGTTGCGTCGGCGACGAGGTGGCGGCTGTCGGCGCCGAGTCCGAAGCGGCGGCCATGGAGGCGCTCGACCTCATCGAGGTCCAGTACGAGGTCCTGCCCGCGGTCTTCGATCCGTACCAGGCGCTAGAGCCGGGCGCCCCACTCGTCCACGCGGAGCGCGAAGACATGGAAGGCAACGTCTCGATGCGGTGGGACTTCTCACACGGCGACGTCGAGGCCGCGGCCGCCGGTGCCGACATCATCGTTGAGGGCACCTATTCCAGCCCGCTGTCGGCCCCCGCCCCGATCGAGACCCACTGCTGTCTGGCCAGCTTCGACTCCGAGGGGCGGCTGGACGTCTGGACCGGTGTGCACATGGCGTTCATGTACCGCAAGGCGATCGCCGACTGCCTGCGCCTGGACTGGCGCGACATCCGCGTGCACCAGCCACCCATCGGCGGCAGCTTCGGCGGCAAGATCGACATCGACCCGATCGACTTCATCACCGTGCTGCTGGCGAGAGCCGCTCGCCGGCCGGTAAAGATCCACTTCAGCCGCGAGGAGGAGTTCATCGGGTCGCGAGTCCGCCAGCCGATGCACATCCGGATGCGGACGGGTTGCGATCGTAGGGGAGACATCGTCTTTCGCGAGGCCGACGTCGTCTCCGACAACGGCGCCTACAACGCGTGGGGTTCACACGCTTTGCTCGTCGTGATGCAGACGATCAGCTCGCTCTACCGGGTGCCCAACTGTCGGGTCCGCTCTCGCGTCGTCTATACCAACAAGGCGTACGGCGGATCGGTGCGCGGCTTCGGGAACCCGGAAGCTACGTTCGCGGTCGAGCAGCAGATCGACCAGCTGGCGGAGGCGCTGGGCACCGACCCGATCGAGCTGCGGCTGCGAAACGCCAATCGATCGGGTGACGTCACGCCGCAGAGCATGAGGATCACGTCGTGCGGGCTCTCCGAGTGCCTGGAGACCGTGCGCCGCGAGTCGGGGTGGGCCGGGCGCCGGGGCCGCATGCGTGACCGCCACCGCGGGCTTGGTGCAGCCGCCTTCATCCACGTCGGTGGCGGCGCTCGAATCTACCCCAGCGACGGCTGCGGCTCGATCCTCAAGGTCGACGAGGCCGGCCGGGTGACGCTGATCACAGGCGCATCGGAGCTGGGTCAGGGATCGGAGACGGTGCTTGCGATGGTGACGGCCGAGGCGCTGGGGGTGCCGCTGGCCGCTGTGCGGGTCCTGAACGACGACACCGAGGTGAAGCCGTGGGACGTGGGGGCGCACGCCTCGCGTACCACGTTCGTGGCCGGCAACTCGGCACGACTGGCCGCTGTGGAAGTTCGGGCGAAGCTGCTGGAGAGCGCAGCCGAAGTACTGGAGGCTGATCCCGCCGATCTGGTGATCGTGGAAGGCCTGATCAGTGTCCGCGGCACACCAGGGCGCTCGATCACCTATGAGCGCGCGGCGCGGCGGCGCATGCTGCGCCAGGGCGGCTCGATGCTGATGGCGACGTCGTTCTACGACCCGCCGACCGAGCCCCAGGACCACCGCCGCATGGGCAACATCTCGGCCGCATACGGCTTCGGCGCCCACGTCGCAGAGGTCGAGGTTGACGTTGAGACCGGGCTTGTGCGGGTGCTCAACCTCTGGTGCGCCCACGACGTGGGGCGCGCCCTGAATCCGGCCGGGGTGGAGGGACAGGTGCTGGGCGGAGCGGTGATGGGCCTGGGCCTGGCGCTGACCGAGGAGCTGGGGCTCGGCGACGGGCACATCTTGCAGCCCTCGCTCCGCGAGTACGGCATGCTGACCGCGCTGGCAGTGCCGCCCATTCACGTCTCGCTGGTGGAGACGATCGACCCGGAGGGACCGTTCGGCGCCAAGGGCGTAGGGGAGGCAGGACTGATCCCGGTGGCGGCTGCGGTGGCAAATGCCGTGGCCGACGCTGTCGGCGTGCGTCCGCGGTCCTATCCGATGGCGCCGTGGAAGGTGCTCGAGTGGCTGCGTGAGGCAGCAGCCGGCCATCAGAGCCAGCGGAGGTCCTGGTAGCCCGAGCGCGGAAAACGGGTACTTCGCCGGCGCAGGGCGTTCCTTCTAGAAGATGACGCAGTGGGAGGAGGAACGTCGATGATGAGGAGAGGGCTTGCCTTCTTGACCCGCAAGGGCATGGCCGGCCTCGCGGCTGCCGTGCTGGCGGTCGGGGGGAGCGCCGTCGTGGCGATTGCGGCCACCGGCAGCGCCGGCCCGGCGGCCCAGGCTCACCATGTCTTCGCCAGCCAGCACGGTGACACGCACCGGGCGCACTCTGCTGTCCAGCACAACGGGGACAGCTGTCAGAAAGAGCAGAACGAGCTCGATGCCGACAACGACGCGGAAGACGGAGCTAGCGCGTCCAGCAACGACAAGGACGAGAACGAGGCGGGCGAGACCGGTTGCGACAACGACCGGGAAGGCACGAACGAGGGCCACCACAAGACCACCACGAAAGCGGCGAAAAACGCTGGGGACGACGACCGGCAGGTCACCCGGAGCACCAGGGGCAAGGACGACGACAGCGGCGGCGAGCACGGGCACACCCCGAGGCCGTCGCCCAAGTAAAGGGGGCAGGGTAGGGGCGGCGCTCACGCGCCGCCCCAAACGCCCGCTGCGCGCCACAATCAAGGGATGAGGAATGGGGCGCGAGCGGTCTCGCTCGACGACAAGTACTCGCTCGTCGAGGGGACCGCCTTCATGACCGGCGTCCAGGCGCTGGTCAGACTGCCGATGGAGCAGATCCGGCGCGACCGTGCCGCCGGTCTCAAAACTGGGGTCTTCATCAGCGGCTATCCGGGCTCGCCGCTCGGGGGCTATGACCTCGCATTGATGCAGGCGCGGAGTCACCTGGCCGAGCTCGGGATACGCTTCGTCCCCGGCCTCAACGAGGAGCTGGCCGCGGCCAACGTCTGGGGTAGCCAGATGACCGAGGTCTTCGGCTCCAGCTACGACGGCGTGGTGGG
Organism: Candidatus Dormiibacterota bacterium; assembly: GCA_035259145.1. GTDB lineage: Bacteria > Chloroflexota > Dormibacteria > Dormibacterales > Dormibacteraceae > CF-161. The sequence continues at coordinate 9,968 of DATFWQ010000336.1, read as the reverse complement.
CATCTGGTATGGCAAGAGTCCAGGAGTCGACCGCTGCCTGGACATCTTCAAGCACGCAAACCTGGGCGGCGGACCCAGGCACTCCGCGATGCTGGCGCTGGCGGCTGACGACCCCCAGGCAAAAAGCTCCACACTGCCGAACAACAGCGAGTGGGACTTCGTCGCTTGCGGCATGCCGGTGCTCTTTCCCGCCTCCGTCTCCGAGTTCCTCGAGCTGGGCCTGCACGGCATTGCGCTCTCGCGGCTGACCGGCACCTGGGTGGGCTTCAAGTGCGTCACCAACCTCTGCGACGGCGGCGATACCGTCGTACTCGGCCCGGACCGGCCCCGCGTCGTGGTCCCGGAGCTTGACGGTTTCCAAAAGCCCCAGAGCTTCGTCTTCTTCGCGCCGGGCTCCGTCGACCTGGAGCGCCACCTGTACGAGGAGCGATTCCCGGCCGCCTTCGCGTACGCCCGCGCCAACCTGCTGAACGCCATCGTCCAGAGCGGTCGCCGCGACCGCCTCGGCGTCGTGGCCGCCGGCAAGGCCTATACCGACGTCACGCAGGCGTTTTACGACCTGGGACTGGGCGACGTGCAGCTGGCTGAGCTCGGTGTCAGGCTCCTGAAGGTCGGCATGATCTATCCCCTGGATCCGGAGGTCGTCCGAGAGTTCGCCGAGGGGCTGGACGAGATCGTCGTCGTCGAGGAGAAGCGAGACCTCGTCGAGTCGCAGCTCCGGAGCGCGCTCTACGACCTGTCGTGCCGCCCCCGTGTCACCGGCAAGCGGGACGCCGACGGCCAGAGCTGGTTTCCGTATCACGGCGAGCTGGACGCCGACGCTGTGGCGGAGCGGCTCGGCCCTCGTCTCCTGGAGCTCGGCGCGACCGACGCCGCGCGGCACCGGCTGGCCGAGATCGCCGAGGTTCGCGGCCGCCGGTACCAGGTCTTCACCCCGCGCACGCCCAACTACTGCCCGGGCTGCCCGCACAGCCGATCGACGGTCGCCCTGGACGGGGAACTCGTGGGCGGTGGCATCGGCTGCCACGGAATGGCGCCCATGATGACCCAGGAGGAGCGTCAGACGATCAACGCCGCTCCCATGGGCGCCGAGGGCTCAGCATTCATAGGGGTCGCACCTTTTGTGGCCACGCCGCACTTCATTCAGAACGTCGGCGACGGCACCTTCTTCCACTCAGCCTCGCAGTCGCTGCGGGCGTGCGTGGCCGCGGGGATCAACATCACCTTCAAGCTGCTCTACAACCGGCACGTGGCGATGACGGGCGGCCAGGACCCCACCGGTGCCAGCGACGTGGTCACGCTCACCCGCTACCTGGAAACCGAGGGCGTGGCCAGGACGATCATCGTGTCCGAGCAGCCCGAGGCATATCGCCGGGCAGCCTTTGCAGCCAATGCAACGCTGTACCCGCGCGAGCGCTACGACGATGCCGTTAGAGAGCTCCGTGGCGTGCCGGGGACGACGGTGCTGCTGTTCGACCAGGAGTGCGCAGCCGAGAAACGACGCGCCCGAAAACGTGGCAGGCTCCCTGAGCCGACCAGGTACGTGTTCATCAATGAGGACGTCTGTGAGGGCTGTGGTGACTGCGGCGACGTCTCCAACTGCATGTCTGTGCAGCCGGTCGAGACCGAGTTCGGCCGCAAGACGCAGATCCACCAGTCGTCGTGCAACAAGGACTATTCGTGCACTCGAGGTGACTGCCCGTCGTTCTTGACGGTCTACGCCGAGAAGGGCATGGTGCGCCGGACAGCGCCGAGGCTGGAAGCCAGCGCCGTTCCGGATCCCGAGAGCCGGGCCGGGGTCCCGGCCGGAGGGTACCGCGTGTACATGCCTGGCGTCGGCGGCACAGGCGTCGTCACCGCAAATCAGGTGCTGGCTTACGCGGCGCTGATGGAAGGCTACTCCGTTCGTGCGCTCGACCAGACCGGCCTGGCCCAGAAGGGTGGCGCCGTCCTCTCCTCTCTGGTGGTCCTGGACGCCGGCGCACAGCCGCAGCCCTCCAACAAGGTAGGCGTCGCCCAGGCCGACCTGGTGCTCGCGCTGGACGCCCTGGGCGCGGTCAACCAGGTGAACGCCGACCGCATGGCACCGGGACGGACGGTGGTCGTCGCTGACAGCACGGTACAGCCCACGGCCGACGTTGTTCGCCACGTGGAGCTGCTGATGCCGGGACGTACCCGCCTGCAACGCGCGGTCGACAGCTGGAGCCAGGCGCGAGAGAACGTCTGGTTGGAGGCCGGAAAGACGGCCGAGGCGATATTCGGCGATCAGATGATGACGAACACCTTCATGCTCGGTGTGGCCTACCAGGCCGGGCGGCTGCCGATGACTGGAGCTGGCATCGAAGCCGCCATCGAGCTGAACGGGGTCGCGGTTGAGCGCAACCTGCAGGCGTTCCGCTACGGCAGGCTCTACCAGCACGATCCCGGCGCCGTGAAAGACCTGCTGGGTGCGCCGGCGCGCTCTTACGCGGAGGAGCGCGCGCGCTACGTCGGGCGGCTGAGCGGTGACGGCCGCGAGTACCAGGCTCTCCTCGATCGCGCGGAGGGACTGGACGCACGGCTGCGCCGGATGCTGGCCATCCGCCTGGGGGAGTTGATTCAGTATCAAGATGCTGCCTACGCTCATCGCTATCTGGACGCCGTGCTCGCGCTGCACGCGCGGGAACTGGAGGTCCGACCCGATAGCGACGATCTGACAGAGGCGGCCATCCGCTACCTCTACAAGCTGCTGGCTTACAAGGACGAGTACGAGGTCGCCCGGCTGCTGATCAAGGGCGAATGGGCGGAGCGGCTGCGGCGGACCTTCGTCGAGCCGAAGGTGCGTTGGAACCTGCACCCGCCGCTGTTGCGCGATCACGGACTGAAGCGGAAGCTCGAGCTTCGAGGCTGGTTCACGCCGGTGCTGCGCCTGCTGATACCGATGCGCCGGCTGCGGGGCACGGCCCTCGACCCGTTCGGCCGCAGCGAGGTGCGGCGGCTGGAACGCGAGCTGATCCGGTGGTACGAGGGGCTCCTCGAGGAGATCGCCCGCAACCTGACTCCCGCCAACCACGAGCTCGCGGTGCAGCTTGCCTCGGTGCCAGATCGGATCCGCGGCTACGAGCGGATCAAGGTTCGCAGCGCCGCGGCGGCGGTCGAGTACGCGAACCAGAAACGCGGAGAGCTGCGAGCGGTGGCCGCCACTGCGTGAGCGTTCTATTCGTCCAGCAGCCATGTCCCCCAAGGAGGTTTGCAGTTGAAGCCGCAGAACACATGGATGAACGGCAGGATCACGGCCTGGGAGGACAGCCGGATTCACGTCAACGCGGATGCCTTGCTTCGAGGAGCCAGTGTTTTCGAGGGCATCCGGGCCTACAGATCGGGAGTGGCCGATGACCTGCTCCTGTTCCGGGTTCACGACCACATGCAGCGGCTCTTCGGCACCTCGATGCGGTTCCTCCGAATGCGGCTGCCGTATGGGCCCGACGACCTAGTCCGCGGTGTGATCGACCTGCTCCACGCCAACCAGGTTCGGGACGACGCACACGTTCGCGTTGTCGCCTACTTTGACGAGGTGGAGCTGGGTCGCGAGGCGGACGCGGAGGCAGGCGCGTTCATACTTGCATTCCCGAGACCGTCCAGTCCCAAGCTGACGACGGGCGTGAGGGTCACACTCAGCCCCTGGCGGCGCCTCAACGACAATGCCATGTCACCGCGCGTCAAAGCGAGCGCAAACTACCTGAACAGCCGCGTCGCCTCGCTCGATGCCCGGACCAAGGGCTTCGACATCCCGGTCATGCTGAACGAGCGCGGCAAGGTCTCGGAGGGCCCTGGCCAGAACGTCTTTCTGGTCCGTGACGGTGTCGTGATCACGCCGCGCACCACGGACTCGATCCTCGAGGGGATCACACGGGCGACGGTCATCGGCCTGGCCCGAGAGCTGGAGCTGGTGGTCGAAGAGCGCGAGGTCGACGCGACCGAGCTGTACGTCGCCGACGAGCTGTTCTTCGTCGGCACGGCGATGGAAGTCCAGCCTGTCGTGGAGATCGACGGCTACCAGGTGAGCCGGGGCGAGATGGGTCCGCTCACCAGCCGGCTGCAGGCCGCGTACTTCGCCCTGGTCCGGGGGCGGGTCAGCGCGCCGGCCGGCTGGCACGTGTCCGTGTACCAGCAGCGTGTCGCCGTCTGACCGGCCAGCCTGAGTCAGGGAGGCGCCCGATAGGCTGTGAGCTGGCTGTCCTGCACCAGCACCGTGTCGGCAACGCGAAGCGGGGGATAGTCGATGCTGGGGACAGCTCGACGCGCCGGAAACTTCCACTCGACCAGCCCGGTTCGGACGTCGATCGAGTACACCGCGTCGTCGCGGCCTCCGACGTAAAGGTGGCCGTCCTCGACGTCCGGGCGAGTGAGCGACTTGCCGGCGACAGGACGGATGCGGTAGTCGAGCTGGGTGGGTGGCCACAGCTGCCGCTTCCGCTGCAGATCAAGCGCCCTGACGCGATCGAATTCGGTCCAGTACAGCCAGGTCCCCGACACCACGGTGGCATCAGGCTTGTTGGGACCGAGTCCCGCGAGGCGGTCCACGATGGTGCCACTGGTCGGGATCATGATCAGGACATCCGTCCCGGAAAGGACCACCAGGCGGTTGCCCAGCGTGCCCAGCGCCCTGGTTCCGCCCATGTCACGCCACCCGATCTGACCGCTGCTGCGATCGAGGCCGACCACTCCAACCGAGACCTCATCTGTGAATTCGGTCGCGACCACCTCGCTGCCCACCGCCGTCACGCTCAGGTCATCGGCTGGCCCGGTGTCGCTGCGCTCGGGCAACGCCTGCTCCCAGCGCAATACACCGGTGGCGAGAGCGTAAGCCCGGACGCGTGGATGCAGCGAGGGCGCGGCGCCGCGGTCGCGGCGGGCACGCCACTGGGCACCGTCGACGTTGTCTCCCACCCCGAGGTACACCGTGTCGGCGTCGACCTCGAGGCTGTCGATGAAGACGTCAGCTCCGAGCGGCTGATCCCACGCGACAGTCCGCGTGGTCGGGTCGACGCCAAGGAGGTTGATGTCTGCCAGGCCGGTCGCCTGATTTAACGCCCGGGCGACCACCACCAGCCGCGACGCCGTCGCACGAAAGTTGATGGGGCGCCGCCGGCTGCCGACGTCGAATGCCCGGCTGCTGCCGCTCCGAGGGTCCAGGGAATAGAGCCGGCCGTCGGTGCCCAGCGCATACAGCGTAGAGCCCACCAGGACGGGTGGGGCCTCAGCATCCCTGCCGCCGAGCGCTGAGCGGAACTGAGCCGGGTCAGCGCTGCGCTGCCAGTGCGTAGACCAGGACGTTGCCACATTGGTGCTCTCGTGCCGGTGGGTCATCCCGTCTGCCGGTCCGGAGGTCATCAGTAGGATCGAGAGCAGGGCCATGAGCCCGGCCACCATGAATGCCAGGAGGGTGACACCAGCCAGGTTCCTGAACGCGTTTGACACGGTTTTGCGGCCGGGGCGCAGCCTATCACCTGTCCACGCCGCCTCCTAATATCCAAGATGAGCAGAGTGATCGATTGTGATCTCCCGGCCACGGCTCCGCCGGTCTCAGCGCTGCACGAGCACCTGGACGGCTACTGGCGGGACACCGTCGTCGAGCGCGGCCTGCGCAGCATCGAGCCGAGCTACGAGCTGCCCGGGAGCGGTGTTCGCGAGCCCGCGATGCCGGCGGACGCCGAACTGGCGGTGGTCAATCCGATCACGGCCATCGAGGCCCTGCACAGCGAGGACCTCGCAGCAGCACTGGCCAGGGGGCTGAACGATTGGCTCCGTTCGAGGTGGCTCGCCGCCGACCCTCGACTCCGAGGCTCGATCACCGTCGCCCCGCAGAGCACCGACCTCGCGGTCGCGGAGATCGAACGCCTGGCCGGTGATGGCCGCTTCGTGCAGGTGCTCATGCCGCTGCGCGGCCAGCACCCACTCGGCCGGCGCCTGTACTGGCCGATCTACCAGGCCTGCGTGAGGCACCGCCTCGTACTGGCGGTTCGGGCGGGCGGCAACATCGGAAGCGCCATCACTCCGATCGGATGGCCGTCGCACCTGGTGGAGGATCATGCATCACAGAGCCAGGCGTTTCAGTCGCAGGTGATGAGCCTGGTCCTGGAGGGGGTGTTCAATCGGTTTCCCGACCTCAAGGTGGTCTTGATCCGCTCCGGCGTCAGCTGGCTGCCGTCGCTCTGCTGGCGCCTGGACAAGAACTGGAAAGGTCTCCGCCGCGAGGTACCGTGGGTGGAGCGGCGCCCCTCGGAGATCGTCCGGAGGAGCGTTCGGCTCACGGTGCGCCCCTTCGACGCGCCAGCCGAGGCCTTCGCTGAGGTCCTGTCTCATCTTGGCTCTGAGTCGATGCTGCTGTACGGCGGAGGGGAGGGACCGGTTCCCGACGTCGACTACGACGAAAACGCTCGTCGGACGTACCCGCGCCTGAGAGACTAGACGGAGTGGCCACTCTGGTCTCCGCCGGGCTGGTGGATTGCGACATCCACAACCACCCAGCCTCTGAAGCACGGCTCCGTCCTTATCTGGCCGAGCGCTGGCGCCGGCACCTGGAGAGGTTCGGCGGTCGGAACCGGCACGGTCTGGCACAGGGCTATCCCTACCCGAAGTCGGCCCCCCAGGCTGCGCGGGTGGACGCCTGGCCGCCCGGCGGAGGCCCTCCGGGTTCCAGTCTGGCGTTCGTGCGAGAGCAGCTGCTCGACCCGCTGGAAACCAGCTTCGGCATCCTCAACTGCCTTCACGCTGGCGCTGGTCAGATGGACGTTGAGCTGGGCGCCGCGCTCTGCAGGGCGGTCAACGACTGGCAGGTGGCCGAATGGCTGGAGCCCGAGCCCAGGCTCCGAGCCTCGATCGTCATGCCGTTCGACGCCGGCGACCTGAGCGCGGCCGAGATAGACCGCGTCGCCAGCCATCCGGGCTTCGTCCAGGCTCTGATGCTGGTCAGGACGCTGGAGCCGATGGGCCGACGGCGATACTGGCCGATCTTCGAGGCGTGCGAGCGCCAGGGCATGGCGCTCGGCATCCACTTCGGAGGCTACAGTGGTCACCCGGTCTCCTCGTCAGGCTGGCCCTCCTACTACCTGGAGGACCACACCGCGATGGCCATGGCCTTTCAGGCGCAGCTCGTCTCGCTGGTGTTCGAGGGTGTCTTCGAGCGCTTCCCGGGGTTGCAGGTCGTCTGCATCGAGGGCGGGGTGGCCTGGTTGCCGCCTCTGGTGTGGCGCATGGACCGGCTGTTCGAGGCGATGCGCGACGAGGTGCCCGAACTACGCAGGCGGCCGTCCGAGTACGTGCGCGAACACGTCTGGCTCACGACTCAGCCGGTCGAGGAGCCCGACCGGCCGGAGCAGCTGATCCAGGTGTTCGAACGGATCGGCTGGGACCGTCTGCTCTTCGCCACGGACTACCCGCACTGGGACTACGACGACCCGGCCCGCGCCTTCGCCTCGCTTCCGGAGGGTGCGCGGGAGCGGGTCTATTCCGGCAACGCGAGGGCGCTGTACAGGCTTCCTGAGAGCTGAAGCACCCTGTAGCGCCAGCCGCAGACATCCCGCCGGGCAGCCGCCGCATCGTCACGCTGGAAGGCCGGTCGATAGGGGTTTTCAATGTCGGCGGGGAGTTCTTCGCCCTGCGCAACGTATGTCCCCATCAGGGTGGACCGTTGTGTCGGGGCGTGCTCAGCGGGTTCGTCGTGCCTGGCGCCCCTGGTGAATACCGATATCTGCGGCGGGGCGAGATCCTGCGCTGTCCGTGGCATGGGTGGGAGTTCGACGTCCGCACGGGTCAGTCGTTCGTCGACCCGGCGCGGACGCGCGTGCGCGCTTACCCGGTGGAACTGGTGCCCGGCCCGTACGTGGCCGAGCGCTACGCGGTCACGGTGGAAGGCGCGATGGTGGTGGTGGAGGTTTAGCGCGTAGGCCGGTTTATCGCTGAGCTGGCGCTGGTTCAGCACGGAGCGACCGGTCAAGAACACACAGGTCGGCCCGGCCCGCCGCCAGAAGGGTGTTGACCTCGTCCAGCGTGGTGATCTGGCCGCAGGCCATCGTCGGCACGCCGGCCTCGTTGCGCACCAGGTCGGAGTAGGGGACGCCGTAGGCGGGGCCGTACTCCGGGTGTGAGTCGGCGGTTGTCTGGCCGGTCAGGACCAGCAGCAGGTCGGCGCCGGCGTCGCGGAGCAGCACGGCAGCGGCAACCGACTCCTCCTGCGGCAGGCCTCCCTTCAGGTGGTCGGCAGCCGAGTAGGCAACCGCCAGCGGGAGCTCGGTGGGCCACGCCGCCCTCACCGCGTTCAACACCTGGAGCGGGTAGCGCATCCGGTTCCCGAGGCTGCCGCCGAACTCGTCCTGCCGGTGGTTGGCCAGCGGGGAGATGTAGGACGCGAGAAGAGTGCCCTGCGAAAAATCGAGCAGCAGCAGCCGCTGTCCGAGCTCGCCTGCCCGCCGGGCGGCAGACACGAAGCCGGCGCAGATCCGCTCCATGCCGGCCTGATCGAGTTCACGTGGCACCGGCATCCAGGGGGCGTGCGCGATCGGGGATGCGGACACCACAGGCCAGGCCTCGGCTTCGGCCAGGGGGCGGTCCACGCCGAACCTCCGCGAGCGGCAGGAACCTCGCCGGCCCGCGTGGCCCAGCCGGAGACAGACCAGTGAGGAGCCATCCGCCGGCGATGTGGGGACGCCGACGGGCGTATCAGGGGCGACCCGACCATCAGGCGACACGGCGTGGAGCTCGCTGATCACGAGACCGGCTCCTTCGTCCAGTGGCCCGTTAAGGAACACCAGGCGGTTGGGAATCGTCACCGAGCGCAGACGCAAGGGGGCGAAGACCGGTGGCGGAGCGGCGTACCCCGCCCAACCGGTCGCCCGCATTGCGAAGTCCGTCTCAACGCGACGTACGAAGTCGGCGTCGCGGACGGTCAGGTTGGTGTGGGTGACGCGAGGAGTCCGCGTCATCAGCTGGTAGGCGAACTGCAGCGGCTCGAACGTGAAGTATCGCTGGAGCGACTCGAAGTACTCACACGAGGTGCGCGAAGCCTGCTGGAGGCGGTCGACGACCGGCTGCCGCTCGAGCTCGAACTCGGCCACCGCCGGCTGGAGCCGGTTGCGGTGCTTGACGCATGCCCTGGCCAGCGAGATCGCGTCCTCCAGTGCCAGCTTCGTCCCGGAACCGATCGACCAGTGTGCGGTATGGGCTGCGTCACCCAGAATGACCACGTTCTCCGTGTGCCATGAGCGGCACCGAACCCATGGAAAGTTGATCCAGAGCGACCGGTTGGAGAGCATGCGATGGCCACGCAGGTGCTCTGCAAAGACGCGCTCGCACAGCTGCAGCGATCCCTCTTCGTCCAGCCCGTCCAGGCCCGCTCGCATCCATGTGTCTTCCGAGATCAGAAGCACCATCGTGCTGCGGGACTCGTCGAACGGGTAGCAGTGCGCCTGGAACAGGCCCCACTCGGTCTCCCGAAAGATGTAGGTGAAGACGGGGAACGCCAGGTCCGCGCCGAACCAGGCGTACTTCGACGGCGCCAGGTCGATCGAAGGTAGTAGACGGTCGGCGAGCGCGCGGCGAACAAACGAGTTGGCTCCGTCGGCCCCAACGACGAGGTCGGCGTCCAGATAGGGATGGAGGCTGTCGACCTCGTGGAGGAAGGTGGTCTCGACGCCAAGCTCGACGGCGCGTGCCTGGAGGATGTTCAGCAGGCGCATGCGTCCGATACCGCTGAAGACGTTGCCCCGGATTCGCGTGCTGGTGTTGCGATAGCGGACGTCGATCGGGTTCCACTTGGCGCACGCGCCGGTGGTGGATATGTAGCTCTCGTAGTCCGCGTGCTCGAGCTCGTCGAGTGACCCCTCGGAGAAGACGACGCCCCAGCCGAAGGTGGCATCAGGGTGGTTCCGCTCGAAGACGCTGATGTCATGCCGGGGGTCGGCGCGCTTCATGAGGATGGCGAAGTACAG
>DATFWQ010000335.1:0-5748 GCA_035259145.1 Candidatus Dormiibacterota bacterium | reverse complement strand
CCCGCGTCCGCTAGGCGGACGCGCCGATCATTCAGGCCGGGTCGGCGCCTCCGCTTCCTCCCTACGATGAGCGACATTCCCGGCACACCGACAGCCACCCGATCTGGATGAGGTTCTCCGGCGCCACCATCATCGATGGCACCGGTGCGGACCCGGTGCGAGGTGGGGAACTCGTTGTCGAGAATGGAAGGATCGCCTCGCTGCGTGCGGCTGTCGCGGGCGATGGCGAGGTCGTCGACCTTTCCGGGCTCACTGTGGTGCCCGGTCTTATCGATGCCCATACGCACCTCGGGTACGTGTTCCCCTCGAGCGAGCTGACCCACGGTGGCACCACTTCGGTCGCTGTGATAGCGGCTCGCATATTCCGAAACTGCGAGCTGGCGCTGGATGCAGGCTTCACGACCGTTCGCGACGCCGGCGGACTTGACGGCGGCATCGTCCGTGCCATTGACTCGGGTCTGGTGCGAGGTCCTCGGATCTTCCCGTCGGGTCCATCGATAGTGCAGGACGGCGGCCACGCCAGCTTCCAGGTGCCGTTCAGCGACTGCTGGTGTCCCGTCGCCGTGCCCGGTCTCTACCAGGCCAAAGCCATCTGCAACAGCCCGGACGAGGTGCGCCTGGCGGCTCGCCGGCACTTCCGCCGGGGTGCAACCCAGATCAAGCTGATGGTCACCGGCGGAGTGGTCTCGCTGACCGACTCGCTCGACGACACCCAGCTCTCGGTTGCAGAGATCCGAGCCGCGGTGGAGGAGGCGGAGGCGCGAAACAGCTACGTCACCGTGCACGCCCATAACGTGCGCGGGATCCGGAACGCGCTCGCGGCCGGGGTGACCTGCGTAGAGCACGGATCGTTCCTCGACCAGGACACAGCCAGGGCCATGGCCAGGGCCGGCGCCGCGCTGGTGCCGACCCTGGCAGTGGCGAACCTGATGGCCACCCAGTGGCGGGCCTGGGGGCTGCCCGAGCAGGTGGTGCCCAGGGTCGAGGGAGCGGAGGCGGCGATGGGACGTTCCATCCTGCTGGCCCGCCAGGTGGGCGTGCTGATCGGCTCCGGTTCGGACCTGCTGGGGCCTGATCAGACCAGGCACGGCCTGGAGCTGGTCCTGCGCTCGGCTGTGGAGGACCCCATGGCAGCCCTCCTCTCGGCCACGCGGGACAACGCGCGCATCATGCAAGTGGGCGACAGTCTGGGGACGCTCGAGCCAGGCAAGCTGGCCGACCTGGTGGCACTGGACGGCGACCCGCTGGCCAGTCCCGGCATCTTCGACCAGCCCGAGCGCGCCGTCGTCGTGGTCAAAAGCGGACAGGTGGTCAAGGACAGGAGGCGGTGAGCGAGGGCCCGGGGCCACCATAACGCAGGCTCCGTGGGCTACGCGCGGCCGGCCGTCTCGCGAACCCGGCGAGCGAGCGCGTCCAGTGTGACTGCCGCCAGCAACACGCCGCCGATGACCAGAAACTTGATAGAGGAGGACAGGGCCAGCAAGTCCATCCCGTTGTTGATCGAAGTGATTACCAGGGCGCCCGTGAGCGCCGTCCAGACGCTACCGCGGCCTCCGAAGAGGCTGGTGCCGCCGATCACTGGCCCCGCAATGGAGTTCAGCAGCACATCACTGCCTCCAGAGGACTGGTTGACAGCCAGGAGCCGTGACGCCGCAAGGATGCCGCCGCAAGCCGCCATCGTGCTGCAGAGCGCAAAGACCGCAATCCGGATCGCAGCCACGTTGATACCCGCTCGGCGTGCCGCCTCGGCGTTACCCCCAACTGCGAAGACATATCGCCCGAAGCGCGTCCGCCTGAGCACCTGGTCGAACAGGATGATGAAGCCAAGCAGGATCAAGAGAACGAGCGGCACGCCACGGTCGGAGTTGAGCACGAACACGGCGGCCAGGGACAGGACGGCGATCACGGCCACGGATCCCATGTACTCGATGAACGGCGTCAAGCTCAGAGCTGCTCGGGCCCGCCGGCGGCGGCGAAGCAGCCCCATGGCCGCGTAGACGACGATCACTGCAATCGCGATCCCCCATCCCACGGCGGTTGGGAAAAACGTGCCGGTGAGTCCATCGATGGTCGGGTTATAGAGGTTGATGGTTCCTGTAGGGCCGAGGACCAGGAGCAGCGCGCCAAGCCAGGCCAGCAAGCCTGCCAGCGTCACGACGAAAGACGGCACCCGCAGGCGCGCCAACCAGAATCCCTGGACGAGCCCGATCGCAGTACCGGCGATCACTGCGGCCAGAATCGACGGCACCGCGGGCACGCCCCGCTTCACGTTGAGCACCGCCATGATGGCTGCGCAGAGGCCGCTCACGGATCCAACCGACAGGTCGATCTCCCCGAGCAGCAGAACGAGGACGATCCCCACCGAGATCGTGCCTATCGCTGCGAGCTGCAAGACCAGGTTGGTCAGGTTGCGGGGCGTCAGGAAGTTCGAGTTGAGAAGCCAGAAGATGACCCAGATGACGATGATGCCGAGGATGACCGAGAGCGAACCGACCTCACCCTGAACGACTCGGCGGCCCAGCCCCGCGACCCACTCACGCGGGTCGAAGGCCGGTCTCGGTTCGACGGACTCGACGGTCGTGCTCATGAGATCGTTTCCTCGTTCTTTTCGTTGATGGTGTTGAGCTGATCCTCGGCGAGGATGCCGATGTCGGCGCCGGTGATGGCGGCTACAACCTGCTCTCGTCTCGCGTCCTCAACGCGAAAGTCCGCCACGCGCCGGCCCAGACGAAGCACCACGATGCGGTCACATACATCGAAGACGTCAGCCAGGTTGTGGCTGATCACGACGACGCCAAGCCCGTGGTCGCGCAGCCGCCTGATCAGGTCGAGCACCTGTCGGGTCTGAGCCACACCGAGGGCAGCGGTCGGCTCGTCGAGCAGGACCACCTTGGCGTCCCACAACACGGATCGCGCCACCGCCGTTGACTGGCGCTGGCCACCAGACAGCGATGCGATCTGGGTCCGGACGCTGGGCAGCTTTACAGAGAGCGTGGACAGGACCTCGATGGCGCGCTTTTCCATTGACTCCTCGTCCAGCGCCGGCACCGGGCGGTCCAGTTCCTCACGCCCGAGGAACAGGTTGCTGACCACGTCCAGGTTGTCGCAGAGCGCGAGGTCTTGATAGACGGTCGCGATCCCGATCCGCGTCACATCACGAGGTCCACGGACCGTCACCGGCTTGCCCTCGAAGATCATCTCGCCGGTATCGGGCAGGTTGATTCCCGCGATGGCCTTGATCAGCGTGGACTTGCCGGCGCCGTTATCGCCGACGAGGGCGACGACCTCACCCGGATAGACCTCGAAGTCGACGCCGCTGAGCGCCTGGACGGCGCCGAAATGCTTGGAGATCCCGCGCAGCTCCAGGATCGGATGCCGTCCGTTACGTTCCATCTGCCCTCCGCCTCGAAAAGGAGATGAGGTTTGCGGCGGGCCCGCGTGAGCCCGCCGCACTATCACGAAAAGAAGACTACGAGATGCCGGCCGCCGTGCAGGCGGATGCGTACTGTGCGGTGCAAATATCGGCCGCCGTCCAGAACTTGTCAGCGACCACCGTGGTCTTGATGGTGTCCTTCGTGACCGCTACCGGTGTGAGCAGCACAGAGGGAACGTCCTTGTTGCCGTTGTTGACGGTTTTGCCATTGGTCATCGAGCTGGGCACCGCCGTGCCGTTGACCAGGTCGACCGCCAGCTCGGCAGCGCCTTCCGCCTCTGGCGCGATCGCCTTGTACACGGTCATGTACTGCTCGCCGATGAGGATCCGCTGGATGGCCGCGAGCTCCGCGTCCTGTCCGGTGACCGGGGGCAGCGGCTTCAGACCGGCGGCCTTCATGGCGGCGATGGCGCCGCCGCCGGTGCCGTCATTGGCCGCGTAAACGCCGTCCAGCTTGTTGGCCAGAGCGGTCAGCGCCTGGGTCATCTCGTTCTGCGCCTGATCGGGGCTCCAGTCAGGTGTGTCGTACTCCTTGGCGATGGTGACCTTGCCGTCGAGCACGCTGTGGGCGCCCTGCTTGAACAGTTTCGCGTTGTTGTCGGTCGGCGCCCCGTTGATCATGACGATCGACGGATTGGCCTTGCTGCCCAGGGCCTGCAGCAGCGACGTGCCCTGCAGCTTGCCGACCGCCTGGTTGTCGAACGAGATGTAGAAGTTGACGTTGGGTGTGTTGAGGATCAGCCGGTCGTAGGAGATGACTGGCACGTTGGACTGCTTGGCCTTGTTGGCGATGGCCGCTGCAGCTGCGCCGTCGACGGCGTCGAGGACGAGCACCTTCGCGCCGTTTGTGAGCGCTGCTTCAGCCTGTGACTGCTGGGCCGAGGCGTCCTGGTTGGCGTTGCTGTAGATGATCTGGCAGTCGCTGCAGAGCGCTTTGACCTTGGCCTCGAAGAGCGGTCGGTCCTTGGACTCGTAGCGTGCGGTCTTGGTTTCGGGCAGCAGAAGCGCGATCTTCTTGGCCGAAGTACCGCCGCCACCTCCGCCGGACGACGTCCCACAGGCCGTGACCGCCAGGGCCAGGACGGCCATGGCTGACAGCATCCCAGTTACCTTCATTTGATACCTCCTCTCATTTAGGCGCCCGCTTTCGTCAGGCGCTTGCTGAAGAACCGGTCGGTGGACTGCAACACCAGGGCAAGCGCACCCAGCATTTCCGCCCGTTCACCGAGGACACCGCGCACGACGCCGACTGATTCCGCCGCAGCCCGCACAGCGTAGCGCCGCAGCGACTCCCGCAGGGGTCCCAGGAGCAGGTCACCGGCCTCACTGAGATGGCCGCCGACGATGATGAGCTCCGGGTTGAGGATATTGCAGACCGCGGCCATCGAGACGCCGATCTGGCGTCCGGCGTCAGCGATCGCGCGCCGGCACGCCGGGTCGCCGGCCGCCGCCAGCTCGAGTAGACGGGCCAGCGTGAGGTCCCTGCGCTGGGTGCTCCGGACCTGTTCGACGACGGCGACCCCCCCGGCGACAGTCTCAAGACAGCCCCGGCTGCCGCAGCGACAGAGCGGTCCCTGTTCGTCCACCGTGGTGTGACCGATCTCGCCCGCGGTGCCCACCGCACCTCGATAGAGCTGCCCCGACGTAACGATGCCGGCCCCGATTCCGGTGGACGCCTTGACGTACACGATCTCGGTGTGCCCGCGCCCCGCGCCCCAGTAGACCTCGCCCAGGGCTCCCACGTTGGCGTCGTTGTCGATCTCGACAGGCAGCTCCAGCCGGTGCGCCATCTCATCCGCAGGCGCCAGACCGACCCAGCCGGGCAGGATGCTGGCCGAGCCGATGGTCCCGGTCCGGCGATCGATTGGGCCGGGAATGCCCATCCCAATGCCGATCACCCGCTCGCGGCCAATACCGGCGTCGGCCAGGACCTCCCCGACCATTGCCGCGGCGGCTCCCAGGGCGCCGGATGCGTCGTTGTCCACCTGAAACGCCCGGTACCGCTCTGCAGTGACTTCGTGGGACAGATTGGCCACTCCCACGCGGACGTGGCTGTGGCCGAAGTCGATTCCGACCGCCGTGCCGGCCGAGTCGTCGAGGCCCAGAAGGACCGGCGGACGACCGCCTGGCGCCGAGCGCCGCTGTGGCGACAATTCGCTGCGGCCATCTCCGAATTCGGTGACCAGACCTGCTGTGCGCAGCTCGAGGACGAGGGTTGAGACCGTGGATCTCGAGAGCCCGGTGGCGCGGGCAATGTCGGCCTGGCTGATGCGTCCGTGATGACGCAACACCTCCATCACCCTGTGTCGATTGCC
>DATFWQ010000334.1:0-12643 GCA_035259145.1 Candidatus Dormiibacterota bacterium | reverse complement strand
GCACGTCCTGGCCGGCGACGCGGCTGAGGAGTTCACACACGACGCCACCTTCATGGCGCACGCACTGCTCGCCGTCGCGCGGCCCGCGGACACCGAGCAGGTCGCCGAGGTGGTCAGAGCGTGCGCTGAAGCAGGCACTGCCGTCGTGGCACGCGGCGCCGGCACCAGCCTGGTCGGCGGCCCGGTTCCGCTGGCCGGCGGCGTCGTACTCAGCCTGGACCGGCTCACCAAACTCGAGATCGACGTGCCCAACACGGTCGCAGTGGCCGGCGCGGGCGTCATCACCCGCCAGCTGGA
This sequence comes from Candidatus Dormiibacterota bacterium, assembly GCA_035259145.1. GTDB lineage: Bacteria > Chloroflexota > Dormibacteria > Dormibacterales > Dormibacteraceae > CF-161. The sequence continues at coordinate 12,346 of DATFWQ010000334.1, read as the reverse complement.
CGAAGCCGCCAACGCGCACGGCCTCATGTACCCGCCGGACCCGGCCAGCGTCGAGCTCTCCACGATCGGGGGGAACGTCGCCTGCAACTCGGGCGGTCTCCGCTGCGTCAAGTACGGCGTCACCGCCGATTACGTGGTCGGCCTGACGGTCGTGCTCGCTGACGGGCAGGTGCTGCGGTTGGGCGGAAGGCTTCGCAAGCGCTCGTCCGGTTACCGCCTCATACACCTGTTCGTGGGCTCCGAGGGCACCCTCGGCATAGTGACCGAGGTCATCGTCAAGCTGGTGCCGCTGCCGCGCCATCGAGCGGTTGCAATGGTCGGTTTCCGGACGCTGGAGGATGCCGCCAGGTCGGTCTCTCGTATGCTTGCGGCCGGCCACCTGCCGGCGGCCCTTGAGCTCCTCGATCGCGGGACCCTTCGCCTGGTCCGCGACAAGCTGCCCCCGCGCTTCGAGCCAGACCTGGAGGCCGTGCTGGTGGTCGAGCAGGACGGCAATGACGAGGAATTCGTGCAGCTGGAGCTGATGCAGATGGTGGAGCTGCTGGACGGCGTGGACAACCGGGTCGCCCAGTCCAGCCTCGAACGGGACGGCCTCTGGGACGCACGGCGCTCATTCGGCAAGGTGCTGATGGGGATGCCCCGCAACTTCTTCGCCGAGGATGTCGCCGTGCCGATCGGGTGTATCCCGGAAATGGCGCGCCGGATCCACCGCCTGGCTGAGGAGACCGGCCTTCAGATCGTCACGGTCGGACACGTCGGGGACGGCAACTTGCACCCCACCATCGTGTTCCGCGACGACCAGCGGCACCTCGTCAGTCAGGCCGCCGCCAGGATATTCCGCGATGCGATCGACCTGGGTGGCACCATTTCGGCCGAGCATGGCCTGGGTGCACTGAAGCGCGATTATGCCGAGTCCGAGCACGGTGCGCTCGCCATGGGGTTGATGCTGCGGATGAAGCAGCTGCTCGACCCGAAAGGGATTCTCAACCCGAACAAGGTCTTCCCGCAGGAACCGGCAGACGACGACTTCCTGAACCGGATGCCGGGTTGGATCCCTGACCCCGAGCAGCGGCAGCGGCGCTCCGAAGCCGGGGTGTGAAGGGTTGACAGGGGAACTCCTCGCGTACTTCGCCCTGCTGTCCCTCGTGGTCACAGTCCTGGTCGTGTCGATTCCTGGTGCCATTCGGGCTCGCATGTGGGCCGGTCTGCCGCTGGGTGTCGTCGCTGCCGCGGCCGCCGGGGCCGCTCTTTACCGGCTGACGAACGACCTCGCCGCGAGCGAGTTCCTACCGCTCCTCGCCCTGCTGCTGGGACTGCTGGCGCGGCTCCTGTTCAGGGGTTGGAGCTATCTCGCATCCCTCTTGATGGCGAGCGTCACCCTCGCCGGGGTCTTCTACCTGATCTACTCCGTCCTGGCGGCCACCGCCGACCCGCTTGGCCCGATCGTATGGCTGGGCACGGTGGTGCTCTTCGTGGCCGAGGTGGTCGCATTCGGCCTGACGCTTTCATACGCGTTCGAGGTCCTCGACGTCCTCAGCCGCCGGCGAGCGCGTCTGCACCGGATCGATCCGCGCCATCTGCCCTTCGTGGCGATCCAGGTCCCCTCATACAACGAGCCGGTAGAGGTGGTCAGCCGGACGCTCGAGTCCCTCTCCAGTCTTGACTACCCGAACTACATAGTCCAGGTCGTGGACAACAACACGAAAGACGCGGTCGTATGGCGACCCCTCGAGGCGCTCTGTCACAGCTTCGGGCCGCGCTTCCACTTCATCCACCTCGACCAGTGGCCAGGGTTCAAGGCGGGTGCGCTCAACGAGGCCACGCGGCGATTGCCGCCCGAAGTGGAGATAATCGGGATCGTCGACGCCGACTATGTAGTCGAGCCGGGGTGGCTGCATGACACTGTGGGTCACTTCGCAGATCCCGAGGTCGCCTTCGTCCAGACCCCCCAGCACTACCGGGACTGGGAGGACGATCGCTACCTGCGGGGCCTGTTCTACAGCTATCGCTACTTCTTCGACGTGACGATGCCGTCGCGCGCCAATCGCGACGCCATCATCTTCGCCGGAACGATGGGGCTGATCCGGCGCTCGGTGTTCAGGGAGATCGGCGGCTGGAGCACCGAGACCGTGACCGAGGATGCCGAGGCCAGCCTGCGAATGCTCGGGGCCGGCCACAGCGGGGTCTACGTGAAGACCCCGTATGGGCAAGGGTTGATGCCGTTGACCTTCGACGGTCTGAAGAAGCAGCGCTTCCGCTGGGCGCTGGGCGGGATCCAGATCCTGCGCATGCACTGGCGCGAGCTCGTTCCCTTCGCCCCGCACCGGCTGCGACTGTCTGTTGGACAGCGCATCCACTACCTGTTGGGCAGCGTGCAGTGGTTTGGTGACCTGCTGACGGTGGTCTTCACGGTGCTTCTACTGCTGACCGCCTTTGTCACCGTCCTGCACCACAGGCTGCCGGTGCGAGAGATCATCGGGCCCCTGGCCCTGGTGCCGCTCGTGTTCCTGGTCGCCGGAGTGGGGCGAGCACTCTGGGCGATTCGTACGACGTCGCACTGCAGCCTGGGCGACGCGGTCCGCTGCCTGCGCTGCTGGTTCGCGCTGAGCTGGGTGGTCTCACTGGCGTGCCTGCGAGGCCTGGTTCGGCGCGAGGCCGCGTTCTTGCGAACTCCCAAGCGTAAGGAGGGCCAGTCCGTGTGGCAAGCGATCCGCTCGTCGCGCGCGGAGACCGCCATCGCGGTGCTCGCTGGAGCCGCCGCGATAGCGCTCATGGCTGTGATGGCGCCGACACTGTCGACTTTGTCCATCGCGTCGGTCGGCACGATCGTGCTGACGATCTTGCTGCTCTGGCTGGCGATGGTGTACTCGAGTGCACCCTGGGCGAGCTTCGCTGCCGAGGGCATCCGGCTGACGCCGCTGCGGGCGGCCTACCGGCGCTCGTCCCAGAGCACCGGGGACTGGCCCGATCGCGGCGTGCCCGGGGTGGTGTGGGCGGCCGTCCCGATCGCGCTGGCTGCGGCGCTGGCCGGCGTGGTTCTGGCCTCCGGGCTGCTCTCACAAGCCGGCACCGGTCAGCCGCCCGACCTGCCGCCGCCAGGGGCGCTGGTGCCGCCCGTCAGCGCCTCAACACCCACGCCGACAGCCAGGCCGTCACCGACCCCCACGCCCACTCCCAGCGCTACGCCCACGCCAACGCCGACGCAGAAGCCGACGCCGTCGCCCACGCCCAGTGTGGCGAGCGGCCCGCGGCAGAATCCCCCGACCCCGTGAGCAGTCGGGGCAAAGTCCCACCTTCCGCCCCGTATCCTGTCTGGGGCGGGCATCGCACTCACGCGCCGTAGAAGGAGGTCGACATTGGCCGGCTTTGAACAGGACATCAAGCCCCTCTTCCGCGAATACGACCGCGCAGAAATGGAATGGGCGTTCGACCTCTGGGACCACGACGACGTCAAGGATCACGCCGAGGAGATCCTCGAGCGGCTCGAGGGAGGCAGCATGCCCTGCGACGGCGCCTGGCCACCAGGGCAAACGGAGAAGTTCAGGCAGTGGATCGCGGACGGCATGCCAGCCTGACGGGCCGGATACTGGCGCTGGCGGCCCTGGTTCTGCTGAGCGCCTGCTCTGGCATACCGCGTGGCATCCTCGTCCAGCCCACCAAGGCCACCCCCGCGCCCGCAGCGGGAAGCATCGACGCCTTTGTCCCCGAAGCCGTCAACTTCGTGGAGACGCACCGCGGGCTCAAGTTCAAGCACCACGTCAAGGTTCAGCACCTCTCCGACCAGGACTTCAGCAAGCGGGTGATCGAGCTGCAGCGGCGCGACCGAGCAAGCTTCGACCGTCAGGCGAAGGTGCTACGTGCCCTTGGGCTGATCCCGCCCAACGTCGATCCCGAGAAGGCGGAGGAGGAGCTTCTCGGTGGTGGCGTCATCGGCTTCTACGACCCCGCCACGAAGGAGCTCCAGGTGCGGGGCAACTCGGCCTCGGTCTGTGTCAAGCATGTCGTCGTGCACGAGCTCACCCATGCACTGCAAGATCAGTGGTTCACACTGATGGTCCAGAGCAGCTCCGGCAATGATGACGCGGACACCGCCTACGTCGCGTTGGTGGAGGGTGACGCCGTCCGCATCGAGTCCGCGTACGTCGCCACCCTGTCCGCCAAGGACCGGCAGGCCCTCAGCACGCAGTGTGGTGGAGGCCCCATGCCCTCTGACGTGCCCCAGGTCCTCATCGACATGCTCGAGTTTCCATACGTCGTGGGTCCAACGTTCACTCGCGCCCTCCTGCAGGCCCGCGGTCAGAAGGGTCTGGACGATGCATTCCGCAACCACCCGGCCGCGAGCAGTCAGGTGTTGCACCCTGACCGTTTCCTCCACGGCGACAAGCCGCAGCGGCTGCCGGATCCCGCCGCCGACGGAGCGGTGTTCGACCGGGGCACGATCGGCGAGCTGGGCTTCGACATCCTTCTCAACGCCCTGGTTCGGGCTGGCACGCTGAGTGCCGCTCAGTTCGACTCCGCGACGAGCGCCTGGGCGGGCGACCGCTACGTCGCCTGGTCGCAGGGCGATCGGTTCTGCGTTCGTGACCGGGTTTCGAATAGCAACAGCGCCAGCACGGCAGCATTGTTGTCGGCGCTTCAGACGCTCGCCGCCTCGCGGCCGGGCATGACTATCGAGGCCGGTCCGCAGCTGGTTCTGACCAGCTGCGCCTGAGCGCCAGCGCTCAGAGGCGGGCTGAGCAAGTGCGGGCACCCGGACAGGATCGCCCCACTGCTTAGCCCTCAGTGTTTGCGCCGCCCGCTGCCAGGTCGGGTCCTGATCGCTCATGCTCGCCAGGCTCTTCGCCAAGGTAAGCCGGCAACCGGCTCCGATCCACGTTCTTCGCCAGGTGCAGTTGCGGCCACGTCAGGCCTTGCACCTGGGTGAGATCCGCACCTTCGATGTTCGCAGCCTCCAGATCTGCCTCCCTGAGGTCTGCCCCGTTGAGCTGCGCCTCCCGGAGGTTTGCCCCTCTGAGCTGCGCCCCGTAAAGGTTGGCCCTCTCCAGCTGCGCGCTGATGAGGACCGCGTCCTCCAGCTGCGCCCGGCGGAGGTTCGCGGACTCCAGCTGTGCCCCGCGGAGGTACGCCCTCGTGAGTTTCGTCGTTTGGAGCCGTGCACCCTTCAACCTTGCCCTGCGAAGGTTCGCATCCTCTAGCTGGGCTCCACGGAGGTCCGCCCCCTCCAGCTGGGCCTCCGTCCACATGACATATTGAAGATCGACCCGTTGCAGGTCCAAGCGTTGATCGGCTGGGTCCTGGGAAGGCTGACGGCGCCCGAGCACGGTGGCGATCGCCTGGTGATCAGCTGGCGTGCGTTGCTCCCAGACCTCACGTTCTGGCCCGGTGGTAGCGAAGGGTGGTGGCGAAGAGGGTGCGTGCCCACGCAGGTAGGCAGTGAGCACCTCCATGATCGGCCAGTGAAGGTCCGCTGAGTCCCTGGCGATCTGCTCGAGCGCATAGACTGCGCCGATCCGGACATCGAGCTTGTCCGGTCCCGCCTGGCCGAGCTGCTCGATGGCCCTCGTGAAGCGCTCGGTTACCTGGCCCCGGCGCTGGAGATCGAGCGCCGCTCGGTTCTGACGGCTGGTTTCCCGGAAGTTGAGGGCTCCGACCGCGGCGCCGGACATCACGGCCAGGCCGCCCAGCACCGCGGCCAGTGTGGTGCGAAGCCCATTGATCTCCTCAAGTCTCTTGGCTGGGTCCTGGATGTCGTGGACATCGATCAGGGACGGTGGGACCACGACGACCGCCCAGAGGATCAGCAAGACAAGGCCAAACCCAAAGCCCACGGCCAGAACCAGGCCCAGCCAGCGCCCCAACGGCTTCACGGCGAGCAGCATCATGGCACGGCGACGAATGGGGCCACTGCGCCCCGCGGTCGGCGGGCCGCCCGCTACCGACGAGCATTCCTCAGACCGCGTGCTGCGCGCGCATTCCGCCCAGAGGCCAGGGCGGGCATGCGACCCTCGTCTGCCTAGCCAGGCTCTACGCTTGCTCTCGGTATGGAAGACGTTCTCTACGAGGTAGACCGCGGCCTGGCCTGGATCACGATCAACCGGCCGGAGCGCTACAACGCATTCCGGGGCCGCACCATCGACGAGCTGATCCGGGCGTTCAAGATGGCGTGGGTCGATGCCGAGGTCGGCGTGGTGGCGCTGACGGGTGCCGGGGAGCGAGCATTCTGCGCCGGCGGCGACCAGAAGCAGCGCCAGGAGACGGGCGACTACGGCCCGACCGAGAGCGGAATCTTCGAGGTCGAAGCGCTTCACCGGCTGATCCGCGACATCCCCAAACCGGTCATTGCCGCGGTCAACGGCGTCAGCATCGGAGGCGGTCACGTCCTCCAGGTGCTGTGTGACCTCACGATCGCGGCCGACCATGCGACCTTCGGGCAGGCGGGGCCACGTGTCGGCAGCTTCGACGCGGGCTTCGGCACCGCGTATCTGGCGCGCATACTGGGCGAGAAGCGGGCGCGGGAGGTCTGGTACCTCTGCCGCCAGTACTCGGCGGAGACGATGGAGCGGTGGGGCCTGGTCAACGCGGTGGTGCCGGGGTCGGAGCTGCGGGCCGAGGTGCGTCGCTGGGCTGACGAGATCCTGGAGAAGAGCCCGACCGCCATCAAGGTGCTGAAGCACTCGTTCAACGCCGACACCGAGTCGATCGCGGGCATCGGGACGATCGCCTTCGACACGCTGGGCCTGTTCGTGCGCGGTGACGAAGCGCAGGAGGGAGCGCGAGCGTTCGCGGAGAAGCGAAAGCCGGACTTCTCGAAGTACCGCTGAGGTCGCGACCCGGAACCGCACAAATGTACAAATGCGGTGCTCCCGCGCCGCCGCAACTACGCAAATGTACGAATGCTGTGCTCCCGGGCCTCAGGAATTACGCAAGCGTCACGGGTCGGGAGCCGTGGTCGGCGCCGGTGTCAGCCGAACCGCCTCCACCAGGCCCTTCAGCGCCTCCAGAGTGATCGCCTGCGGCCCGTCCGACCAGGCCAGAGCCGGCGTCGGGTGCGCCTCCACCAGCAGCCCGTCGGCGCCGGCTGCGAGCGCGGCCAGCGCAAGCGCCGGCACCCACTCCCGGCGTCCGGCGGCGTGGCTCGGATCCACAATCACGGGAAGGTCGGTCAGTCCTCTCGCCACCACGACGGCGCTGATGTCCAGTGTGTTCCTCGTCCGCGTCTCGAACGTCCGGATACCGCGCTCGCAAAGGATGACGTTGTCGTTGCCCCGGCGCCTGACGTACTCGGACGCCGCCACCCACTCGTCGATGGTCGCCGAAAAGCCACGCTTCAACACAACGGGCCGCCCCAGGTCGCCCAGGGCCTCCAGGAGCCGGTAGTTTTGCATGTTGCGGGCGCCGACCTGGTAGCCATCGACGCGGTCGCCGAGCGCCTCCGCATCCTGGGCGCTCAAGACCTCCGAGATCAGGGGCAGGCCGGTCCGGCGCTTAACCTCCTCCAGGAGCGGCATCGCCACCAGGCCCATGCCCTGGAAGCTGTCGGGGTGGGTCCGGGGCTTGAAGATCCCGGCCCTCAGCGCGTCGACGCCGGCGCCCGCCAGCGCCAGCGCCTGCTCCACGTAGCCCGGTTCCACGGAGCAGGGTCCAGCGACCAGTGCCGGCCGGGAGCCTCCAACCGTAAGGTTGCCGACGCGCACAGCGCGCCGGCGTTCGACTCTTGGTCGTTCAAGTCCCAGCATGCTCCTCGTCACTCCTGTCTGTTCACTCCACCCCGTCCGCCAGAGCCCGGCCGGCGGGGGAGCGGGGACGAGGGGGTGCGCTACTTCGTCCGGCTCCGGCCTCCCGCCGGCCCGGTAAAGCAGAAAAACGAGTAATAGCGCCAGTCGCTGGGTCTGCCCATGACAGACCCGGAAGCTTAGCACCGGTGTAACGCCGCCGTCAGATGTGAGTGACATCATGGGGCCATATGGGACTGGCGATCGCCGCTCTCCGCGTCTTCTGGGGCCTGGTGTATTTCACGAACGGGCTTGCTAAGGTCGTCCCTGGGCTGGGCCACCTTCCCGGCGGTTTCTTCCTGATCGACAGCGACGGCGCCAGGGCGATCCTGGTCCACGAGGTCAAAAACCACCCCGTCACTCTCTATCACGACCTCGTCTTCAACGTGCTCGTCCCCAACTGGGCCGTGGTCGGCCCGCTCGTCGGAGCGACCGAGATGACGGCCGGCGCCTTGCTGATCCTCGGCCTGGCGGCGCCGCTGGGCGCACTCCTGGCCGCGCTGCTGGCGCTTCACCTCTGGTTTGCCACGTTTTTCAACGGCCACTGGTTGTACGAGTACCCGGTTGAGTGGGTCACGCTCATCTGCCTGGCCTTCATGCGACCAGGGCGGTTCTACGGGCTCGATGCGGTGTTCTGGAGGAGGGGCAGCACGCTCGGGGCGGCCTTCGGGTGACCGGCCTAACACCGCGGGAGGTTTACATCGAGCCGACCAACCGCTGCAACGAACTCTGCCAGACCTGCCCGCGAACATTCTTCCAGCGAGAGCCCGAGGCTGATCTGGACCTCGCGCGATTCGTCCACATCCTGGACCAGTTCCCGGGGGTTGAGCGGGTCGTGCTCCACGGGGTGGGAGAGCCCCTGCTGGCTCGCGACCTCCCGCTGATGGTGGCCGAAGCCAACCGGCGGGGTGCACGAGTGCTCTTCAACACCAATGCCTTAGCGCTGCACCACAGCCTGGCGGAGCGCCTCGTCGAGGCGGGCCTCGACGAGCTGCGGGTCAGCATGGACGCAGCTGACTCACGTACGTACCGGTCGATCAGGGGCGTCGACGGCTACGCCAGGGCAATGCGACGGACGGCGGAATTCTGCGTCTACCTGCGGCAGCGTGGCGTGGAGCGCCCACGAGTCTCGCTCTTCTTCATGGCGATGCGGGAAAACCTGGCCCAGCTGCCTGCCGTCATCAAACGAGCGGCTGAGATCGGAGTGTCGTCTGTGGTGCTGCAGCGCCTCGTCCACTTCGACAGGGGCCTGGCGTCGGAGGGGCAGTCGGTCATGGGACATACAGACGACGAGCTGATGGCTCGCTGCGAGGAGGCGGCCTCCCGATTCGGGGTCGCTCTGGTGGGGACCGGTCGCATGGGCGCTGGGGATTCCCTTCGACCGGTCGACTCCAGGCGCCCGTGGTCGGGATGCACCCGGCCCTGGCGCTCGACATACGTGACGGCCAACGGCAACGTGCTGCCGTGCTGCATCGCGCCATTCGCCACGCGTGACTACTCGGGAATCATCATGGGCAACGTATTCGAGCGCCCGGTCGCGCGGATCTGGAGCGGCGCCGAGTACGAGGCCTTCCGGCGTGCACATGCATCGGACGAGCCACCCGAACCCTGCCGCGGATGTGGCACCCGCTGGATGTATTGAACGGCGCCCTCCGGCCAGGCGTCTTGCCCCTGGCAGCTGCCGCCGCGGCTGCCACCCTGTTCGGCTGGACCCTGCTCAGCCGGGCTGACGCGTTGCTGCTGCCCGCCTACGACACGGCGTTCTTCCAGCAGGTCGTCTGGAACGCCGGCCACGGCGGAGGTTTCTCGAGCAGCTTCTTTCCCGCCAACTTCCTCGGCCTGCACTTCGAGCCCCTGCTTGCGGTGCCCGCGCTGCTGGAGCGGCTCTCGGCGGACGCACGGCTGCTCAGCCTGCTCAACGCTCTGGCCATAGCCGCCACCGCCCCAGCCGCCTACCTCTTCCTCGATGCGCTGACTCTCCCCCGCGCAGTCGGGGGAGTACCCGGCGAAGCCGGGGGAGGGGGTCCGTCGACCCGCGGTCGCGGCTGGCTGGCGGCCGCTCTCGCCGCCCCGCTGCCGTTCTGGTCGGCGCTGCAGGAGGCCGCCCGGGCCGGCTTCCACACCGAGGTCCTGGCCCTCCCACTCGTTCTGCTCGCCGGTTGGGCTGGGCTGCGCGGCCGCTGGGTCGCCTGCTGGGCCCTGGCGATCGTGGCCCTGCTCGCGAAGGAGGACCAGGGCTACGCGGTAGCCGTGGTGGGCGCGCTGCTCTTCTTCCACGGGCCCTCACGTCTCCCGGCAGCCGGCCTGGCCGGTGTTGCCGTGTCGTGGGGCGTCGCCATCGAGTACGCGGTGATGCCTGCACTCAGGGGGTCCGTCGTCAGCCAGGTCGACTCCTACTATCGCTGGCTCCACGCCGCGTCAGCCGGACAGATCGCGCACGCGCTGGCCAACCCCGCGGGCTGGCTTGCCTTTGGAAGCATGGTCGCCTGCCTCGCCGGCCTGCCGCTGCTGCGTCCCGGCTGGCTGACGCTGGCGCTGCCGCCGCTGGCTGCCGACCTGCTGAGCGCTCATGGGCCGCAGCCCGACCTTCGCCTCCAGTACGCGCTGCCTCTGGTCGTCCCGCTGCTCGTTGCGGCCGGGCTAGGCGCCCGCCGCTTGCCGGAGCGGCTTCCCGCCGCCTCCATCGCTGGAATGAGCGTCCCGGCGCTGGTTCTGGGTGTAGTTGTTGGGCCCCTGCCAGGCGTGGACGTGATGCACCCCACCCCGGCGCTGGCTCGCCTGCACGCGTGCACAGCGAGGCTGCCCGCCACAGCGCCGACCGCCGCCGATGACAGCACCGCCGCCGCGCTCGCCTCTCGACCGGTGCTGCGGCTTCTGCCGGATGCCCGCCCCGGAGACTTTGCAGTCGTGGACCGCTCGGGCCGGCTGCCCGATTACATCTCACGTCCAGACCGGAACCGCGTCCTGGCCGATCTGCCAGGTCAAGGACGGCGGCTGCTTTGCGACGACGGCCGCTTCCAGCTCTGGGGTCCTGCCGGTGGTTGAGCACAGGCTGGCGGCGGTGGTTCCGGCCTGGAACGAGGTCGCGGCGATCGGAGGCGTCGTGAGCGGGCTGCTCGCTGCCGGCGCCTGCTGCGTATACGTGGTCGATCCCGGCTCGACCGATGGCACCCAGGACGCGTCGCGGGAGGCCGGTGCCAGCGTGATCGAGGAGCCACGCCGGGGCTACGGCCAGGCCAGCCTGACCGGCGCCCTCGCTGCCCGCGGGCACGATCTGATCGCCTTCCTGGACGGCGACGGGTCGTGCGATCCTGCGGACCTGCCCCGGGTGGCAGCGGCGGCCGGTGCCGCGGACCTGGTCCTCGGTAGGCGCCAGCGGATCGGCCCGGGCGCGCTGCCGTGGCACGCGCGGTTCGGAAACTGCTTGATATGCGCGCTTCTGCGGGCAAGGACGTGCCAAAAGGTGCGTGACGTTCCACCATTCAAGGTGGTAAGGGCTGATGCGCTGGCTGCCATCGGACCAGGCGAGACCGGCTACGGCTGGACCGTCGAGCTTGTCGGCCGCGCCCTGGCGCACCCCGCGATGCGCGTGGCGGAGGTACCGGTCGGCTTCCATCCGCGGGTCGGCGGCGAGAGCAAGGTGTCAGGGCGGCTGGTCCCGTCAATGCTGGCCGGCCTCGCCATGCTGGGGCAGGCCCGCTCCGCGACCCGGGGTCGGGGTCTGCTGGTCATGATGGCCAAGGCGCCCCGGCGCGGCCACTACAAGACTCGGCTCGCGGAGGATATCGGGGTCGCGGCCGCCCATGGCTTCTGGACGGCCAGCCTGCAGGACTCGGCCCGTACCTTGCTCGCAGCCGGCCGGGAGGCGGGGCTGGACGTGCTCGCAATGGTGCCCTCGCCCGCTGACGCGGTAGCCGTCCGCGAACTGACCGGCCTGCCCTGCCTGGCGCAGAGCAGGCCCGGACTGGGGCAAGCGCTGTTCGAGGTCTCGGAGCTGCCTGCCCCGTACACGGTCGCAGTCAGTGCCGACACCCCGACGCTGCCGGTCGAGCGCCTGCTGCTGGCCGTCGAGGCGCTGCGATCGGCGCCTGCTGTGCTGGGCCCATGCGAAGATGGTGGCTACTACCTGGTCGGCCTGCGGCGGGCGTTTCCCGTCGACAGCCGGCGAAGGGCATTCCTGCAGGTCCCGATGGGCGGTCCGGGCGTGCTCGAGCACACCAGGTCGGCGCTGGGCGCCCCGGTCGAGCTGGAGCCCTGGCTGGACGTCGACACCCTGGCAGATCTCGAGTGCCTGGCCAGGCGGCTCCAGGAAGACCCCTGGGCGGCCCCCGCAGTCGTCAACTGGCTGGCAGAGCGACGACATTCCGAGAGGGTGCCACCCTCGAAGCAGGAGGCTGGGTGATCATGGCGAAGATCGAGCTGCTGACGGCGGAGCGAGCGCCGCTGCTCGCGCGGCCCTTCTACGAGCGTGGGGATCCAGGCCCGATCGCGTCTGCCCTGGCTCAGGTCCCGGAGCTGATGGACTCGGCGCTTCCGTTCATGGGGGCGGTGTTCGGCCCGACCAGCGTCGAGGC